>JASFEA010000193.1:0-5095 GCA_050125095.1 bacterium
TATCCGCAGAAGGCCAACCACTGTGCATTTCAAGACCTGACCCCTCAAAATAGACCCTTCAGGCTATTGTGCCGAGGTCGTCTGTCAGGAGCTTCTTGGAGTCCGGGTAAGGCACCTTGTCGGCGAACTCCCTGGCTTTTGCCAGGTATTCGTCCATTCTGGCTTTGTCTCCCGCCACCATTTCGGCGCGGGCCAGGGCCTCATAGGCATAGCCGAAGTAGAAGGGGAGGCCCGTCTCATCTTTGAGGGCCTCCAGACTCAAGTGGCCGTACCGCCTTGCATTATCGGCCTGCCCCAGGATCGCGAAAACCCTTGAGATCTGCCAGTAGCCAACGGATACATTGGTGGGTGCGCAGTCTTCGCGCTGCGACCAGTGCCACTGGGAGGCGAAGGTGAGGAGGAGCATCTGCTCATCATCTTCAGATGTCCTGTCGGACTTCTCCATCAGACCCCAGGTTCTGTTGAAGCAATCGGCCGCGAAGAACTTGTGGGCCGCCTTGACGTCGAAACCGGGTTCGTCTGCCATGCTTGTCAACCTCCTTCGAATTCGCAGGCCTGAGTTCAAAAGAGGCCGCAGCCACCCGCCGGCACCTTCACTCCGCGGGGGGATACCGCCCGGCTCCCGAACCCTTACTTCTTGGCCTTCTTTTTCACTTTGAAGACCTTGGGATCCCAGTCGATCTTGCCCTGGCGCTCGCTGATCAGATCCGCCGCGAGCTCGTCATTGTCGTCTATGCCGCACGCCACCTCGGCCAGCTTGGAAAGCTTGTCCATGTTGATGTGGCGGTAGGCCATGAGGCGCGCCGCCTCGGTATTGCCACCTCCATGTATGGCCATCGCCGACCAGTTGCTTCCCCTCGCCATGTTCTCGGCCAGTCTGTATACGCGCAGCCTGTCCTCGGCACTCATTCCCTCCTTGGCGGGCGCCAGGTACTTCTTGAGCTTGTCTGATATGCCGCTCTTGAGGAGGTCCTTTGCAGCCGGGAAGGTCTCCCCAGAGCCCGACATGATTTCCCTGACGTACCTCACTATATTATGAGGCATTATGGTCGCCTGGTATTTGGCGGCATGCGCCAAGAGCGAGTTCGGAATCCATGCGCCGGAGTCATGCTGAAAACCCTCGACACCCGCCGAGAGCGACAGCGAGTACAGCGTCTCCGCCGTGATGCCCATCTCGGCCAGCTTCGAGCGGATATGGCCCACCTTGCCGACGTTTATGGAGTCGGCGACGACCTTGGTGGCGCCGGTGAGGAGGCTGACGCCGCCGGCCTTGCAGGCGCCCGCCGTGAGCCTGTGTACCGCCGTGAAGTACTCGATAAGGAGCCCCGTGAAGTCCCATTCTTCGCACATGAACACCCGCTCATTGGGCACGAAAACGTCGTCGCACATGAGCATGGCCTGGTGGTCGCCGTATTTCTTTCCAACGTCTATGTCGTCGTACTCGTCCCCCATCATCCTCTGGTCGAAGGGCGTCCTGCCGAGAGCGTAGCTGACTCCCGGCGTGTCGGCCGGCACCGCGCAGGCCACCGCGTATTCCTTGCCTTCCTCGGTCATCGCCGCGGTCGGCACTATCACGAACTCGTGGCCGAAGAGCACCCCGGTCTGGTTGATCTTGGCGCCGCGGATGACTATGCCGTCGTCGCGCTTCTCCACCACCCTGAGATACATGTCCTTGTCTTTCTGGTCCTCGGGCTTGAGCCTGCGGTCGCCCTTGACGTCGGTCAGCGCGGCGGTGATGCAGAGGTCCTTCTCCTGAACGTGCTTGAGCCAGTTCTTGAAGCGCTCGTGGTAGTCGGTGCCCAGGGCCTGGTCCATGTCATATGTGAGGGGATACAGCCCGGAGATGGCCTCCGAGCCGGTGCACCTGAAAGTGCAGCATCCCAGGACCTCGGCGAGCGAGCGCGCGACCCGGGTCTTCTGCATGGCGTCCTCGCGGCTCATGAGCGGGGAGGTGTAGATATTGCATTCCTCTCCCGTAAGATGCGACTTCACAACGAGCATATCCCTGAACCTGGAATGATGGCCAAGGTCGTAGATGGTCATGATTGTCTCCAGCGAAGGCTTCAGGGCCGGGTGCTCGCTGGGGTCCGTGATCTTCTCGCCGCGGAACCATATCTCCATGGGTTTCCGCGCCTTGATGCTCTTGAGGTACTCCTCTCCGGTCATGAGTGCCATGTGCTTCTCCTCTCTGAGAGTGAAACGGGAATCGGCTGTTATCACGCCTGTTGTCCTAGAGAGGCTAGCAGTTATGGCCGTTCAAAGTCAAGCCCGGCGGTGCGGCCCCGCGCCGGCCCGCCGCTTCCCTGTCCGCCCATTTGGGTTGACGAGAATGTGGCGCGTTGATAGAGTTGAGCGTACGCATGTATCCGTATGTATCGGAAGGGAGGATCTATGAAGAGACCACTGCTATTCGTCCTTGCCGCGGTCTCCCTCTTCCTGGCCTCACAAATTCTCTCACCCCCGGTTTTCGCACAGGAGATCCAGGGCCTTCGCGTGCATGACACGCCTGGCGACGGCGGGGAGAGCGTGACGCTGGAATGGGAGGGGGGGCCCTCTGCCTTCGTCACCATAATGAGATCGGAATCGAGAGGCGGTCCATTTGAGGAGGTGGGAAGCACCTTCGGCGCCGACGGTCTCTATCAGGATTACGTGGAAGCCGGGATAGCCTATTACTACCAGATATCCTATCAGCTGGGCGACGAGGGCTACCTGACAGCTCAGGTGGGTCCCGCCGTTGCCAGGAGCAACTGGTTCCGGTCCTACAGGGTGAACGCCCTCATCCTCGCCTGCCTCATGTTCGGGCTTGTCATTTTCTATATCAATGCGGCCAAGAGGGGCAAGGATCTCTACATAAGGAGAATAGCCGGTATCAGCGCCATAGACGAGGCCGTCGGGCGTGCCACCGAGATGGGCAAGAAGATCATGTATATCCCCGGCATCATGAGCATAAGCGACATCCAGACGATCGCCAGCCTCTCGATCCTGAGCCATGTCGCCAAGCAGACGGCCATTTACGGGGCTGATATAGAGGTGCCCAACAAGGACCCCCTGACATACACGGCCGCCAGGGAGACAGTGAAACAGGCGTACATGGAGGCGGGCCGGCCGGACCAGTTCAGGGAGGACATGGTCACTTATATCACTTATGACCAGTTCGCCTACGCCGCCGCCGTTTCTGGCAAGATGGTTCGTGAGAGACCGGCCACCAACTTCCTTATCGGCTATTTCTTCGCTGAGTCCCTGATCCTCGCGGAAACAGGGCAGAGCACCGGCGCCATTCAGATCGCGGGCACCGCCGCTCCCACTCAGCTGCCGTTTTTCGTTACCACCTGTGACTACACGCTGATGGGCGAGGAGCTTTACGCGGCCAGCGCCTATCTTTCCAGAGAGCCGATCCTCCTGGGGAGCATCAAGGCTCAGGATATAGCCAAAGCCATAATCATCATCACCGTAGCAGTGGGATTAGTGGAGTATTTCTTTGGCTCTTCAGTGATCAAAGACTTTCTGGTATCACGCTGATAAGGAGGTAGTGATGCGAAGAACCATTCCGCTTGCACTCACTTTCATAATAGGGTTGTACCCTATCTTCGCCTTCTTCGTGCCGCATGCGAGGATCACTTACGCCAACGACTGGCTGGACGAAGCCCTCGTGATTGTGGCCGCTTTCGCTCTGCCCCTGGGAACTGTAAACGTCATCATGACCAACACCAGCAAGCTCAAGAAGAAGGCCAAGGGCTGGCCGTACTCGATAGTGCTCTTGTGCGGGCTGGCGATAATGGCGTTTTACGGTTTGATAGGAGGTACGGGCGTCCACCCGAGTTTCCAGTGGATGTTCGTAAACATGGTCTCGCCGCTTCAGGCCACGATGTTCGCGCTGCTCTCGTTCTATGTGGCGTCCGCCGCCTACAGGGCGTTCAGGGCGCGCAACATCGAGGCGACGATTCTTCTTATCGCCGCTATCATAGTGATGCTGGGCAGAATCCCGTTCGGAGACATGGTCACCGGAGGCAGGATGACGCCCCTCAGCGAGTGGATAATGAGTATCCCCAATGCCGCGGCCCAGCGCGGCATCATTATCGGCGCGGCCCTCGGGGCTGCTTCGATGTCGATTCGCATCATACTCGGTATCGAGAGAACCTATCTCGGTACGGGGAAGGACTAGGGAGGAGATAGAGATGGACGCTAAGAAACTCTTGTATGTCGATCGAAGAGTCATCTATCTCCTCGTCGCGATAGGTGCTCTTATTCCGATCATCAGGCCGATTGGCCTTCCGACCGTGCCCACAGAGCCCGTCTGGAATCTCTTCAACAGGATAGAGGAGCTGGGCCCTGACGACGCGGTCATAATATCGTTCGATTACGGGCCCTCCTCGGAGCCCGAGCTCAATCCCATGGCCCAGGCGATCCTGCGGCACTGCTTCCAGCGCAGGGTCAAGGTGCTGGTTATGGCGCTCTTCCCGCTGGGCGGGGTAAACATGGCCATTGGCCAGCTGGATAGAATCGCCTCGGAGTTCGATGGGCTCGAGTACGGGGTTGACTATGTCAACCTGGGATACAAGGACGGGGCCCAGGCGGCCATGAAACGCATGGACATAAGTATCGAGGCCCTCTTCCCCTCGGACGTAAACGGGGACCCAATAGCAGACATGCCCGTCATGGCCGGGGCGAGAAACTATGACGACGTGTCGATCGTCATAAGCCTGGCCACAGGCATCATCGGGGAGTACTGGGTCAACCTGGTGAACGCCCAGTTCGGGGTCCCGGTGGCGGTGGGGTGCACGGCCGTGTCCGCACCCAAGTACTATGCTTACCTGAGAGCAGGTCAGATGATGAGTCTTCTCGGGGGCCTTAAAGGCGGCTCCGAGTATGAGAAGCTGCTTGTCGACAAATACGATTTCGCGCGCGAGCTCTACGAGACTCCCGAAGTCAAGGTCAGCTCGGCGATGGCGGGGATGGACGTGCAGTCAATCGTCCACCTGATCATCATCGTCTTCATCATCTTCGGCAATGCGATGTACTTTCTGATGAAAAAACAGGAGAAAGAGGGGTAAGACATGGTCTCCATTGGTGTGTGGCTTAACGCGTTTCTGACGCT
>JASFEA010000194.1:0-5082 GCA_050125095.1 bacterium
CGGTGGCCGCGCCGGCCCAGCCCGACCCCACCATGTACGGCTATGATACCTGCGACCGCGACAACACCGACTGCATTGATCTGACATACGATGCATCATCGCCGACCTGCATCGCGGGCGAGGTGACCTGCGACGCGTCGGTCACATGCGCGAGATTCTACACGTGCGACTCGCAGTACACGTGCCATGGTGAGGAGACCTGCAACGGTTGCTACACCTGCTGGTTCTCCACATGCGAGGCGCCCGGCGCGACCTATGACGGTTCGCCGACCTGCGACGCCAATTGCCCGGAGTACACGTTCCAGGGCAACTACACCTGCGACGGCAGCATGACCTGCGGTTTCAACCAGACATGCGACGGGTGGCCGGAATGCGGCGGCGGCCCGAGCGCAGTGGAACAGACCACATGGGGTAGCATGAAAGCGGATTTCGCTGAATAGAAACGCGGGACATAAGCACTGTCTCCGACCCGAACGGATATGAGCGGCCCGCCGGAAGGCGGGCCCTGCCCTTTCTGCCTGCGCCCTTGACGGCCTCGCCCCGGGGTGTTGTAATTACCCCGACCTGATTCTACGTGGAGCGCGTGAATGAGACTGCTCGCATACCCGGTCTTCGCCGGCGCCGTTCTCTTCTCGCTGGGCGAGATGGGCTTCCTCACCGAAGCCGCCGATATGTTCATCTCATTCTGTCTCGCTCTCGTCTTCATAGGGATGCATGTAGACTGGAGGTTCCGGGGGCTTAAAGCGCGAAACCTCATCGCCGGCATCGCGCTCGTAGGTCTGGCTGCCGCAATCGCCCGGGGGAGCGATATATACAGGCTCCTCGCCTTCGCCCTTATCCCGGCAGGCCTGTGCGCCGTCATGCCGGAGGACGACCCGCGCAGGAAAGACGTCGCCATCCTGACGCCCGCGGTCGCCTTCTTCATATTAGCCTATCTAGCCATTCGCTATGTTCCTCACGCATGGTGGCTTGCAGACCATGTCTCCGGCGCGCTCGCTGGAGGTGCGGGCAGGGCTATCGGCCAGCAATACGTATTCAGCGCCACCCAGTCGGGATTCCGCGTGATGCTGCTAGTCGCCTGCTGGGGGCTCGCCAGGTTCATATGGGCCGGGCGCAGGCGCGCGGTTGATTTCGGGCTATTCATAATCATGCTGTTTGCGTTTGCGGCTGCCGTACAGATGCTGCTTACGGCCCTGGCCGTCGGCATTCAGCTCTACTACGGCAATCTGGTATTCCTGCTCTTTAACCCGCAGGTCCTATATCTCGTGGCCGCCCTGGGGCCCATTGCCTGGTACGTGAGGCGCACCGGGCCCGTTCAGGCCGGCGCGGCCCCCGTAAGGCCCGCGCTTCTCCCCGTCGCGCTTGCGGCCGGTCTTCTCATCGGCCTCGGCCTTACCCTGACGCCCATCCCCACCGGCACCGGGGGAGAGGGCCGCGTGCTCATAGTGGACGAGGGGCTTCTCAACTGGAATATGCCCGTATTCGGCCGATATGGCGAGAGGTCGGGAGGCATGTTCGGAAGGCTGCCGGGCTTTCTCAAATCGCAGGGATACGGCGGCGAACGCGTGACCCGCCCCATTACCGCCGAGACCCTGTCTGGCTCAAAGGCGCTCGTCGTTATCAATCTGATGAAGTTCTTTTCGGAAGAGGAGAAGCGCGTGATATGGGACTTCGTATCCCGGGGCGGGGCACTTCTCATCCTCGGCGACCACACGGGCGTCGGAGGCATACGCGAGCCTTTCAACGACCTACTCCGGCCGGTGAACATAGAGTTCGAGTTCGACTCGGCCACCTTCTGGGCCCAGGGCTGGAGAGACGCCCTGGAGCTCATGCCGCACCCGGTGAATCGCGGCATCATCGACTCGGAGGACATACAGATATGGATAGGCGCATCCCTTGTCATCCGGCCCCCGGCGAGGCCCGTCATAGTGGGCCGGTACGGTTACTCCGACATCGGCAATGCGGCCAATGTGGAGCGCTCGTATTTGGGCGACCGGCGCCATAACCCGGGCGAGAAGATAGGAGATCTGGTGCTTGTCACCGAGGCGCGTTACGGCAAGGGCCGCGTTATGGCCTTCGGCGACACGTCCACCTTCCAGAACGGGGCTCTGGTCTCGTCATGGGCCTTCGCGCAGCGCGTCTTCGGCTGGCTGACCGCGACCCCGCGGTATTTCCCCCTGTGGCTCCGCGCCGCGCTCATCGCCGCCGGCATGGCGCTCATGGCTCTTGTCTCCAGGCGGAGGCGGGTACCGGTCTTCATGTACGCCGCCCTCGCCCTGGGCGCGCTTGTCGCCGCGCAGTTTACGGGCCATATTTCCAGGCTGCCGGAACTTCCCCGCATGGACCTCAATAAGGCCCTGGTCGACTTCTCGCATGGCGAGCGCTTCGACCAGCTCACATGGTACGAGGACTGCATCGGAGGCTTCGAGTTCAACCTCATGAGAAACGGCTACAGCGCTCATCTCATGCGGGACTTCTCGGAAGATCTCGTCCTGGACAGCGAGGTGCTCGTGGTCATCGCTCCCTCAATGGCATTCAGCCGGGGCGAAATGGAGACCATAGACGAATACATGGAAGCCGGTGGACTTTTCATACTGAGCACGGGATTCGAGGAGAAGGACAGGTCCGAGCCCCTGCTGGCCCGCCTCGGCGTCGCGATAGAGAACGTGCCGCTCGCCCACTTCGAGGTCGAGGTCTTCGGACAGAACGTCAGGTTCCCCGAGGCCTGGCCGCTTGAAGTCAGCGACCCTGGCGCGATGGCGCTTGCGGCCCATCCGGACTACGCCAGGCCCGTCATGGTGTTCATCCCCCGCGGCGAAGGCGGGGCGCTCGTGATAGGCGACTCGCAGTTCCTGCTCAACGCCAACATCGAAATGCTGAAGGAATGGCGGGAGGGCAACATCCTTTTCCTCAGGGAGTTATTCCAGCGCTACAGAGCCGGGGAGTTTAAGATATGAGATGGCTGTGGCTGACATGTTTTTTTACCACTTTCTTCTGGCTGCACACGGTGACGCTGTACACGCGCACGCCCGAGAACTACATGTGGTTCATCATCCCCGCCATACTCGCAGCCGCCCTCGGCCTGCGCAGGGCAGAAGTCGGCAGGTTCGACGCCCGATGGCTCATACTCTCACTCCCGCTGGCCGTATCGCTCTGGCTGGTCCCGTTTCCGTACAGCGCGGGAGCCGCAATGCTGCTGGTGGCGGGCCTTCTCCTTGCCTGCGCCGGCTTCTCGGGCGGCCTCGCCTGGGTCGGCATGCCCTTGGGCCTCGTGGGCACCGTGCTGGCCTTCCAGGCGGCCGCGTTCCCGCTTCTTTATATCCTGTCGTCCCGCGTGCATGAAGTGCCGGCCCTGACACCCCTCTTCTACGGCATCGCCCGCATCTTCCACCCGCGCGCCGCCCTGAGCGAAAACACGCTTATCATTCATTACGTCTATGACGTGTTCGAGTTCCCCACGCGCCTTGAATCCCTGGGCCTCATACCCGGAGCTCTCTTCGCGGTGGCCGGTCTCGTCATACTCGCCGTATTCAGGCGGCCGCTCAGGGTCGTGATCGGCTTCCTGGCCCTCATCGCGGGCTACTCCGTCATGAGGTACATGTTGCTCGTCTTCCTGACGGTAAGGCTCAAGACCGCCAGCGTCTTCTGGATGCCATTCCCGCTGGCGCTGAGTTACCTGCCGCTCGCGATCGCGCTCCTCCTCATACCCTGGTTCGGCAGACCCCATAGGCCGGACAGCATGAGCCTGGCCTGGCGCGAGCCGAGACAATGGCTGCCGGCTTTCGACCTGGTCGCGCTGGCCGTGCTTTGCCTCATCGGCGCCTTCGCTTTCCACGACCCCGGCACGCCCAAGCAGGGGCGGCTCCTCATAGACGAGCTCCATTCCGACTGGGAATGGACCACGGACGTCTATGACACCGAGTGGTACGGCCGCAGGTCGGGCTATAACTACTACTCGCTCGCGGAGTATCTGAAGCTGCATTATCACGTCAGGGTCGAGGCCGAACCCCTGCTGCCGGAGCTTCTCTCGGAGTTTGATATCGTGATGCTCAAGACGCCCACCGAGCCCTTCAGCCCCGAGGAGATCGACGCGCTGGTCGAGTTCGTGAGGCAAGGCGGGGGCTTGTGGATGCTTGGGGACCACACCAATGTCTTCGGGACGAGCACCTATTTCAACAAGCTCATAACCCACTTCGGCCTCAGGCTGAGATATGATTCCACCTATGACATTCGGACGATGGGGCTCTCGCTCTTCCGGCGCCCCAGCATATTCCCGCATCCGGCGGTGGCGTTCATGCCGCCCTTCCTCTTCGCCACTTCCTGCACTATGGAATCGCCGTACTTCTCCGAGAACATGATGCTGGGATACGGCCTCAAGGCTATGGAGCTCGATTACTCGCAGACGAGTTTCTTCCCCAGGAAGGACAGCAGGAACTACGCATTCGGCGTCTTCGTGCAGCAGGGCGGCGTCAAATTCGGCAGGGGCCGGGTCGCTCTATTCACCGACAGCACCTGTCTCTCCAACTTCTTTATGTTCATTCCCGGCAAACCCGAGCTCTCACTGGGCACCGTCCAGTGGCTGAACCGCACCAACCGCTACGCATGGGCGAACAAGCTGCTCCCCGTTATCGGCCTCGCCGCGCTTGTCGCGGCCGGCTTTCTAATGCGCAGGCGGCCGGGCGCCGAGCGACTTATCATCGCCCTCTCGGCAGGCTTCCTCGGCCTGACCCTGGCGGTGGCGATATATGACTCTTACACGCGGGCGTCATATGCGCTGCCCGAGCCCCATGCCGACTTCGTGAGCGTTGCCTTCGACGGCGAGCACGCCGGATTCAACCTGCCGACACGCGGTCTTACCAAGTTCCCCGAAACCAGCCTCCATACCTTCTTCGTATGGACCCAGAGAATAGGTCTTTTCCCCAGCCTCGAGCCCACGTTGGAGGAGGCGCTTCAAAAGGGGGACGTGGTGGTGATAGCGAGGCCGCTCAAGTCCCTGGACCAGGCCGAGACCGACGCCCTGCTCGAATACGTGGAGAGCGGCGGGCGGCTGCTCCTGATAGTGGATGGAGCGGAACCCAGGGG
>JASFEA010000195.1:0-5057 GCA_050125095.1 bacterium
GCACTTCAAGCCCAAGGCGAGCCGTGTCGTGCCCATAAGCGGGGCCCTGGCTTTCTTCCTGTCGTCTTTCTATGCGGTCTGGCGCCAGCGGCGGCGAGCCGCGAATTCGCACCCGGAGTCGACCGATGCCGGGTTATGGGAGATGCTTTCGGAGGACTACCGGGCGATAGTCACGGGGCTCAAGCGGGGCACCGGCAAGACGGCGGACCGGTAGGGTTCCGACTTTCTGATCCGGCCCGAGGACGACCATGGCCACTTCAATGCTGGAACATCCCTTGAGGGGCCTGTTTGTTGCCGCTCTAATCACCCTGGTCTCGGTGGGGGTTGCCTGGATAGCGGGCGTGGACCCGGCCGGCACCATTCTCCTCCTCGGCGGCGCAGCGCTCTTCCTGCTTTTTGTCAAGGACCTCCGGGTAATCGTCCCCGTTCTGATCGTTCTCATCCCCTTCGGCAACAAATACCCTATGAGTTTCGGGAACCTCTATGTGGCGACCGGCGTGCTCATGATCGGCTATGCGGCTTGGCTGGGGCGCGCCGCAGTAGTGCATAAGCCCCTCAGATTCACACAGTCCCCCGTGATCGGCGCCCTGATCTTCCTGATGGGCGTGCTCTTCGTTTCGGCCATGCAGAACGTGGAGCATTTCCTGACCAACAACCTGCTCTTCCTGCGCTTCATTCAGTTCTTTCTCTACACGGGGACCTTCTTCCTCGTGCTGCAGATGTCGTTTTCAAGGCGAGCCGTCAAGACCCTGCTCGTTCTCGTCATGCTCGCCGGAATAGGCCAGGGACTCATCGGGGTGTGGCAGTGGCAGACTTCCCCGGGAATGTACCTGACCGGCACATTCGATGAAATGCACAATCACTATGCGATTTATATACTGCTCATGTCGATGCTGCTAATGGGGGTCTTGCTCGAGACGCGCCGCCGCTGGCTCGCAGTGCTCGCTATGCTGGGATCGGGGCTCTTCCTCTATTGTCTGGTGCTGGCCTTCAGCAGGACGGGGTACGTGGCCTACGTCGTCTCACTGCTTGCATTTCTCTGGCTCCCGGTCCGCCGGGGCAGGAAGATCGGCCTCGGCGTGGGGCTCGCTGCTTTCCTGGCTCTTGTCTATGTTATCGTGCCTTCGGACGTGATCCAGCGCGCGCAGGCCATCTTCTCGACCTTCTCCGGAGGAGAGATGGCTCTCTCGTTCTTCTACAGGCTGCAGATGTGGGATCTGGCACTGCAGGACTTTGTCTCAAGCCCAGTCATAGGCAGGGGCACATGGCTATATGAGCTCACGGACAACTTCTATGTCAAGACTCTGGGGGAGGCGGGCCTGCTGGGCATTGGGGCCGTGATTTACCTGATGGTCAGCATTTTCAGGGAGGAGAAGAGGATTATCGCGGCCCGGGTCCGGGATGATTTCGTGCGAGGGATCGGTCTGGGCCTTTTGCCGGCGACTGTCGGTTGTCTGGTTATCTACAATCTGACAGGTGACTTTCTCCAGGTCCACAAATTCATGGGCGTGTTCTGGATAGTGCTTGCCCTGTTGATCAAGTACGGCGCCCGTGGTGGAGGCGGGGGCGAGGTGCCGACGACAGCGGCGGGCGGGACGCGGGCCTGATGCCGGCTCATTCAGGCAGGATCCCGGGGGAAGCGCGTGGCGGAAGGAACAGGATGCGGGTTCTCTATGTGGATACGGCGGTGGGTCTCGGCGGCGGCCAGACCAACCTGATCGTCCTGCTCGGGACTCTCGACCGGGACCATGTGACCCCGATCGTGGCGGCGCCGGCGGAGAGCGAAGTTGCACGCTGGTGCTCGAGCAACAACGTCGAGTTAATACCCCTTCCCTTCAGAACCTCGCCGGACCGGCCCGTCCGCGACCTGTTCGGCTCACTGTACGGCGTCTTCTTGCTTGCTCTCAGGATCACCTCAATGGACATTGATCTAGTCCATGTCAATACATTCAAGGCGGGTCTGGTGGTGTGCATGGCCGCGGTTCTGGCGGGCAGGCCCTGCATATATCACGAACAGGCTCTGAAGACGCATGGGGCGCTGGACGCCCTGGTCGCCAGGCTGAGCAGCATAATAGTGGCGGTATCAGGGGCGGCGGCTGAGAAGCACCTGCCACGCTTCGAAGATAAGGTCACGGTAGTGCCGACAGGGGTCGATACCAGGGCATTCTCTCCGGATGATCTTGCCCGGCCGACCGGCGCCGTCTGTTTCGCCGGGCGGATCGCTGACGAAAAAGGCATCGACATTCTGGTCGAGTGTGCGCCCGAGGTGATTGATGACTTCCCTCGGGCAGGATTCATTGTCTGCGGCGCGCCGTTTACGGACGAGGACCGCGCCTATGAAAGGCGTATCCAACGCCGAATCGACGAGCTCGGCCTTGCCTCCAGGTTCGAGTTCACAGGCTTCATCCGGGATGTGCGTGAAGTGCTCAGGAGGTCGGACCTGCTGGTCCTCCCCTCGCGCCGGGAGGCTCTGCCGAAGATAGTCATGGAGGCAATGGCAATGGGAAAGCCAGTCGTCGCGGCCAGGGTCGGCGGGCTTCCGGATCTGGTCTCGGACGGGAAAAGCGGGCTGCTTGTACGGCCTGAGAGCCCGGATGAACTTGCCGATGCGCTGCTCAAGCTGCTGAGGGCCCCGGCCCTGGCCCGTTCCATGGGGCGGGAGGGAAGGCGGATAGCGGAGGAGCGCTATGGTGCCGAAGCGGCAACCGCGGCGATAGTAGGCGTCTACAGAGGGATCCTGGACGGGAGTTAAGCGCCGTCCCGCGGTCCCGTTGCCGTCTATCCCGAATACGCTTGAAGGGCGATTTTGCGATTATTATACTATGGCGGGCCGGGATAATGACGTCGTGATTGCCATCACGGGCGAGCGAGAGTGGCGGAATTGGCAGACGCGCTGGATTTAGGATCCAGTGGGGCAACTCGTGGGGGTTCAAATCCCCCCTCTCGCACCACAACTGGGAACATCAAAGGGAGATGACGGATTGACGACTGAAGAGACAGGGTATCTGAAAGAGATTACTAGTCCCACCAGCCTGAAGCGCGTGCTCGCCTTCGAGGTACCGCGCGAGAAGGTGGAGAAGGAAATCGATGACATGGTCGAGAAGGTCCGCAAGGAGGCCAAGGTCGACGGCTTCCGGAAGGGCAAAGTGCCCAAGGACCTGGTCAAGGCAAGGTATGCCGAGGCGGCCCGGCAGGAGGCCATAGAGAAGGTGATACAGGAGGCCTACGGCGAGGTGCTCGAGAAGGAGTCGCTGAGGCCCGTGGCGCCGGCCTCGGTGACCCGGCTCGACTTCGATGAGGGACAGCCCCTCAGGTTCACGGCCGAGATAGAGATACTGCCCGAGATCAGCATCGAGAACTACAAGGGCATGAAGGTCAAGAAGATCGAGCGCGAAGTTGAGGACAAGGACGTCGACGCGGAGGTGGAGAACCTGAGGGAGCGTTTCTCCACTTCGACGAGCGTGGATCGGGAGGCCGCCAACGGCGACATAGTCGCAATAGACTACTGGAGAATCGATGAAGACGGCGAGGAGGTCGCGGAGAGCAAGATAGAGGGGTTTCCCTTCGAGCTCGGCAAGCAGAACGTTCTCAAGGAGTTCGACGAGGGCCTCCTCGGAGCGAAGAAGGGCGATAAAAAGGAAATCGACGTTACTTATCCGGATGACTTCGAGCAGGAGGAAATCCGCGGGAAGACCGTCAAGTTCGGCGTGGAAGTGAGCGACGTCAAGAACAAGATTCTGCCCGAGCTCACCGACGACTTCGCAATACAGGTGGGTGCGGACTCGCTCCTCGACCTCAGGCTCAAGGTGCGCGAGAGCATCGAGAAGATGTTCGGTGACGACGCCAGGTCCAGGATGAAGGGCGAGATCATGCAGGCTGTGATAGAAGCAAACCCCTTCGATGTCCCGGAGGTCATGATTGAGGCGAGCCTCGACGCCATGATGGAAACCTACAAGAAGGGCCCCGACCCGGAGACCGAAGAGGCCCGGCAGCAGCTTGCCGATTTGCGCGAGAAAATGCGCCCGGTGGCCGTAAACGTCGTAAAGGAGCAGTTCATAATTGACGAAATAGCAAAAAGGGAAGGGATCTCCGTTGATGAGGCGGACATCGATAAGGTGATATCGTCTTACGCCGAGAGGATGCACGTCCCGCCCGATCAGGTGCGGGACTGGGCGGTCAAGTCAGGCGAGATCAAGCGCTGGCGTCATGGAATCCTCGGGGACAAAGTCACCGATCTCTTGCTGGACAGCGCAAAGATAGAAGGCTGAGACTGAAGGCTGAGATGGAATACAGGAGGAATGCAATGGGACTCGTTCCTATAGTGGTTGAGCAGTCGGGCCGCGGTGAGAGAGCGTATGACATTTTCTCGAGACTGCTGAAGGACAGGATCATCTTCATAGGGACGGGCATTGACGAGAATGTCGTCAATCTCACCATAGCCCAGATGCTGTTCCTCGAGGCCGAAGACCCCGACAAGGACATCTTTCTATATATCAACTCCCCCGGCGGCGTGCTCCCCGCCGGGCTGGCAATCTATGACACCATACAGTACATAAAGCCCGACGTCGCGACCATATGCATGGGACAGGCCGCCAGCCTCGCGGCATTGCTTCTCTGCGCGGGAACCGCGGGCAAGCGTTCGGCGCTGCCGCATTCCCGCATCATGATCCACCAGCCGCTCGGCGGGAGCCAGGGCCAGGCGGTGGACCTCGAGATCTATACCAAGGAGATAGTGACCTTGAGGACGAGGCTCAACGAAATAATCTCCCACCACACTGGCCAGACGGTCAAGAAGGTGGAGAAAGACTGCGACAGGAACTACTTCATGTCCGCCGAAGAAGCCAAAGAGTACGGGCTCATCGACGAGGTCATCTACAAGAAGAGGTAAAGGGGTACATCGTGAAGCGAAAGGCCGGAGCACCACGCGACATATCCTGTTCGTTCTGCGGGAGGGGAAAAGAGGAGGTATCGAGGCTCGTCTCAGGGCAGGACGTTTACATTTGCAGTGACTGCATCAGGCTGTGTAATGCCATATTGGAAGACGACATCCGGCAACA
>JASFEA010000196.1:0-5025 GCA_050125095.1 bacterium
ATGGAGCGCGAAGAATCGCTGGCGGGAGAGAACACGGCGATGGCCCTGTTCCCGGCCCTGGCACGGGCCATGGCGGTCCTGAAGGTGCCGAGCGAGAAATCGGACGCGACCTCTTCAAGCCGCATGGTCTTGTGTTCAGCGTCGGGGGGGAGGCAGTCCCTGAGGAACATCTCGCTGGCGTGAACCACCTCTTCATTGTCGTCCAGGACGAAGACATAGTCGAAGTTGCCGCCCATGAAATCGTAGAGACTGTCGAGCTTTATCAACTGGGCCTCCCGCACGTCGATGCCGTTTGCGGACAAGACAGGTTCAGTCTTCGGTGCTCAGTGGTGCATATGCAAATGCCGGGACCGCTCTCAGGACCGCACTCTGTACCTGTCGGTCCCGACCTCGCGTATTTCTCTCTTGTACTTCTCGGCATGCGTAAGTGGCGGCTGGATGGGCACAGTCTTAATCCCGGCCCCGGTCGGAGCGAGTCCGGCGCGGCCGCCCCCGGTCCTCTTCTGGCCGGTGTTCCAGTAGAAGCAGGCAAGCGGGCCGAGGTTCTTCCCGACCAGCGCGCCCAGCTCGGCGGTGAGGTCGTCGGCCGTCTTGATCCCGAAATCCTGGGCGAGCCTCTTCAGGACTTCCGTACCTGACATCCCGGCTGGAGGATGAACCGCGCGCCTGAATTCCGCGAGCCTCCCCTCGAAGTTGCATCTTGTCCCTTCGGTCTCGAGGCAGGTCGACCCCGGGAGCACCACATCGGCGTACTGGGTGGTTTCGGTGGGCGTCCAGTCCATGGCCGCGATGAACTCGGCATTCTCGAACCATGATCCTGTGCGGCCCCAGGCCATGGGATCCTCGCCGACGATGAGCGCCGCCCTTATTTCGCCGCTCTCCAGCATATTCCGGAGGTCTTCACGACTGCGCGCGCCGGCGAGGCCGGGGCGTGCCGGCTGTCTTCCGGCCGCGAATGCCGGTTCGGCGCCCGCAACTTCCAGTGCCGCGCTGTTTGCTATTATGCGCGGCAAGAGGAGGTCGGCATTTATACCGGCGGCGCGCAGCAGGACCACGAAGGCCGCCAGTGTCTGAATGTCGCCCGGAGCCTTGTCCTGCAGCCTGTCGGGACTGTGAACGAATACCACCCGCCTGGCGTCGCGGAAGAGCGCCGCCGCTTTCCGGATATCACCGGCGTTTATGCCTGTGAGGCCCGCGGCGTCGTCCGCGCTCATCTTCAAACCTTCAAGGAAATCCCCGCCGCCGGAGATCTTCTCAATGTCCGCCCGGCTGATATGCCCATCATCGACCAGCGTCTTTATCACCGCGTTCCAGAGCACCGAAGCCGTGCCGCGCATGGGGTCCATCGCCAGCGTCGATATTATGCGGTCGATCTGGCCCAGCGCCGAATTGGCGACTATAAGCCTGGTTCCGGCCTTGGCCGCCTGGATCACGTCAACGGCCAGCACCTGATGGTCGGCCTCAAGAGAGGTGTTGTTGCAGATTATGAGGTCGGCTTCGGCGAGGGCGGACCTGTCGGCCGTGGAGGCCGTAAAGCCCAGGTACTCGTCCGCCGCACCGGCTTCCTCGTGAGTCCCGAGTATTGAGAGCGACGCGACGTTATTGGTGCCGAGCCCTTCGCGTGCGATCTTTCCGGCCAGGTACAACTCCTCGCTGGTGAGCTCGGGCGATACGAAGACAGCAACCCTCTCGGGGCCGTACTTGGCCGCGATTCGTTTCATTTCCGACACAACGAGGCCGGCGGCTTCTGAAAGCTCGGGTTTGTCGCGCTCGCTGCCGCGGCGGATTTCCGGCTGCTTTATGCGCTTGCGCTTCACGAATAGCTCATAACCGAACCTGCCGTACCTGCAGAGGTAATCCCCGGGGACGCCCGAAGAGGTTATGTAATAGCGCCCCTCGCCGAACCGCTTCACTCTGATTGCGCATGCCAGCGAACAGAAGCCGCAATGGCTCGCGGCGTCGTCGGTGTGAAGCGGCGCGCGTCCGGGGAAGGGGTATTTGACCGTAAGCGCCCCGGTGGGGCAGGAGTCGACGCAATTGCCGCAGCTCGTGCAGCTTGTCTCGACCAGCGGGTCGTTGAGGGCGGGCCGCATCTCCGACCTGAAGCCCCTGCCGACGAGTCCGAGCGCCGGTACGGCGAGCAGCCTGGCGCAGGTCCTTATGCAGCGCGTGCACAGTATGCACTTGTTGGGGTCATATATTACGTAAGGGTGGCGGTCATCCACCTTGTGTTTGCGTGCGTAGCCCTTGAACTCCTCCATGTCCACGCCGTACTCCTCGGCGTAGAGCCGGAGCTCGCAGTCATCGAATCTCACGCAGCCGCAGGAGAGGCACCTCGCCGTCTCATGCACGTTGTCTTCGTATTCGAAGCCGGTGGCCACCTCTTCGAAGTTTCCGCGCCGGGCCTCTACGTCCATAAGATGAACCTCATGCCGGGGGCTCTCCTTGACATCCCCCAGCTCGGCCCGGCCGGGCTTGCTCCAGAAGTCCTTGACCACGGCGAAGGGCCTGGCGGGCGGTTGGGTGCCGCTGAGGTGTGCGTGTATCGCCCTGGCGGCCCGCTGGCCGTCACGGATTGCGTCGATGACCACGGTTGGGCCGTCATCTGATGCATCTCCGCCGGCGAATATACCCTCTATGTTGGTCTTCATCGTCCCGGTATCGACGACGAAAGTCATCCACTTCGTCATCTCGATCTCGCCCCCGGCCTCGGTAAGGCCCTCGACGACGGTGTCCTGGCCGATGGCCGGCACCGCGAGGTCACAGGGCAGTTCGAACTCGGAGCCCTCCAGGGGCACCGGGCGGCGCCTGCCTGAAGAGTCGGGCTCGCCGAGCTTCATCCTGATGCAGCGCAGGCTCTTGAGGCTGCCGTCGTCGGCTATGATGCCGACGGGCGCGGCCAGTTCCATTATCTCGATGCCCTCCTCAAGGCAATCCTCGATCTCCATCTCATCGGCGGGCATCTCGGCCCTGGTCCGGCGGTACAGCACGATAACCTTGTCTGCTCCCAGCCTCCAGGCCGTTCTGGCGACGTCCATGGCGGTATTGCCGCCGCCGACAACGACGACGGTGCCAGAGAGGGGCTCGGGCTTTTCGTACTTGTCTTTCAGGAAGTCCACCCCGGGGACGATTCCCTCAGTATCGAACTCCCCTTCGACGCGCATGGGTTTTCCGGCCCAGGCGCCCGAGGCGATGAATACGGCGTCGTGCTTCTTCCTCATGTCCGGCAGCGATATGTCTTCTCCCACCTTGATGCCGTAGGTTATCTCGGCCCCGGTCTTGAGGATGTGGTTGACCTCGGCGTCTATGACGTCGTCGGGAAGCCTGTAGGTGGGGATGCCGTAACGAAGCATGCCGCCCGACTTGGGCTGGGCCTCATACATCATGACCTTGTGCCCCTCGCGGCCCAGGAACCATGCGGCCGTGAGCCCGGCGGGGCCGGCCCCTACTACGCCCACGCTCTTGCCCGTCGTCGGGGCGCATTCGGGCGCGCCGTCGTAAACTCCCGGGGCGTCGGTAACGAATCTCTTGATCGCGTTTATGCCTACGGCCTTGTCGACCTCCGCCCTCCGGCAAACCACCTCGCATTTGCGCACGCATACCCGCCCGCAGATCGCGGGAAGCGGGTTGGTCTCGCGGATGAGATCGACGGCCTTCCTGTACTGTCCCATGGCCGAGAGGGCTATGTAGCCCTGCACGTCGACGCCGGCCGGGCAGCCCTGCTGGCAAGGCGGCACGCAGTCGGCGAAATGGTTGGAGAGCAGGAGCTCGAGCGCCGTCTTCCTGGCGGCCACGACCCGCTCATTGCGCGTCTCGATCTCCATGTCGGGCGCGATCCGGGTGGCGCATGCCGGGACGAGGTTCCAGCGGCCCTTCACCTCCACCACGCAGAGGAAGCATGAACCGTATGGCTCGAGCTCGGGCGAGTAGCAGAGGGTCGGGATGTCGTCCAGACCCTGCTCGCGAACGACCTCGAGTATGGTCTTGCCCGGAGCGGCCTCAACCGGCTTGCCGTTCACCTTTATCTTGACTGTCTGTGTTTTCGTCTCGCTCATTTCGCTCATTTGGTATAAATCGCGTCGAATTTGCAGCTCGTGATGCACTGGCCGCACCTGACGCATTTCTCTATGTCGATGACATGAGGCTGCTTCTTATCGCCGCTTATGGCCTCGACCGGGCACTTCCTGGCGCATAGAGTGCAACCCGTGCACTTGTCGGGGTCGATGAAGAAGTCGACCAGGGCCGTGCACGCGCCGGCCGGGCAGCGTTTGTCCTTTATATGCGCTTCGTATTCGTCGCGGTAGTACTTGATGGTAGTGAGCGCCGGGTTGGGCGCCGACTGGCCCAGGCCGCACAGGCTGGACTCGCGTATCTGCTGGCCCAGTTTCTGCAGTTTCTCGATGTCGCCGGGCTCGCCCTCTCCCATGGTTATGCGGGTGAGTATCTCGAGCATTCTACGGGTCCCTATCCGGCAGAAGGTGCACTTGCCGCATGATTCGTTCTGGGTGAACTCCAGGAAGAAGCGGGCGATCTCCACCATGCAGGAGGTCTCGTCGAGAACGACCAGCCCGCCCGAGCCCATGATGGCTCCCGTTGCGGGTATTGACTCGAAGTCCACCGGCGTGCCGTCCATGGCGGCCGGTATGCAACCGCCCGACGGCCCGCCCATCTGCACGGCCTTGAATTTCTTGCCTTGCTTGATGCCGCCGCCGATCTTGAAAACGAGGTCATGTATGGTGGTCCCCATGGGGACTTCGGCCAGCCCGCCCCGCCGCACCTTGCCGGCCAGGGCGAACACCTTGGTCCCTCTGCTCTTCTCGGTGCCGAACTCCGCGTAGGCGGCGGCTCCCTCGGAGATGATCCAGGGCACGTTGGCGTACGTCTCCACGTTGTTATTGTTGGTGGGCTTGGCCCAGAGGCCCTTTTCCGCAGGGAAGGGGGGCCTTATCCTGGGCATGCCGCGCTGGCCCTCGATTGAGGCGAAGAGGGCCGTCTCCTCGCCGCATACGAAAGCTCCGGCCCCCT
>JASFEA010000197.1:0-5009 GCA_050125095.1 bacterium
GTTCCGTCGGAGAAGAGCTTCGAAGCCCAGTTCGCCGACTGGAACGCGGTCTCAGGCTGGCTGGCCGCGGTATACCGCGAGCCGTCGCTTCCGAACGAAGAAGTGAGTTCCGAGAGCGCGAAGATCCTGGGAGCTTCCACGAGTCTTGAAGAGAAGGTGAGAGCCGTGGCCGGGTTCTGCCAGAACGACGTGCGCTATGTCGCAATCGAGATCGGCAAGAACAGGTGGGAGCCCAGGCCGGCGCCCACGACCCTCTTCAACCGCTACGGCGACTGCAAGGACAAGTCTGTGCTCATGGTGTCCATGCTTGAGACCGCCGGCATACGGGCTGTCCCGGTGCTCTGCAACTCGCATTATCCGGTGGACCCAAGAGTGCCCAACCCGTTCGTCTTCAACCACTGCATCGTAGGCATCCCTGTGGAGGAGATTCAGGTAACGCCTGCGATCGAGAACGCAGTGGTCGACGGCTGGCTCTTCTTCGACCCCACCGATCCCGCAACCGGTATCGGGCATATCCCGTGGAACCTCCAGGGGAACCGCGTGCTCGTAGGCGGCGATGCCGACTCGGCGCTTGTGAGGCTCCCCTACCCGGAGCCGGCGGACTTCCGCCGCGTTTTCGCCGCCCGGGCCCGGCTCCGGCCGGACGGGTCAATATCGGCCGACGTTAAGGTAACCAGCTTCGGGGGTGCCGCCGCGTATACGAAGTATTTCGCGGGCGTAAGGTCCGAGAAGGACATGATAGACAACTGGCAGGGCTCGCTTTCCGCGACGGTGCCTTCTGTCACGGTCAGCGATTTCAGCACCGGCGCCGACGGCGACTCGGCATGGACGTCGTTTACAATTGAGAGCGGGCACTACATACAGGACGCCGGGAATCTGGCGTTCTTGAGGCCCGACATCTTCCAGGAGACCGGGCTCCCCGTTCTTACGGCCGATGAGCGCCATTTCCCGGTGTGGTTGGGCTCGCCGCGGGAGACGGTCACGGATGTAATCTGGGAACTTCCTGAGGGCTGGACGGCAGAGGTGGATGTGCCCGCGGCCGACGAGGAGTGCGAGGCGGCCGGCATATCTTCGCGTACGGCAGCGGACGGGAGCTCGCTCCGCGTTACAAACGTCTACCGGCGCAACGGTTATCTCATCTGGCCCGAGGACTACGAGTCGGCAAAGCATTTCACGAGGAGACTCAACCAGATAAACGGCCAGGTCGTAATGATACAGCGGCCCTGACGCGCGGACCCAGATCAAGGAGGACATCGATGATGAGGCGGATGACAAGAGCCGCGACAATATGCTCGCTACTTCTCCTGTTGCTTGCGCCTGCGGCGCCCAGAGCGGGCTCGGACTTCGAGTGGGCCCCGGTGACCGACGCCGACTGGGCCATATCCGAAGACGCCGGCAAGGGGATACGGGACGCCGTCATCATCTTCGAGAAGATCGTCGTCGACGATGAAGAGCTCATAAAGAAAGAACGCACCTACTACACGCTCTACCGGCGCATACGGATCTTGAGCGGCGAGGGGCGCGAGTGGGGTGACGCCCTATCGGATTACCTGCGGAGGGACCAGGAGATCGAGGAGATCCGGGGAAGGACTCTCCTCCGCGACGGCACCTCTTACGAGCTCGACGAAGACCAGGTGCAGGAGAAGGAAGTCCTCGTCACCAAGGACTTCAAGGTCAAGCAGAAGGCCTTTTCGCTTCCGGCGGTTTCCGAAGACTGCATCGTGGAATATTACTTCAAGTACAAGCTCGATGGGCCGCCCCACCGCTGGATGATCCAGAAGGACATCTACATGCTGGAGGGCGAGTACATCTGGAAGGTGTGCCGCGGCAAGGGCCTCAAGGGAACCGAGTACAGGCAGTTCGGCAAGGACGTGGCGCCGAATTATATCGTGCTTCACTGCGAAGACGAGCTCAACGTGGAGAGGCGGCCGTCCCTGAAGGACACGCGCGAACTCGTGTTCACCATCTCTGACGTCCCCGCCTTCGCGCCCGAGCCCTACTCCCCTCCCGCTATATCGCTCAAGTGGCAGCTTCATCACTATTACGCCGATCCCGGGCCCGCCGCGGTATTCTGGGGAGAGGTTACCCAGGAGCTGGAGCAGAACATTAAGGACTATGCATCCTACAACTACTATGTCTGCGAGAAGGCCAAGTCCTTCTCGCATTACGACCGCGACTCGCAGAAGATCCGCAACACCTGCGCCTGGTTCAACAACAACATCACCAATCTCGACATCGACAAGTCGGGCGAGGAGCGAAAGGGCAACGGCTGCGTTAGCCATGTCATCGAACACGGCTACGGGAACTCTCCCGAGATCTGCTGCACGTATTACGACATGCTCCGCGAACTCAATATCGACGCCAAGATGGCCTTCACCGTCGACAGGGATGACGACTTCTTCATAGAAGACGCCAAGTACTGGCAGTTCACGCGCTGGCTGGTGGCCGTGCCCGACGAAGAAGGCGGGTATGTTTTCTACAAGCCGGGGTTCGACTACCTCAAGCCCGGCCAGGTCGACTGGTACAACGAGGGGACACAGGCTCTCGTCGCCGGCGACCCCGACCAGCTCTTCTATACCATCCCCCATTCGGCGCCCGAGACGAATGAGAGCTCTGGCGAGATCGACCTCACGATGGACGAGACCTTGCATCTCTCTGGCACGCTCACCGAGGAGTGCACGGGCCAGTGCGCCGCCGCACATCGTTTCGGGCTCAGGAAGACAGATGAGGCGGGAAAAACGCAGTACCTCAAGGATACGATGGAGGAGAGATACCCGGCGTTCGAGCCCGACTCGTTTGAGGTCGACGGCATGGAGGACAGCAGGCTTACGCTCAAAATGGCCTGCAAGGTCGAGTCCGACTTCGCGGGGCAGCAGATGGGAAACAGGCTCCTCATGAGGCCCGCCGATTTCCTGAGCGCGCAAGACAATCCCTTTACCTCGGATGAGCGCAAGTACGACATCATGCTGGACTATGCGCGCGAGACCAGCCAGACAGTCAGGGTGAGCTTCCCGGCGGGCTGGAGCGTTGAGGCCGTGCCCGCCGACACGACTTTCTCCAATGAGGTGGGAAAATGCGGCATATCATTCGAGGCCGGCGAGGGCAGCGTGACCATCAGGCGTTTCTCCACCATAACCAAGCCCGAGTGGGGTGTCGAGGCCTACTCCGACATCCGGGACTTCTTCGCCTCGCGGCAGGCGCTCAACGACTTGACGGTCGTGCTCAAGCGCGAGGGGTAGACGGCCGGGGCTAGACTGCCGGACCCTCGTTGACTTGGGCCGTATTCTGGTGTATACTGCGAACTTGCAGCACGGGGCAAAGCACAACCAAAACCTCGATGGGCGCGAAGCCCGTCGCCGCTCCAAGCAATCCAACCGACCTGCCCCGGAGGGGCAATGCTGTGAATCCCTGAGATCGAAGTTGTAATTCTCGGGGAGGAGTACGTTCTGAAACTGTTCTCACCTTGAAAGGAGGGGGAGACATGGTTACCAGAGTTACTGGACTTCTTGCAGTCGTAGTTCTATTCCTGGCCGCAGGAGCCGCCTTCGCGGCCGACGGTGAGGCCGCAAAGATAAAGGCGGCCGAACCCGTGTCAGCCGATGTAATCGCGCAGGACGCCGAAGCGCAGCCCGTGGAGGAAGGCGCACCGGGTGCATGGGCGGCCGAGCGCAAGGAGATCGAAGGCCTGCGCGCCGAAGCCGATGATCGGATCGCCGATATCCAGTACCGGCTTGAGAATGAAGATCTCACGGGGGAGGAAAGAACCTCTCTTCACAGGCAGGTGGGCGAGATCAAGGTCGAGACCGAGATCCGCATACAGGAGATCCGGCTCTCGGTCGCCGAAGCGCGGGGCATGACGCGTCACGCCGAGGAGATAAGGAAGGCGCTGGAGTCACTCAAGAATTTGGACGGGCCTGAGGAGACAGGGGTGGTCGAACGCCCCGAGAGCGCTCCGGCTCCGGGCAGGATCATCGAACCCGATCAGGGATAACTGGCGGAGTACGACCTAACTCTAAGGAGGGTCAACAATGCAATCGCTTAAACCATGCACAATGGTCACTGAGCAGAAGCTCCGCCGGCACCCGTCACAGAGCGGGACGATTGTCCTCGCCGCTCTCCTGGCAGCCCTGCTATCGGTGACGGCGGCGACGGCCTCGCCGCCGGCTTACGACGCCATGCAGGCGGAGCACTTCTACTACTCGGGGGGCACGAGGCAGCCCCTGGTCCTCGACACCGGCAGAATCGCCGTGCGGTTCGCGGCCGGGGCCGGACCGGAAGCCGTACTCATGTCGGATCCCGACCTCGCCCTCGTCGAAGAGAGCGGCGTCGGCGATAAGTTCCGGCTGGAAGTATTCGAAATCTCCACGCCCGGCGACGAGGCCGTCTCGGCCAGGATCGCCGGGATAAACTCAAGGCCCGACGTGGAGTTCGCCTCTCCCGTATTCTATTCCGGGGGGATGGAGGTGATACTCACCGACGAGGTCTGGGTCAGGTTTGCCGACGACCTCCCGGACGCGCGCGTGGCCGAACTCGCCGCCGCCTACGGCACCGAGATCGTAAACCGCACCGGCTCCAGGCCCAACTCCTATGTGCTGCGGGTCACTTCGGCGAGCCCGGGCGACGCCCTCACCGTCTCGCATGCCTACTACGAGCACGAGGACGTCATAAGCGCGCATCCCAACTTCGTGGCCTCGGTAGAGCTGGACAGGGTCCCCAACGACACTCACTACCCGGGTTCCTGGAACCTGAACAACACGGGCCAGCGGGCCGGCAGCACGGCGGGAGCCGACATCGACATGCCCGAGGGCTGGGACCTCGCCGTCGGGAGCGGCTCCATCGTCGTCGCCGTAATGGACGGCCACGGCGTCCAGACCGCGCACCCGGACTTCTCGGGCAAGACCGTAACCGGCTACGACGCCTACGACGGTGACAACGACCCGACGCCGCCCACCACTTGCGAGGGCCACGGCACCTCGTGCGCCGGCATCGCCTGCGCGGCTACCAACAAC
>JASFEA010000198.1:0-4995 GCA_050125095.1 bacterium
CTGCCTGGGCCCGTCCCGCTCGGCCAGGAAGACGTTCTGCCATGTACCGAGCAGAAGCCCTCCCCCCTCGACCGGAATCGTGAGCGACGCCCCCAGTAGCATAGACTGTATGTGACTGGGGGCATTGTTGTCCACACGATTGTGCAGGTAGGGACGGTCGGGCGGGACGGCGGCATTCAGCGCCTTCTCTATGTCGTCGAGGAGGCCGCCCTCGGCCTCGTTCAGAAAAAGGCCCGTTGTCGTGTGGACGGTGAATATCAGCGCTATGCCCTCTTTTATCCCCGAGTCCCTGATGGCGTTCTCAACCTCGCCGGATATGTTCTTAAGATCGCTTTTTCCCGAGGTCGCCACCTTTATGCTCTTCGAATAAACCACGTCTCATCACCCCAATTAAAAAAGCAGAATACGACCCGGGGTCGTATTCTGCTTTTGCTTACAAGCAATAGACTACAGCATACCCTTGAAGTCTTTGCCCGGGCGGAACTTGACTGACTTGCTGGCTCTGATCTTGATGGCCTGGCCTGTCTGCGGGTTCCTGCCCATTCTTGCCTTACGGGCTACTACGTTGAAGCTTCCGAAGCCAACGAGCTGAATGCCACCCTTCTTGGTACCCTTCTTGATACCCTCCAGGGTCGCATTGATCGCGTCCTCGGCGCCCCTCTTGGTGAGGTTCGTCTGCTTGGCAACGTATTCGATCAATTCGGCCTTGTTCATGTGCTCACCTCGCTTTCATAGCCTTGCTTTTGCCTACGCTATCACCAAGCCACTCCTGTGTCAACTGCTCTATACCGCGATGGGCAGGAGTTGACATGAGCTAAAAGGCGATACTCGTGGCAGCCCACACTGAATGACTTACTTTGTCTCCTATATTCTTAACGCCGTGCGGCATGGTGGCCTTGAAATGAACGCTGTCACCCGGGCCCAGTTCGATGCTCTCGTCACCGACTTTTATTTCCAGTCTGCCGTCGATGACATAGCCGCACTCGTCTCCTTCATGTTCGTGCATTTTGACCTCTTGTCCCCCCTTCGGAGATGGCTGCGCGATCATCATGTACATATGCAGCACCCCGCCGGGAATACCGTGCGTGAGGGACTTGAGGACGATCTTAGGCCGCTCACTGATGACGACCTCCCTGCCGTCATTCTGGAGCATGCAGATCTCAGGCAGCTCCACGTCCTCGAGGAAGAAGCTGGTGTTCTTCTCGAGTGCCCTCGCGATACGCTCAAGGGCATTTACAGTGGGCGAGGTAATTCCCCTCTCTATCTGAGATATGTGGGTAGCCGATACACCGGACCGCCCTTCCACCTCTTTCAAGGTGAGGGTTTTCTCGACCCGGGCCTGCCTTAGCCTCCTGCCCAGTTCCGACTTCGACGGCATGGCTTCCTCCTTGGCTGCCTGCCTCGCGCCTTAGAGGCACGTTAGAAGTACTGCAGGGTCACTCCCATGTGGGGTTCGGCTCACTTAAGCACGTAAGTTCACAGCCCGGCAACTCTATCCTTGAGTTCCTTCGAGAACTTGAAAACCGGCACTTTCCGCTCCGGCAGCAGTACTGCCGCACCAGTGCGCGGATTCCTCGCAGCGCGAGGTTTCCTGATGGCAACTTTGAACGTGCCGAATCCCCTCATTTCTATGTGTTGCCCGTTCTTAAGCGCTCTTTTTACAGATGCTACGAAATGGTCAACGACCTCCGCAGTTTCTTTCCTCGTTAAGCCTGTGCGAGCTGCAATTTCCTCCACTATGTCCGCTTTGGTCACACGCCCCTCCTCAGTCCGCTTCTCTCCAGCTCGGACTACAGATTATCCGAGTTTCCCCGTTTCTGTCAAGCAAAAATCCGACATAATGCACAAATTATGGGAGCCTCCGGCGTTTCGGCTTACGGGAGCATATGACGCTTGCGCACGAGCCATTCAAGACCCAGGAGAGCCAGAATAAGGATGAAGGCCGAGAGCCCGAGATGGAATCTCACCTCATCTAACTTATTTACAACAACTTCACCCGGATTGATCTCGTCCGCAAGCCGGCCGGCCTGGCTCACGGGGTAGTGGCCCCCCCCGGTGACCGAGGAGATTTCCTTAAGCAGAACATCGTCGCCGTCGAAACTCACGTCCTCCAGACCCCGGCTGTCGATGTTGAAAGTAAGAGCGTCTGCGCCTACGGCTTCGGCGCCAAGCGACGCGCGGACCCTGGCCGTGTACCTGCCGGGCTCGAGGAAATCGACGCGCGCCGAGAAACTACCGGACCCTCTCTCATCGAACTCAAGCGCGGCCGCCGTCTCGCCCGTTTCCTGGCTTACTATTTCGCCCGCAACTGTCGCGCCCGCCAGTCCTTTCATGTTCTCGTCCACAACGCGCAGGACGAAATCAACGGGCTCGCCCCACTCATAGTCCATCCGCGGGCTCGTGAGCGAAACACGCTCCGCCTCCTCGCGCCTGACCAGCCATTTGATCATGCTGCCGAGCAGGCCCCGATATACGGGGACATCGAGGCCGAAACCGACCGTCGCCAGGTCCCAGCGCCAGACCTCCGAGCAGGTGAGAGCGCAGACCTTGCCGCTCCCGAATCTCATCGCCGCCAGAACCGGAACAGAGGGACTCTCTTCGCCCTTGAGAAGAACGGCCGCCTCCCTTCTCGCGCCGCCCACATTCTCGGCGAGCGGCAGCGGTGGCAGGTCGGCCCAGATATCGGCCCTGAAGGTGCCGCCGATATTCATTATCTCATGCTCCATGCCGGTCTCCGTCACCACGGCAGTGACGCTTACGCTCTGGCGCGGGGGAGCCGTGCCCGTTGTCGCTATCGGATTCAAGTTCCCTAAACTTGCCGCGCGGCCGCCCGCCGACAGGAGAAGGAGACCGCCGCCGCCCGAAACGAAGCGGGTGAGATCCTGCGCGAGCCCCTCAAAACTCACGCCTCCCATCGCCACGACCGCGTCCAGCTCCGGAAGACGAGCACCCAGGTCGTCGATCAGATCGGGGATATCCACCGGTTTCGCGCCCGGAGAGGTGAAATGGGCATAGACCTCGACATTGGGGTCATATATGAGATTCCTGCGCGTGAAGGCAAAGTCCCAGGACGGGCCCGGCGCCACCACGCAGACTCTTATCCTGCCCTTGATCACCCTGAGCGAGAAAGTCTTGCCGTTGTTCCTGACCACCTCCTCGCCCTCGAAGGGATCCAGAGACACGGTGAATCTGTGAATGCCCGTCTCTCCGGCGCTGACCCGGGCCGTCCTCTTGAGGCGTGCGCCGCTTCCGGGCACCGTCACGGCCTCTTCGTAAACCGTTCCGGTCGAGTCCCGCACCGAGATACGCGTTTCGACGGGAGCCTCGTTGCGGCCCGAGAGGTATATTTCCAGCGGCACAACGCTTCCCGCATAGGCCATCTCGCCGAACTCCAGCCTGTCGATTGACAGGTCCGGCGTGGGCGTGACCTCGGCCACCGACACGGTATGAACAGGGACCCTCAGGCCCGCGCAAAAGTGCTGGGCGTCCTTGCCGAAGTTCACGCCCCCGTCGCTGACTATGACGATCTCAGCCGGCTGGCCGTCCAGCCTGTCCAGCGCGAATTCCAGTCCGGAGACAAGGTCGGTTCTGGAACCTCTCGGAGAGAGGTTTCCAAGCTCGACGAGGCTGACTTCGGCTACCCTGTCTGAGAAGGTAAAAGCGCGCACGGCTGCCCTGCTCTCCAGCGCATCAATTAGGCCCGACGAAAGCGCGGCTTTCACCGTGTCGAGTTTGGCCGACAGGCTCGGATGGGCCATGCTGCCCGAGTCGTCCACCATCACCAGCACGACCGGTTCGCTCGACTCCGTGCGCTTCACCCAGATGACCGGATCGACGGCAAGAAGCAGAACGAGGAGCATGGCTACGTAGCGTCCTATTCCCAGGGCCAGGCGGAGTCCGCGCGGCGTCGCAGGGGTGGTGCGCCTGTAGAGCAGGTATGCAGCCGCGCCCGCAGTCAATATACATGCCGCGAGCTCGGCCGCAGCCCTCCCGCTTATCTCTATCATAAATGAATCCTCAGGGAAGTCTTATGCTGATCCCGGGAATACCGGCGGGCTTTCTTGTCTTACGATAGGACGACAGTATCTCCTCCTGCGACATCCCCTCTTCGACCACCAGGTCTATTATCGCCGGACACAGGTCGCTGTTGTCGCAGCCGCCGAACACCCACTGGCCGGCAGTCGCTGCGACAGGCCTGATTTGTCCATCCGAATAGCCGTCATGCCCCAGCAGCGCGACGATGACGTTCCATTCCCTGCCGCCCCTTATTGCGTCCAGGGGCACTTCGACGAAGATCGAAGAGGTCATCATGTCGACATAGGAGTTCACCTTTACCTCGTCCATCCTCCGCCCGCGCTCGTAAATGGCCACCGTGTCCATGCAAGCTCTAACATAGTACTCCCAGGCATGTTCCGGGATCGTCTCGGCGCGCCTTGCCTTGTAAAGACTCCGCACGCCGGAGCCTGGCTTGCCGTCCGTGTCAATGTATATGTCCAGGGCCTGCAGTGAATAACCCGTGATGCCTCCCCACGGCGAGTGCAACCCTCCCCTCATTCCGACCTTAAAGATGAGCTTCTCGCTCTTCTCGAGCATGACATCAAGATAAGTGATATCAAACGAGCCGGCCAGGAACACGGGATCTGTCGGATACTTGTAATAGCCCGGGCCGTAATCGTCACCTACGATATCGCTGACCGACCTGAGCAACTCCGCCTCGCCCAGCGCCGGGACTTTGAATGAGAGCAGGCCCTCAGGGGGCATCAGATCAGCCTCCCGGTCGTCGCAGTATCCAATCACGGCGAATTTGAGGTCGTCCCCCGAGGAGACGGCCAGCCGGCTGAATGGAATCGCCATCTCGATGACATCGGCATACGCAGCCGGGGCCTCGAAGCTCCTGATCCAGGCGCCGCCGCCCGACGCCTTGTGTGCCCTCGCCACCTTTCCGCCCGAACCCGGCTGGAAAGCCACCTCCCAGGCAATCCCGAACCCAAGAGA
>JASFEA010000199.1:0-4974 GCA_050125095.1 bacterium
AGTTCATTGAGAAGTGCAACTCGAGTAAGGACGACTACGTCAAGGCCCTCTTCGGGCTGCATGCGAGTTTCACCATATCGGACGCGACCATGAAGAAGGCCGTAGAGGCCGCGCAGGCGCTCGATACTGGATTCCACTTACACGTGGCAGAGGCCGAGTCGGACCAGAAGTACGCGCTGGAGCATTTCGGGAAGCGGGTCGTCGAGCGCCTCCACGACGCCGGCGTGCTCGGGCCGGGGACCATAGCCGCGCATTGCGTGCACGTGGACGAGAATGAAATGGATCTCCTCAAGGCCACCGACACATCCGTCGTTCATAATCCCCAGTCCAATATGAATAACGCCGTGGGGGTCGCCGACATCATCACCATGATGAGTAAGGGCGTGAGAGTGGGACTGGGCACGGACGCCATGACGGTAAACATGCTCGAGGAGCTTCGCTCGGCCCTGTGGGTTCATCATCTGGCGAGCAAAAACCCCTCTGTGGGTTTCATGGAATGCATGAATACTCTCACCGTTAACAACGCCAGGATCGCCAACAGGTACTGGGACATGGGCGTCGGCGAGCTCAGAGCGGGCTACGCCGCGGACATAATACTGATGGAGTACTACCCGCCCACCCCATTCGATGCCGGCACTTTTCTCGGCCACCTCGGTTTCGGACTCTCCCAGGGTACGGTGGACACCACCATAGTGGGTGGGAAGGCGCTAATGGAGAACCGCGAGCTCAAGATAGACGTGGATGAGAAAGCGGTCGCGGCCAAGTCACGGAAGCTCGCAGCAAAGCTCTGGGAGCGCTTCTAGCCGACGGCCTGCCCGCGCTTTATCTCGGCGATTTCCCCGACGGCATCGATCAGGGCGTCGATATGCTCTTCGGTGTTAAACGGGCCGATCCCGACCCTTACCGTGCCGTGGATCTCCTCCGTCCCCATCTGCCGGTGGACGAGCGGGGCGCAATGCAGGCCCGTACGGCACGCGATGTTGTGGTCGACATCGAGCATGGTCCCGACGTCGGCGGCCTCCCAGCCTTCGACGTTGAAGCTGAGGACGGCTATCTTGTCCTCCGGGCTGCCCGCGCAGTGGAGAGTGACGTTCTCGATGGAGCCTAGCCCGTCGCGCGCCCTCTCCCAAAGTCTCATCTCGCGGTTGTGGATGTTCTCTATGCCCTCCTCGAGAATGTACTCGACCCCGGCCCGCAGGCCGGCCACGCCAATGATATTCAAGGTCCCGCATTCCATTCTGTAGGGGAATTCGTCGAGGTGGAAGGGATGCGCCGAACGCACCCCCGTACCGCCGAAACGGGTGCCCCGTATTTCGGTGTCCGGGCGCACATAGGAGCCGCCGATGCCCGTGGGGCCGAGCAGGCACTTGTGGCCGGTGAACGCCAGGATGTCGATGCCCATGCGGTCGATGTCGATGGGCCATGCGCCGGCGGTCTGGCTGGCGTCCACCGCGAAGCAGACTCCGGCTTCCCCGCAGATCTTCCCGATTTCGCCGACGGGCTGCACGGTGCCTATCACGTTGGATGCGTGGTTCACGATCACCAGCCTGGTGTTCTTCCGAATGGCCTTCTTTATGTCGCCGGGATCGACGTAGCCTTCGTCGTCGAACGGGACATATGTGACATCGATGACCCCGTCGTGCTTGAGATGGTAGAGAGGGCGGAGCACGGAGTTGTGCTCCACATTCGTGGTGACCACATGGTCGCCTTTCTCAAGCGTTCCCTGAATGACCATGTTGAGCGAGTCGCTGGCGTTGTAGCTGAAGGTCAGGTGGTTGGGATCGGTTCCGTTGAAGAGCTGCATGAGCAGTCTGCGCGTACCGAGCACCACCTCCTCGGCCTCGAGCGCCGCGTCGAAACCCGAGCGGCCGGGATTGACGCCGTGCGACCGGTAGAACTCGATCATATAGTCGTACACGCGGTCGGGTTTCGGATATGATGTGGCTGCGTTATCGAGGTATATCAGGTCGGACATGGGCTTCTTCTCTCCGGTTCCTGGCCCGTATACGGGCGCGGTTCTTTATGACTGTGCCCCACGACTCGAATTGAATCCTAACACTTTCTCCTGCTGTTATCCAGCCTCTCTATTACCGCTCTGTTCTCTCTCTGTTCTCTCTTTGCTCTTTCTTTGTTCTCTCTTTGCTCTCTCTTCACGCTTTCTCCACCACCAGCGCGTCCGCCACCAGCTCGGCAAGGGTCTTTATCTCAACCCCCAGCTCGTATACCTGGTTGAGTTCCAGGAGCTGGTCTATGCAGTTGTGGCATGGAGTGGCCACGATCTTCGCGCCCGTCCGCCTGATCTGGTCAGCCTTTATTTCGCCCACCTCTACCCGCCGGTCGCGGAACTCGCTCATCGCCAGCTGACCGCCTCCGCCGCCGCAGCAGTAATTGTCGGCGCGGTTGGGCGTCATCTCCACGAAATCGGACACGGCGTGCTCGAGCACGTACCGCTGTTCCTCAATGACGCCGCCGGCCCGCACCATGTTGCACGGGTCGTGCAGCGTTACGCGGTCGGTGTTGAGCGATGGGTCCAGGTGTATCCGTCCGGAGCGGATGTAGTCGGCCATCAGCTCGACAATGGAGATGACCGGGTAAGGATATGCCTCTCTTATCCAGTCCGGGCCCTCCCAGCGTATGGCCCGGAACCCGTGGCCGCATTCGGCCAGGGCCAGCACCTGGGCTCCGAGCTTATCCATTTCGTCTGCAAGCCTACGGGTGAGTTCTCGAGCGCCTTTGTCGTCCCCTGAGAAATAGGCGTAGTTGGTGACGTCGTAACAATGCGTGGACAGGGTCCACGACTCCTTCGCCGCGTAGAAGACCCTGGCGATTGCGCTGATCGAGAGGGGGAAGAACTTGGGTTCCCTCGGGTTGAGCGTGTAGAGGACGCGCTTGCCCTTCGCGTCCAGGGGTATTTCGGCGCTCTCGTCTCCGACCTCCATCTTCAGGTCCTCTTCCAGCCACTTCAATGTGTCTACGAGCTCATCGCGCGGGATGGCCATGTTGTTGCCGGTCTCAATGGCCGCGTCGACGGTGGACTGCAGGCCCGCCGGAACCAGGCCGAGCTCCACGAGCATAGTGCGCGCTGTGCGCACGAGGTAGGGTATGTCCACTCCGATCGAGCAATGCACCGAGCATCGGCCGCACATCGAGCAGCCTCCGAAGATGACGTCGACCATCTCCTCGATTGCCTTGTCGTCCAGGTCCCCGGCGCCTATGTATTTCGGTATGAGGCGGCCCGCCGTGGTGAAATAGCGGCGGTAGAGCCGGGCGATCTGGTCCACCTTGTTGCCCGGAATATAGCGAGGCTCGCCGTACTTGATGTAGTAGTTGCAGGATTCCCCGCAGAGGCCGCAGTGGACGCAGGAGCTCAGGTGGGTAAGGAGCCTGCCGCTGAGCCTCTTCTCGAGCACATCGAGCGCGCGTTTTCTGTCTGCCGGAAGTGATCTCATGTCCGCCACCTACTTGCCCCCGCTCGGCCAGACGCCGCGCCGCCCGTAAAAGAGGCCCAGGTATATGCGCGCCAGCCCGAAGTAAATCGCATGGCGGAGCTTCCCCACCGGCATATAGAGGAACAGCACGCCCGCGTAAACAAAGAGCCCCGGGAGCACGCCGTCGTATCTCAAGGCGATGGCCGTCAGGGCGACAAAGCCCGTCGCCATCAGGTTGCTCACGTAGTCGTCCGGGTTGGAGAAGTACCGCATCGCGGGCGTCACCGTGCGCTTGAGGAGAAGCGCCAGCCCGCAGACTGCCGCCGCGAGGAGAAGAGCGGCCGACGCCGAGGCCACCGCTCCGGGAAGCCTCACATCAAGGAAGAGCAACAGGAGCCACAGGAAGCCCAGGAAGATGCCGGCATGGTAACCGATTCCCAGCAGGTAGGAGAGCGGGTGGCGGCTGGCCGTTTCCTTCCTCCACGGCATCATGGCCCATGTCAGCGAGTAGAGTATAGCGGGAGGGACGCTGCCCCTCGAGGCCGCGAGCGTGTCGGCGCCGGGCCTGGGAAAGGCCCGGTATATCCTGAGCCAAGTGCCCACGGCGAAGACCGCGAAACAGGCAAGCAGAAACCACTCGGGACCTGACATAATATTCTCCGCTCAGACGCAGCCGTCCGGCTTGGGCAGGCCGGCTATCTTGCACGCTCCCTTGGCCGGTCCCAGGGGAAACAGCCGGTAGAGCTCCTTGAGCCGGATTCCGGTGTCCTGACATATCTTGCGCACCATCGGAGCCATGTCGTTCTCCTGCCAGTATTCGCGTATGCACTTGATGACGGCCCAGTGCTTCTCAGTGAGGTCGCCGGTGCCGTCGGTCTTCGCGAACAGCCGGGCCACTTGCTCATCCCACAGGTCGGGCTGCTGGAGGAAACCGTCGCCGTCGACCTCGAACTGCCTTCCTTCAATCTCGACGTTGGGCACTCATCACGCTCCTTCTGAGGATGCAATTCACCGGATGTCTGTGTCATGTTCAAGGGAAAGCCGAATACACTCCTTAGAAAATACATACTGAGGTCTGAAGGGTCAAGACCCGACCCCGGCAAAGACGCCGGTCAGGGCGGTGGCGGCCCGTTCCGGCCTACTTGAGAACCACGAGCTTGGCTGTGTATATCCCGCCCCCCAACTGCAGCCTCGCCAGGTAGATGCCCGGAGACACGATGTTCCCGCAGGCGTCGAGGCGCGCCCATGGGACCGTATGCAGACCCGGCCCGACCTCGCCGGCGTCGTGGGACCATACGCGCCTTCCCCGGATGTCGTAGATCGACACCGTAGCGCGGGCTGCGGAAGCGGCTTTGAATCTCAAGGCCGCCTCGCAGACGACCGGATTGGGGGCGATCTCAAGCGCTCCCGGCAGAGGGACCGGGGCATCGCGGCCGGCCACCCCGGCCAGGCCCGGGGCGTCCCTGTATGCGTAATAGATATCGAAGTCGCCGGCCCTGTCATCTTCCCACACCATGTGCACATTGCTCTCCGGGTCCAGCGCGAG
>JASFEA010000200.1:0-4952 GCA_050125095.1 bacterium
TTCAAGGTCAACGTCATCCAGAAAATCGTGCATTACATCGACCCCGACCTGACCTATACGCCCACCGGGCACGTACCCAAGTGGCAGATTGTGGGCAGCAGGATCTTCTCGAAGCATCCGGACCGCGTGCGCGGCGACGACCTTGTAGAGGGCAGGATAGGCGAGACCAACATGCAGTTTTCGGAAGTGCATGTCGAGGCCAAGCACGAGTCCACGACTTCAAGTGGAGGCAGGCAGCGGCGGTGGAGCACCATATTCAGGGGGCTGTTCTTCGTGGCCGACTTCAACAAGAAGTTCAGCGGCAAGACCCTGGTGCTTCCGGATACGGCCGAGCATGTTCTGGGGAGCCTGGGCTCATTCCTCCAGTCGCTCAATCTCACCAGGGGTGAGCTCATCAAGATGGAAGACCCGGAGTTCGAGGAGCACTTCGTTGTCTACGGCGACGACCAGATCGAGGCCCGCTACATCCTGTCCACCAGCCTCATGCGGAGGATCTCCGAGTTCCGCAACAAGACGGGAAAGCGCGTATGCCTCTCCTTTATTAACTCTCATGTGTACGTGGCCATTCCATACGCCAGGCGCCTGTTCGAGCCCAGGGTCTTTCGCAGCATATTGGGATTTAAGGGCATAGAGCAATGCCTGGAGGACTTCGAGCTCTTCACAGGCATTGTCGAGGACCTAAATCTCAATACCCGCGTCTGGACCAAGACGGCCGAAGAGCCCCTGAGCCCCGTGGCCCGGTTCTTCCTCAACCACCCCGCCGGCGAGCCCTACTGACGCCTCTCACACCCTGTTAGGATAAACAACTGCCCCAAAATCACTATTTTGCCTGATTTGTGGGCACTTTTGGGCTTGACTCTCTCGGGCCGGCATGATAATCTGTTAGCCGAGTTGTGAGATGTTTCAATGGAGCTCTCTTGGTTCTCTGTTGATACTGGGACGCAAAGGAGGGCTGTCTGCTGGCCGGGCCCATTGTGTTTTTCATGCAGGGAAACGCCGTATTTTTGCGGAAGGAGGTGAGTGCCCGCCATAGCATCATCGACGTGGACCCTGACGGCCGTGGGCCATGGCCCGGCATAAGGAAGTTGTGGCGTTTGAGCTGACAAGGAGGGGAAGGATGAAGATTCTGTTACTGTGTCTCGCTGTTCTCGCGCTGGCAGTGGTTGCCTATGCCTCGGGCGAAACCGACGCCGTGGCTCCGGAGGAGGTAACCGTACCGCCGCTCATGGCCGAGTTCTATTGCCAGCCGCCGCATATTTACCTTCAGACGTATAATGCTTGCACCGCGTTCGATTCGGAAGTCGCCGACGACATCCCGGACGACTTCGTTGGAGTTGAGATCAACGATGTAGTCTTCTATGTGTCGGAGTGGGGAGGGGCCTGGGTCGACCCCGCGGGCGTATATGTGAATTTCTACACCGGCGAGTGCCCGCCGGCTCTGGTCGCCGACAAGAGCTTCTTCTTCGCGTGGGCGGACGTCGAGAGGGAGATCATATACAACGATCCCGGCTACTTCACATGCTACAGGGTGCAGGTATATCTGCCGGAGTTGGTCACGATCACTGCGGATATGTCCCTGGGTCTTACAGTGGACAACCCGTGGGGCCAGACCACGCCGTATTGCGGCATCGTCGTGACGGATGACGGCATAACCTACGGTGATTGCGGCTGCTACTGGAGCCCGGAGTACTGGGGATATCCCAGGTGGACATATGGCCTCGACTACTTCGGCGTCGACAGGGATGTTGCTTACTGCCTGAGCAGCCCGTCCGCCGGCGGCGGCGAACTCATATTCCATGAGTGCTACATCAACGGCGGCATCATTACCGGCTACTTCTTCTCGGTGACCGCCGGCACACTGCCGGTCAACGACATTGAGATCTGCGCGTTGATCGACGACGAATACGCGCCGGTCTGGAACTGCAGCGTACCGGCAAGCTGGTATTGCCATTTCGACGAGGGCAGCCATTGCGTCGATTATTACACGATCAACAATCCCATTCTGCCGGGTGAGACGTACGGACCGTTCGACATCTGGATCGATCCTCCGTACTGCTACCCGACGCTCACGATCATCTGGACGCTTACGCTTGACGGCGAGATAATCGCCGGTCCGGATACGGCGTACTGGGATTGCGGCCCGACGGCCAGCGAGCCGACTACGTGGGGCGGCATAAAGTCGCTTTACAAGTAGAGACGGGTTGTGCGGATCGATTGACAAGCGCCGGAATGGTGCTTAGAATCCAGGCAGAAGAGGCCTGGAGAGGGCGTTTGAAGTACCTGGATAGTATGCATAGTCTGGAGCCCAGCTCTTTACCGGGCTGGGCTCCCGGCTTTTACTTTTGCCCGGGTACGCTTGTGGCGCACGCGCGCGGGAGATCCGGGAAGGAGGCGGTTTGAAGGACAGGGAGAGGGTACTGCTCGTAGGTGTCGTGATGGACGGCGAGGGCCGCGAGGCTGAGGAGGAGTCCATGGACGAGCTTGCGTCTCTCACCGCGACGGCGGGAGGAGACGTGGCGGTCACCGTTTTCCAGGAGCGCAAATCCATCAATCCGTCGACCTTCATAGGCAGAGGCAAGGCGGAGGAGATCGCCGCCACCTGCGCCGCCGAGGGCATAGACCTCATTGTATTCGACGATGACCTCAGCCCGGCGCAGGCGACCAACCTTGAGAAGATCACCGGCGTCAGGGTGATAGACCGAAGCCAGCTGATTCTTGACATCTTCGCGCTGGGCGCGCGGACCAGCGCGGCCAAGGCGCAGGTGGAGCTGGCGCAGATGCAGTATACCCTGCCCAGGCTGAAGCGTATGTGGGAGCATCTCTCAAGGATCACCGGGGGCATTGGCACACGGGGTCCGGGCGAGACCCAGCTCGAGGTGGACCGGCGGCGGATCAGGCGCCGCATTTTCACGCTTAAGAAGACGCTTGAGAAAATCGAGCGCGACAGGGCCACGCGCACGGCGAGGAGAAAGGGATTCGTAAAGCTGAGCCTGGTTGGATACACCAACGCCGGCAAGTCCACGCTGTTCAATTCCCTGACGCGGGCCGACGTTCCGACCGGCGACAGGCTGTTCGAGACCCTGGACGCCACTACCAGGACGTTGAAGCTCCCCATGGGGGAGATCGTTCTCCTGAGCGACACCGTGGGTTTCATAAGGAAGATCCCCCACCATCTCGTAGCGTCATTCCGCGCGACGCTTGAATGTGTCGTGGAAGCTGACCTCATTCTCCATGTCGCTGACCTGGGCCACCCGCAATACGAGCACCAGATAGGCACGGTGCGCGAAGTGATGGAAGAAATCGGGGCCGGGGGCAAGCCCGAGCTTCTGGTACTCAACAAAGTGGACGTGGTAGAGAACGAGGCCCTGCTGAAGACAGCGCGGCGGGAGCACGAGGAGGCGGTTCCCGTAAGCGCCGTCCATGGCTGGGGGATAGACGCCCTGAGGGAAAGAGTCCTCGAGTTCGTGATGGGCAGAAAGGCCGAGGTGTTCATAAGCCTCCCTGGAAGCGATGGCAAACTGCTGTCGTATGTGGAACGGTTCGGCACCGTAACAAGCAGGGAGGTCAGGGACGGCAAGGTCGGGCTCCGCGTGAGGATTGAGAGGCGCTACCTCAAGCCGCTCCAGGAGTACATTGAACCTATCGCATGAAACCTCCGTTTTAATAACGGGCGCGAGCGGTGCGCTGGGCTGGGTGCTTGCCCGGCGGCTTGCCGCAGTCTGCAGCGTAACCGGTACGTACTTCTCCCATGAGCGGGTCCCCGCCGGAGTCACACCGCTCTATATGGACCTCGGGGACCCCATCGGCATCGCCCGGGCCCTGGAGGCGGAGCCGCCGCAGGTCGTCGTCCATGCAGCAGCCATGACCGATCCCGATGGCTGTGAGCGCGACCCCGCCACGGCGCTGGCGGTGAATCAACGCGGCAGCGCCGTTGTTGCAGAAGTCGCCTGCAGGTTGGGGTCGAGATCGGTCTATGTCTCCACAGACCTGGTCTTTGACGGAAAGCGCGGCGACTACGGGGAAGGTGACGAGGCTTGCCCCGTGAGCCTCTACGGCCGGACGAAGATGGAGGCCGAACGGGCCTTTCTGGGTTTAACCGTCTGCGGGGGAGTCGCGAGGCCCGCTGTCATAAGGAGCTCGCTCATCTATGGCTGGGGGAGCCCTGAGAGCGGGACCTTTTTCTCGGGGCTGCATGCGTCGCTCAAGCGGGGTGCAAGCATGCGGCTATTCACCGACCAGATGAGGAATCCCATATTGGAAGACGACCTCGCCGAAGCCGTGGTTCTAGCCATAGAGCATGACCTCGAGGGTATATACCACGCCGGCGGCCCCGAGGCTTTGAGCCGGCTTGAATTCGGAAGGGTGGTGTGCGAGGTTTTCGGTTTCGACCTGCGCCTGCTCCAGCCCATCTCAATGGGAGATTTCGAGTACATAGCCGCCCGGCCCCTCGATTCCACTCTCAACATCTCGAAGCTGGCCGATGCGTCCGGGTTCAGGCCGCGCCCGATCAGGGAGGGACTCGTATACCTTGCCGCATCACTGCCCGATTGACCGCGGGCCCGCCCGGGCCTATTATCCATCTGTGTGAATCACCTGCTTAAGGAGGCGCGCTGACGTGGACAAGTTCAAGAGGGTCCGGAGACTCTTTCCGATAACCAGGAAGTTCATCTACTTCAATCATGCGGCGGTCTCGCCTTTCTCCATGCGCGCGGCGAAGTCGCTGGAGCGGCAGGTCCGGGAGCAGATGGAGTACGGCGTGGAGAAGGAAGATGACTGGGAAGAACGCGCCGAGGAAGGGCGCCGGCTTGCGGCCAAACTCCTCGGCGCCAGGCCGGCCGAAATAGCTTTCGTCAAGAACACCACAGAGGGACTCAACCTGTTCGCAAGGGGGCTGGACTGGCGAAGGGGCGACACGGTCGTGCTTCCGCGCGTCGAGTTTCCCGCCAATGTGT
>JASFEA010000201.1:0-4940 GCA_050125095.1 bacterium
CGACTCGGTCGGCCATGTCTTCCAGGGCAGATTCAAGTCCATCGTCGTCGACAGAGAGCCTTACCTGCTCGAGTTGTGCCGTTACGTGGTGCTGAACCCGGTGAGGGCGGGGCTTGTCAAGAAGTGCGAGGGCTGGCGGTGGTCGAGCTATCCGGCTACACTGGGGCTCGGTCCCAAGCCCTCCTTCCTCGCAAGCGACTGGCTACTCGGCCAATTCGGCAAGACACCCGGGAGAGCCCGCAGCGCGTTCGTCAAGTTCGTTGAGGACGGAGTCAGGGCCGGCAGTCCACTCGAGAAGGTGCGCGGGGGCATCTTTCTGGGTGACGAGAAGTTCGCCGCGGATTTCTCCAGGAATCTTGCGGGCAAGCGCGACCAACTCGAATACCCGAGTTGCCAGCGACTGGCCGACCGGCCGCCGCTCGGCGAGATTCTGACCGACACTGACAACGAGGTCCTGCGTGGCCAGCAGGTGCTACTGGCAAGGAGCAGATGGGGTTACAAGCTCAGGGAAATATCCGAGCACCTTCAGATGCACCGCAACACGGTTGCCGGGATCGCAAGGAGAGCCGCCAGGAGACAGCAGGCGGGGACATGAATGTGCGCAGGCGGCTGTGCATTTCAAGACCTGACCCCAAGATCTGACCCCACGAATGGCCCCTAAGGCCTCGATTGGTCCTCGACGGCGCGCGTCGCCCGCTCGACTTCCTCGGGTCTCCCGAGGTAGCGCGACCCGACCGGTTTCATGCCGCTGTCGAGCTCATACACAAGGGGTATTCCCGTTGGTATGTTGAGGCTTACCACTTCATCGGCTGAGAGGTCGTCGAGGTACTTGACAAGGGCTCTCAGGCTGTTCCCATGGGCCGATATGATTACTCGCTGGCCGGACTCCACGGCGGGCGCTATGGTCTCACGCCAGTAGGGAAGAAAGCGTTCGACGGTGTCCTTGAGGCTCTCCGTCAGAGGGATGTCGTCCTCATCCATGTCCTCATAAAGGGGATCATTGCCCGGATAGCGCGGGTCCGACCGTTCGAGGGCGGGCGGGGGGACATCATAGCTCCTTCGCCACAGCATCACCTGCTCCTCGCCGAATTTCCTGGCCGTTTCGGCCTTGTTAAGACCCTGAAGCGCCCCGTAATGCCGTTCATTGAGCCTCCATGACCTGTAGACGGGGATTTGCTTTAGGTCCATTTCCTCAAGCACTATATACAGCGTCTGAACGGCTCTATTCAGAACCGAGGTGAAGGCGACATCGAAGGCGAAGCCCTCTTCTGAGAGAAGCGCCGCCGCCCTGTAGGCCTCCTCCACGCCCCTTGTGGACAACCCGACATCCGTCCAGCCAGTGAACCTGTTTTCCTTATTCCAGGTGCTTTCCCCATGTCTTAAGAGCACGACCTTATGCATGTCCAGGCGGTTCTCACCTCCCCGGCAGAGTCAGGGCGCGGCTATCCCAGGTGTGGCTTGCCGACTACGCTCATATAGACCACGCTCTCCTCGGTCCCGTCAACACCGATTATCTTATTGACTTCGTCGTCGAAGAGCGCGCCGACCTGGCAAGAACCCAGGCCTATGCCCGCCGCCGCGAGGGCCAGGTTTGCTCCTATATGGCCGGCATCCAGGTAGATGTATCTGTAGGCGCGCTGCCCGTATTTCCATTTGGATCGCTGGAACACGGCAGTCCAGACCATAACGGCGGGCGCCTCGAGGCACATTCTCTGGCCGAGCGCGGCTATGGCTATCTCGCTCGACGCGTCACCCCTGCTTATGACATCCAGGCAGTGCTCTCTTGCCGAGTAGTGATATACGCCGGCGTCGATGCCCTCGGCCCTGTTAATCACGACATATGTCTCGATCGGGTAAAGGGCCCCCGCGGAGGGGGCGGTGCGGAACTCGAAGCCACGCTCGGTTCTCTGTATCCCCGAGCACGCCCACAGCAGGTAGGAGAGCTGGTCGGCTGTCAGGGGATCCGCATCGTAGTGCCTTATGCTCTTGCGCTTGAGCAGTGCCTCGTCAAGCGAGAGTGTCTCGAATCTGGTCCCGGAGGAGAGCTCGATTTTCTCGGCGTCCGGGTACTCCTTGTAGACCTCGGGCCGGGATGCCCAGTCCAAGCCGCCACCCGGCATCCTGTCGCGATAGTATTTCGTCTTTTCCTGGAATTCGTCCCCTGCGCGCTCGGTCATCTCGACTTACCCCGCTGGCTCAAATCAGCATTGTGCATTTCAAGACCTGACCCCATCCTGACCCCATCATTTCTTGTCCGGCGGGGCCTTTCCACCTTCAGTTATTTCCCTTCTGGCGGCGCCGATCGCAAGATTCGGGGGAACCTGCTTGGGGCATACCTTTCTGCAATTGGTGTGGAACTCACAACCCCACCAGCCCGAGGGCTCATTGGCCAGCATCAACCTGGCATCACCCGGCGCCTCACGCGTGTCGATATGGAAACGGTAGAGCTTGGCCAGCGCCGCCGGGCCCTTGTAATCCGGATTCTCCGCATTCACCGGACAGGCGCCGAAGCACGCCGCGCAGAGGATGCAGTTGGTATACGGCTCGACCTTGCGCACGGCGGACGGCTCCATAATGAACTCGCGCTCGCCCGGCCCCTCAGCCGGCTTCAGTACCGGCTCAACTGCACGGTAATATTCAAAGAACCTCGTCATGTCCACTACGAGGTCTTTAATGACCGGAAGATGCGGCAACGGCTCCACCAGTATCTCATTTTGCGGGTCCCACTCGACGCCGGCCCGGACGGCCGGATAGGGTTTGAGGTCGACCCCGTCGGGTCCCTTGAGCAGCGCCTCCACCTGAGTTCGGCAGGCAAGGCGCGGCACCTTGTTTATCAGCATCGCGCAGTTGCCGCACACGGCCCCGCGGCAGGAGTATCTCAATGAAAGCGAGTCATCGAGCTCGTCCTGGACATAGAAGAGGGCCGTCAGCACCGACATGCCGGGAACTGCCGGCACCTCGAAAACGTCGTAGCGGCCTTCATTCCTCTCAGGATCGAATCTCAAGATCTTGAGTTTCATCAGTAAACACGCTCCTTCACCGGGAACCGGCCGAGCCTGACGGGCGCGTAATCGATTTCGGTTTTTCCATCGCGCAGTTTCGCCATGGTGTGCATAAGGAACTTCTTATCATCGCGCTCGGGATAATCGTCCCGCGCGTGCGAGCCCCGGCTCTCCTTTCTGGCCAGCGCCCCCATCGCCACAACCTCGCCTATCTGCATCATTCCCTCAAGCTCGAGCGCGTAGATAAGCGCCTGGTTGAAAACGCGCGACTTGCTGTCAACGTAGACCCTCTCGCACTTCCTCTTGAGGTCCCGCACCTCATCCAGGCCGCGGGCCATCTCAGACTCCGTGCGGTACACGCCGAAGCGGTCGAACATGGTCTTCCTGACACGGGACCTCAGCCCCGCAACATGCTCGCCGCCGCTGCGGGCGAGAATTCGCTCGATGCGCGCCCTCTCTTCCCCCAGAGCTTCCTTCACGCGCTCCGCAGGAGCCGGCATGGACTCCCGGCACGCCTTCGCCATCGCGGCCCCCGCGAGCTTCCCGAACACCACCGTCTCGAGAAGCGAGTTGCCCCCCAGGCGGTTGGAGCCGTGAACGCTCACGCATGCGCACTCGCCCGCCGCATAGAGGCCGGCCAATGACGTCGCGCCGTCGTTGCCGCAGGCCACCCCTCCCATGGAGTAATGCTGGCCCGGCTGAACCGGAATGGGTTTCTCGACGGGGTCCACGCCCGCGAAGTCAATGGCGATCTGCCTTATACCCGGCAGCCGCTCGCTTATTCTGTCCTTGCCGAGGTGGGTGAGGTCGAGATGAACGTACTCGTCCTCGAAGCCCCTTCCCGCGTCGACCTCACTCTGTATCGCCCTGGCCACGATGTCGCGCGGCGCGAGCTCCATGGCCTTGGGCGCGTAGTCTTTCATGAAACGCTCATGCTTGTTGTTGAAGAGATAACCGCCCTCTCCCCTTGCGCCCTCTGTAATGAGGATGTTGGTACCGAATAGCGTCGTCGGATGGAACTGGATGAACTCCATGTCCTCAAGCGCCACGCCCGCGCGGAACGCGAGCGCCGCCCCGTCCCCCGTGTTGATAAGCGCGTTGGTGGAGCGCGCGAAGAGACGGCCGTACCCGCCGGTTGCGAGCAGCACGGCGCCGGCCCGGAATCCGTGGAACGACCCGTCTGCGATGTTCATGGCCGTTGAGCCCAGACATCTCACGCCGTCGGTGACAAGCGAAGTGACGAAATACTCATCGTAGTAAGTTATGTCGAGGGCCGTGATCTGCTCATAAAGGGCATGCAGCAGGTTGCGTCCGGTCCGGTCAGCCGCGTAGCATGTCCGGGGGAAGCCCGCACCCCCGAAAGGGCGCTGGGCTATGCTGCCGTCATCGAAACGCGAGAAGACGGTGCCCATATGCTCCATCTCGATCACGATGCCCGGCGCCTCGCGCGTCATGATATCGACGGAGTCCTGGTCCGCCAGATAGTCCGAGCCCTTCACCGTGTCGAAAGCATGGAGCTCATAGGAATCGTCCCTGCCCTCCGGGGAGTTCCCGAGCGAGGCGTTGATGCCTCCCTGGGCCGCGACGGAGTGGGAACGCAGGGGATGCACCTTGGAAACCACCGCGACCGAAGCCCCGCCCCTCGAGGCTTCGATTGCCGCCCTCAGGCCGGTGAGCCCGCCTCCGATTATCACGACGTCATGTGTATGAAGCGGAAAATCATGCATATCGACTGACTCCCCCGGCAGAAAATCGCTGCCGCAACAGGCGCACGGTTCAGGTATTTTGATGAGTCAGGCGCCGGGTGGGTTCTGCCACGCACTCGATTCATATCACTTCACGCCCGGAGGGTCAAGCCGGGACCGGGCCGACTCAAGCCGGCTAAGTGGCATAAAGAGGGGTCAGGTGTGCATTTCAAGACCTGACCCCACAATTTCT
>JASFEA010000202.1:0-4930 GCA_050125095.1 bacterium
TCGACAGCCCCAAGTCCCAGGCGCGCGTCGCGCCTCTCATCAACTCCAAACGCTACACCTTCGAAGTGCTTCTCGATACGCAGGGGCGCGTCGCCAAGAGATACAATGTCATGGCGCTTCCCCGCACCCTGCTCATAAGCCCCACGGGCGAGATTGTGTATGCGACGGTCGGAAACCGTCCCACCAGCCACAAGGAGCTGGAGAAGGCGATTCTCGAGATTCTTCCCGAGGAGTCTGACGATGGCGGTGGGGTGGTTGAGACCGGATAGAGAGCGGGTGACATCCGTCTTTATATCCATCATTTCTGTATGCATCCCCGTTCTGGTGGCTTTGTGCTCTATTCACCCCCCCGCCGCATTCGCGGCGGAAGGTGACATCCGCGGAGTGGTGCGCGCCGTCGGGCTGGCCAACTCGGACATAGGCGAGTCGGTCTTCGACGGCAGGCTCGACTTCGAGGCCGAGACCGGACGCTTCATACTGGGAGCGACTTACAGAGCGTATGAGCTCAGCAACGCGGACTACAATCCCAGGCAGGCTTATTCGGACCCATTCGGCATCAAGCACCGCTATGCCGAGTTCAATGCGGACGACCTGGGGCTCCGGGCCGGGGACTACTTCGTGACCTTCGGCAAGGGCCTTATGCTGCGGAGTTTCGAGGAGATAGCGCTCGAGCATGACACGGCGCTGGACGGGGTTCTCGGTGAATACTCGACGGGGCCGCTGGAGATCACGGGGGTGGCCGGCGGCATGGACGACAGAAGGTCGGAGACTTTGAGATGGCAGCACAATGTCTACGGTGTGCGCGCAAGGACCTCCTTCTTAAGCTCGGTGAACCTGGGGGCCAGCGGTCTAAAGCGCTTCCAGCGTAAGCGTGATGATGGCATATCCCTTCCCGACAGCACGTCCGATTTCGAGGATGTCGTGATAGGCGCCGATGCCGAGACCTGGGTCGGGCCCGTAACTCTCAACGCGGAATACGTTCGCCGTACGGGAGACTATTATTTTGAGAGCGAGCAGAGCGGGGCCGCCGGCTACGGCACATATGTCGGAGGAAGCTACGGCAACGCCTGGCTCAGCCTTCTGGCCGAGTACAAGAACTACTACCGCTTCGAAAACGCCGTGATAAATCCGCCCACATGTATCAAGGAGCATGTCTGGACATTGATGAACCGCGCCACTCATCTTGTGAATCTAAATGACGAGAGGGGATTCATCGTGGAGGGCGTATTGACCCCGTCCGACGACATGACCCTGGACGGCGGCGCGTCTGAGGCGCGGCACCGGAACGGAGATCTCCTGCACTGGGAGATATTCGGGCAGGCGGACTACATAAGGTCGGATCTTGTGAGCGCTGCGCTGGCGGTGTCGTGGTCGCGCGAATACGACCTCGGCAAGTTCACCGAGCACCTGTCATGGGCGCTCGAGTCGGACATATCGATAGGCGAGCAGGTGCTCGAGATAACGCTGGAGGGGCAGAATACGGAGGAACCGTCCGGATACGATTTCAGGGATCTTCTGACTTCGATAGCGTATTACCCGCGGTACGACATAACGGTCGTGGGGATGTTCGAGCACACGACGCATGAAGAAGCGGGCCGGGACGCGTGGTTTTTCTTAGACATCAGGATGACTATAGCCGACGGCTATGAGGTGTCCCTGGGCGGTGGGACCGAACGCGGTGGCAAGAAGTGCGCCGGCGGCATCTGTTTTGACGAACCCGAATTCGCGGGCCTCAAGGCTCGCTTCCTTACGTACTTCTGATATGAGGGAAAGCGGAAACGCTATGACAGGACGCGGAGCAGCCATTCTGGTAAGCGCGGCAGTCGCCGCGTTCTCGCTTGTCATTGGGGGATGTGACTGGTTTGAGGAACAGGCGACCGAAAATCTCCCGCCGGTTACGGAACTCTTAGACTGCCCGGCCCCGGAGGTGGACGAGGGCGAGGACATGCTTTTCAGGTGGGCGGGCACCGACCTTGACGGAGTCGTGGTCGGATATGAATGGTCGCTGAATGGTGAGCCCTGGGTCCAGACCCAGGACGATTCGGTAGTGGTGGGAGGGGTAGAGCAGGGAGAGCATTCCTTCGTGGTGCGGGCAATCGACGATAAGGGGGATGCCGACCCCGCCCCGCCGGAGTGCAATTTCACGGCTCTCGCCGTAGGCGAGCTCGTGGACAGGGTGGTCATGGTCGAGATGTTCACGACTTATACCTGCGGCAACTGCCCCAGGGCGGAAGAGGCTCTCAATAATCTCATGGCAGAGATGGGGAAGGCGGGCCTCTCGGTCGTGGGTTACCACGACTGGAAGGCCGGCAATCCCAGCTCGGACCTTCTGGGTACGGAGGAGACGGTCGCCCGTATACAGTGGTACACGGACGATCCGACTTTCCCGGGGCGGGCCGGCTGGTGGCCAACAGTGGTCTTCGACGGACTGCGCGTTGTAGAAGGCGCGGAGACGGTGGAGGGTGCCCAGGCCGGCTATGCTGCTGAAATCGGGATGCGTGAGGAGAAAGGATCGCCCGTGCGCCTCACACTTGCAGCCGACCTCGGCGCTGCCGGCGGCAGCGTGCGGGCCGGCGTCAAGGCCACGGGCAGGCTTCCTGAGGGGCCGCTCACGGCCCGTTGCGTTATCATTGAAGACCATGTCTATCAGCGCGGTTTCTATTACGACTTTGTGGCCCGAAGAGTACTGGAGGAAGGGCCCCTCGCGATTGCCGATATAGGAGATTCCGTGTCCGTAGAGTGGACCTTCCCCGTCGACGATTCATGGAACCTCGCTGAAATAGACGCGGTGGTGCTCATACAGAATGACGCGGGGAGGGAGATTCTCCAATCAGGGCGGCTTCCGGGGGATTGACATATCCCGGAGGCGGCTGTGACGGACCCGGTACGCGTGCATTAAGGCGGGTTTTTTGCTATAATCTATAATGTCATAGTTGAGTCACATTGAGAGGGAGGGAAGACACCATGAGGTCAGGTTTCGCCAGGCTCGTTATTGCGGCCGCAATCTTCCTTGTTGCGCCGTCGGCGGTGTTCGCCGCTTATGACTTCGATTTTACCGTATACGACTACGCCACGGAGGTGTGGCTGTACGAGGTCGCCCATCTTCACATCCGGATAGAGAATACCGGAACCGAGATGGACACGGTGGACCTTGAGGTTGTGGACGCCAATCTGCCGGTGACGTGGTTTGAGTCCATCTGCATCAACGGGTCCTGCCCGTACCCTGCCTACATTATCCTCAATCCGGGCCAGTCGGATACGGTGGACATCGACGTTTACGTGGGTGAAGAGCGGGACTTGGGCACCCTGAAGCTGAAGGGAACGAGCCGCGGGAACGCGAGTGTGACCGAGACCACCGCGGAGATGGCGGTCTTCTGCGCCCAGTCCTCGGTTCTGCTTGTGGATGACGACAACGGCGGGGCCTACGAGGCCTATCTGGAGACCGCGCTCGCCAACGCCGGTTACCTGAGCCATGTATTCAACACCGGCGTCATGGGAAGACCCGACGCCACGAGACTCTCGTCCTACTGGGCGGTTTTCTGGACTACGGCCGACGGGGACGCAAGTTATTTAACGGCGACCGACGAAAACAACATGATGCTGTACCTGGATGACGGCGGGAACCTGTTCCTCGCGAGCATGGATTTCTTGAGCAGCAGGGGAAGCGCTACCGCTTTCACTCAGAACTACCTGCACCTGACGGGCTGGACGGATGACTCGGGCGGCACGGACATAACCGGGGTCACAAGCGACCCCATCGGGGACGGCATGTCGTTTGATATTGGTAGCGGCCCATTCTCCTCGGCGGGCAGCGACCTCATGAACCACGTGGCACCGGCGGATGAGTGCCTGTACGCCTCGGCCGGAACCAGGGGGATATACGTCTACGAATATGATCACAAGCTCGTGTTCTTCTCGTTCCCGTTCGAGAACATACCCACTGCGGGCGCCTACCCCAACAACCAGGATGAGGTCGCGTACAGGGTGGCACTGTGGTTCGAACCACAAATGAGTGCCGACGACGACATTCCCGAGATGGCCATCGACACCAGGCAGATTTACAATACGCCGAACCCCTTCAGCACGCAGACGAGAGTCAATTACAGCATTAACAGAAGCGGTCATGTCCGCCTGTCAGTATACACGCCGACGGGGAGATTCGTGACGGACCTAGTTGACGAGTACGTTGAGCCCGGTGCCCACCGGGTGGCATGGAACGGTCAGGACAGCGAGGGTCGTGACATGGGAAGCGGGATTTACTACTACCGTCTCGTCACCGGTGACGCGTTTAGCACGGGCAAGATGATTTTGCTTCGCTAACGAGAAGCGGGGCCGGGTTTAAGCTTCCTGGCTTATCCGGCCCCGTATTGTATCTGTCACACGCATTCCGAGCGGACGCCGTGATGGGCCAGGCGCCGGACGAGCCGCTGCTCCATCTCCTCGAAGAACTCGGGCTCCAGGGCGGCGCCCAGGTTCTCCCTGCGGTAGACTTCTTCCACCCTGTGTCTGTAGTTCATCCTGTCGATGAGCACGCGGTCGGCGAATGGGGCTATGGAATCCACGAGCTTCTCGGGGTCCATGGGCAGAATTGGACCTATGAAAACATAGGTGGAAACGCCCGCTTTCCTCATGGACTTGAGCGCGTTAATGCGCTCCCCGATGCTCGAAGAAGCCGGCTCGAAAACGTGCTTGATGTCTTCCCTGTTCGTGGTAATAGTGAGCCCCACGTCCACGGTGGCCATTCCCGAGAGAATGTCTATGTCCCTCACCACGAGGTCGGACTTGGTGAGAATGTCGACGTCGAGCTCCGTCTGCGCAAGTAGCGCCAGGCAGCCGCGGGTGAGCTCGTATTTCTCCTCGAGCGGCTGGTAGGCGTCGGTGACCGAGCTCATCAGCACTTCACCCGTGATGTTCCTGCGGAGGGCTTTTT
>JASFEA010000203.1:0-4875 GCA_050125095.1 bacterium
GCGTGAAGGCCATCACCCACAACGGAGTGCTCGCGCATCCGGCGTTCTGAATTTCCTCAATTTTACCCCTTGACAAATCCACTATTAACTGTTAAATATTTAACAGGTTAAATAATTAACACATCATAAGGGAGACATCATGAAGAAGAAACCCGACATCACGGATCTTACCAAGCGCGAGCGGGAAATCATGGAAGTAGTCTACAGCCTTGGGCGCGCAACAGCGGTGGAGGTCATGAAGGGCCTTCCCGATAAACCCGCGAACGCCACGGTCAGGACCATGCTCCACGTTCTTGAGGACAAGGGCTATCTTCGCCACGAGCGCGAGAGGGGCAAGTTCATCTACTCGCCCACCATTCCGCTCGCAAGCGCGAGGCGGAACGCCCTCGAGCACGTGCTCTCAACCTTCTTCAAGGGCGCCGAGGCCAGCGCGGTCATCTCCATATTGAAAAAATCGGACGCCACACTATCGGACGACGACATCGCCAGCATTCTCAAACTCATAGACGATTCGCGCAAGGAGGGTCGATAGTCATGAATTCCATACTAGGCGCACTGTCCAGTGTCGACTGGTTTCAAATGACCAGGTTGATTATCGACCTTCTCATTAAGGGAGCCGTGCTCTGCGGTCTCGGGGCCGGCGTCACGATCCTGATGCGCCGCTCGCCGGCATATGCCCGGAAGGCGGTCTGGATCGCGGTGCTCGCCTGTCTGATACTGCTGCCGCTGTCGGCCCTGATCGCCCCCGCGTGGAACCTGCCCATACTTCCCGCGCTGGGAGGAGAAGTCCTGGTGGCGGGCGACATACCCGAGCCGCCGCCCGTTGCAGCCGGGCCGGTGGCCGCCGCGAAGCTCCCCGCCGCCACGTCGGGCGGCTGGAGAGCAAGCGAATTCCTTGACGGCCTGAGGTCCATCGGCATCGGCTGGATAGGCCTCATATGGCTGGCGGGGGCGGCAGTCTATCTTGCATGGTTCGGTGTTTCACGACATCTGTTAAAGCGCCTTGTGGCGAGGGCCGTACCCCTTGATGCTTCCTGGGATAGCCTCCTGAGGGAACTCTCGTACGACCTTGACATAAGGCGCCCGGTTGAGCTCCTTCGCTCTCGGGAAGTGAGCGCGGCCATAACCATCGGCGTCCTGAGGCCGGTCATCATAATCCCTGAAATGGCCGGGGCCTGGCAGGAGGACCGCAGGCGACTTGTTCTTTCACATGAATTGGCCCATGTGAAGCGCTGGGACTCGCTGATCGAGATGCTGGGATTTGCCGCCACAGCGCTTCACTGGTTTAACCCCCTGGTCTGGCTTGCCTTAAACCGCCTGAGAATTGAAAGGGAACGCGACTGTGACAACGCGGTCATCAATTCAGGGGCAAAACCGTCGGCCTACGCCTCGCTTCTCATGGAGATCGCGACCGACATGCAGAGGAGGAGCAGACCCATGTGGCAGTTGGCAACCATATCCGAAGGAAGCAACCTCAAGGACCGGCTGCTGTGCATCCTCGACCCCAAGGTCAATAGAGGGTCGGGAAGCCACGCCTCGGTTCTGGTTATCGGTGTCCTTATCGTGGCTTTCACCATCCCGCTCTCGGGGTCACATATCTGGAAGAAAGCCGTGCAGATCGCGGGAGGCGCCGAGCCGCAGGAACAGGTCGCCGGGGGTGTGAGCGAGAAGAGAGCCGGTACGCCGAGCGATGAGGACAAGAAGGCGGAACAGGCCAAGAAGGACAAGGCCATCAAGGAAGAAGAGCAAAAGAAAAAAGAGGAATACAGCGAGTACGAGCTTAAGAAGAAGAAAGCAGAGCAGGCGAAAAAGACCGAGCAAGAAAAGCCCATGAACCTAAGAGCGAAACTGGAAGACGGTATGATGGACGACAAGACCAGGGGAACTTCTGCAGCTCGGGTGATTGGGCTTTCGGCATATGATCATGGTCCCGACGGGGCGACCAAGGCATACAAAAAGGTGGTCTCGAGCGGGGACGGGTACTACTTCGACGAGAAGGAGTTCAACAGCGTGGGCTACATACTTCTAAACAGCGGCAAGAAAAAGGAGGCCGTCGCCGTGTTCGCCCTCAACGTCGAGATGTATCCGGACTCCTGGAACGTCTATGACAGCCTTGCCGAGGGGTATCTCGGGCTCGGGAACACAGAAAAGGCAAAGAGTCTCTATGCCAAGTCGCTGGAGATGAATCCCGACAACGACAACGGCAAGAAGATGCTCGCCATGATCGAAAAGAAGCAGGGGAAGTAGCGCCGCAATAAACAACTGAATCTGGGGCCGGTATGAGGGAGCCGCAAGTGGCCCAACAGGGGGGCCCCTTGCGGCGCGGCCGGTCGGTACAGGAACCGTGGCACGCCACCACCATATACCCGAAACCGGCCCCATTTCTTCGCTTTAAACGGCCACTCCATCTTGAGTATTATTTGCTTGCCCATTAACGCGGCACTATGCTACAATTTCTGCACTTCCTCAATAACGAGAAGCAAAAGGGTCATTAATGGACGACATCTGAGCTGCTAACAACGGTCACTTCACAGCGTGGGGCAAACAGGACGCGAGGGGCGATTTGCTGCCGCTCCGGAAAGGAGGATTTTGAGGTCAGCGCTGTTTGCGCGCTTCAGGCTAAGGATATGTGGTTCAAAAGGACTTTAAGGAGGATGTCGAGATGAGAAAAACGTTACCGGTTGTGTGCATAATTCTGATTCTGGCGGCCAGCCTGGCCGTCGCCAAGACCCCGCCCAAATCATGGGTACTGGGTGCGGGCAAGAGCGGGCCGGGAATGCCGATGGCTGGCTATTTCGAGGGCTTTGAGGGCGCGTTCCCGCCGGCCGGATGGAGCCAGATTATCACGGTTCCCACCAATACCTGGATGCGGGATGTGGACGGCCTCTACCCAAATCCCTACGAAGGCGCCGTGGCCGCCTATATTCCGTGGCAGGCCGACACCACTCAGTATGAAGTGCTGAAGTTTGAGTACAAGATCGGCCCGGGTGAGGACCACCTCAACTTCGCCACAATGGGAAGCCCTTACTGGGCGCCGAATGCGACGCTGACCGTCGAAATCGACGGCGTCGAGGTCTGGAGCTTCGAGGACTACGGCACGCTGACATTCGTGTACGAGATCTTCGATATAGACCTGAGCGGCTATGACGGGCAGACGGTCGAAATCGCCTTCATCTACAGCGGCACCGACGGAGCGGACCACTACCTCGATGCCGTGGGCGTCAATGAAGGCTACACGCCTCCGCCTCCGCCCGAAAACGACACATGCGAGGGAGCGATCGGCATACCTTACGGCGCGTTCAGCATAGACGCCACCACGGACCTCGCCAACGACGACTACGACCCCTACGACTACGTCAACTACACGAGCTGCACGGGCTACACGGCTGCGGGCGCGGACGTGGTCTACTGCATCACGCTGCTTGCGGGCGATTCCTTCGAGGTCACCATGGACACCGGCGGCCTCTGGGACGACTCGATCTATCTCATCACCGACTGCGACGATCCGGTGAATACCTGCGTAATCGGCGATGACCAGTACCCGGATGGTTCGGGATTCGTTTACACCGCCACGGCCACCGGGCAGTATTACCTGATTGTCGACGCCTATTCAGGCGGCGGAGCTTTCAATATCTCAGGCGTTAACGGTGGCGGCCCCTCAAGCGCCGAGCAGACCACATGGGGCGGCATCAAGTCTCTGTACAGGTAGACGAAGCGCAGGCTTCGCTCTATGCGGGCGGGAGGGGACCTCCCGCCCGTTTTCTTTTTGATAATTCCACACTCTCTATTAGTATTGTGAATGCGACCTTTGGCCGTTCGGTTTGAGGGAGGGGGCCGTGCAGGTTCAGGATAAGAAGTTCTACATCGAGACTCTGGGTTGCCAGATGAATATCTATGACTCGGAGATAATAGCGGCCAAGCTCCTGGCGGAGGGGTATAGCCGGGCCGAAACCGCGGCTGATGCCGACATCATTCTCTTGAACACCTGCAGCGTGCGCGACCGCGCCGAGCGCAAGGCCCGGTCGATGGCTGCCGAGTTCGCCGCGCTGCGCAAGAAGAACCCGCGACTCCTGATCGGCATAATCGGCTGCATGGCCCAGCGCCTCGGGGCCGAACTTACCATGGACGGCGCAGTCGACCTTGTGGTGGGAACCGACTGCTATGACTACTTCACCGACCTCCTCCAGCGCTTTTATGCCAGGGGCGGACCCGTGGTAGAGACATCCTGCAACTTCGTCTCCACATATACGCTGCGGCCCGCTGCCTACTCATCAATCAAGGCCTTCGTGAGTATCATGAGGGGCTGCAATAACTTCTGCTCCTACTGCATCGTGCCCTACGTGCGCGGAAGGGAGCGCAGCAAGGATCACAATGAGATACTGGCCGAAATAAACAACCTCGTGGGCATGGGCGTCAGGGAGGTAACGCTGCTCGGGCAGAACGTAAACTCGTATGATGACGGCGAAACCGATTTCGTCGGCCTCCTCGCAATGGTCAACGATATCGCCGGCCTCGATCGTATACGCTTTACCACCTCGCATCCCAAAGATCTCACCGACGCGCTTATATATGGCATGCGCGACCTGGAGAAGGTCTGCGAGCACCTGCACCTCCCGCTTCAGAGCGGCAGCGACAGGGTGCTGGAGGCCATGAATCGCGGCTATACTCTCGGTGAGTACCGGGCGCGGCATGACTTCGCCAGGGCCACGGTCCCCAATCTGGCAGTTACCACCGACCTCATGGTGGGCTTCCCGGCCGAGACGGAGGCCGAGTACGAAGAGACGCTCGCGGCTCTCCGCGACCTGCGCTTCGATGCCGCTTTCATGTTCCGCTATTCGATGCGGGAGGGCACAAGCGCGGCCGATCTTGAGGACG
>JASFEA010000204.1:0-4837 GCA_050125095.1 bacterium
ACATCGGGGCATGGGGAAAAAAAGAGGGTGCCCGGAGGCACCCTCTCTTAAAAAGCAGACAACTACTACCTGTACATCGACTTGATGTTACCCCAGGTGCTAGGCTCTGTAGCAGTCGGGCCAGCGCACACGAGGTAAATACGCCAGGCAGCCTCGACGAAACCGAACACGTCGCAGGCAGCGCTCGTGTCACGGCCATCGCAGAACCACTGCGGCGGGCAGTACTGGAAGTTAATCCCGTAGTAGCCGGAGTGGATCGTGGCATAGTGGCTGTTGTACGGTCTCGGATACAGAGCATCGAGACAGCTGTACTCGTGGAACTCACAACCGACTTCAACACCGGTGCTGATGTTGTCGAAGCCCCACTGAGGATAGCTGTTGTCCGTACCGATGTGCGTCGCAGTGACGAGGACCCTCGGGGAGCCGAGGACCGGCTGCGTCTCTACAGCACAGTCGTCCAGGCAGACCGGAGGATCTACAACGATGTAGTTCCACGCGAAGCCGGTCTCGAACGGGCCACTGCTGTAGAGGGCGGCGCCCACGGGGCAGCCGTCCGCGTCCGAGCAGTAGACGTCGAACTGGACGGTGAAGAGGCCAGGATAGACAGTGCCGTAGCCGGCAAAGTCCAGAATACGAATCTGCTCGAGCTCGAAGCAGTTGAGCGGATCGCAGGCAACGCCCGTGAACATGGAAACGTCGCCGACCTCGAAGAACGTCCCGACCATGTCACCGTAGGTCCAGCTGTAAAAGCCCCAGAACCACGAACTGGTGGGACACGGAATGTAGTAGTAGTAGTTGAGATAGCAGTCGTAAAGCGGCTCGGTGCCGAAATCGTCTCTCATCGTGTAAGCCTTTCTCTCGGCGGCAAACACGGATGTGGCGAGAACGAGCACGAGCGCGATCGCCATAAACAGCTTCATCTTTTCCCTCCCTTTCGTAAGAAGGAATAACAACTCTTGAGACCCGGAGGTCTCAAACACATTTACCAATCCCTTGGATACCCGTTGCTCACCTCCTTCTGAGCGAACCTCCGCTCGCTGAAGCTAGACCAACTGCTAAACTCCCTTCGACAAATGCAATTATAGCATAGTCCGCTCAACGGTGTCAAGCAATTTTGGTGGTATCCTGGAATTGTACTGCGTCGCCCTGGAACTGCCATTCCAGCAACTTCAGTCATGCTATCGACCACCGGAAGGCCACGCTTTAGCCCCATTCGGCCCCTCTTGACAAATCAGCCGGCGGGACGCATAATTGGGGCCCATGAGCCGAAAAAAGGGACTACGAGAAGGAACAGGGCCTAAAGGGCGGGTTAAAGTGTTCGCGGCGCTTGCGATCCTGGCGGTCGCTCTGATCGTCCGTTTCCTTTATCTGCCTCATATTCAAGCACTTCCAACCTTCGACCACCCCGTCATGGACGCCGAATACCACGACGATTGGGCACGTGAGGTCGCCGCGGGCCGCTTTTCCGACGGCCAGCCCTTCTTCCGGGCCCCCCTGTATCCATTTCTCCTGGGTGGACTGTACAGACTGACGGGGGGTTCATATCTGGCTCCGAGGCTGCTTCAATTCATTCTGGGAGCACTGACAGCCCTCCTGACCTATGCCCTTGCGTGGAGATTGGTGGGACGCCTCGCCGGCGTCGCGTCGGGCCTCATGGCGGCCCTATATCCGGTGCTCCTGTATTTCGAGGGGGAATTGCTGACCGAGACCCTGTTCATCTTTCTCATAATGCTGTCGCTGTATCTCCTCGTTTTGGCGCGTGATAAACAGAAAAGCTGTCTATGGCTTCTCGCGGGTCTCTGCCTGGGCGGCGCGCTCATAACGAGGCCGACTGTGGCCATCTTCATACCATTTGCCGTTCTGGGAGCCCTCCTCTTCGGAAAGAGGAAGGTCGTGCACGCTCTGCTAGTGATCGTGGGCGTGCTTGTCATGCTCGCGCCTGTCACCGCGCATAACGTTGCGGTCTCGGGCGAGTTCATACCGCTGGTGTGGCAGGGCGGCCTCAATCTCTATCTGGGAAACAATCCCGCCGCCGACGGCTGGAGCGCCACTTCGCCGGCGCTGAGGAAGGACTGGTGGGGAGGGTACTACGATCAGATCGCAATCCCACGTCAGGAGCTGGAGAGAGAGCCGCTCTATACCGAGGTATCGGACTACTGGACCGGGAAAGCCCTCGAATACATAAAAGGGCATCCGGGACCCTGGGCGAAGCTGATGCTGAAGAAGGCCGCCCTGTTCTGGGGCTCCTTTGAGTTTCCCAACAACCTCGACTTTAACTTCATGAAACTGCACTCCCGGGTGCTCCGGAATCCGCTTCTGACCTTCGCCACAGTCGCCCCCCTCGCTCTTCTCGGTCTGGTGGTGATGGCGCCCAGGGCGAAACGTCTCTATTTTCTCTACACGTTCTTCCTCGCCTTCTTCGCGGGTACGGTGGCCTTCTTCGTTTGCTCGAGGTACAGGATTCCCGCCCTGCCCGTAATGATGATCTTCGCCGGAGGGGCGGTGGCGTATGTCGTGGAGTCTGTCAAGGAGCGTCGAGTAGCGAAGGCGGTCTTTGCGGTCGCGGCGCTTGTACTCGGGAGCGTTCTCGTGAGCCTTAATCTCGCGGGCATGCGCCCGCCGGGCCTGGCACAGTCCTATACCGTGCTGGCCAATGTCTACCGGGAAGAGGGCAGGCCGGAAGAAGCCGCAGTCTACTTCGAGAAGTCAATAGAGGATAATCCGCTCTGGGGAGAGGGCTATGAAGGCCTCGGCCTTCTCGCCCTGGAACAGGGCGACACCGATGAGGCGGAGAGGCAACTCCTCAAGGCAATAGAGGCGGAACCGGCGAGGGCGACATCGTATCGCTCGCTTGCAATGCTGTACATCTCAAGGGGGGACCTGGCGAAGGCCAGGACGGCTGTCGAGTCGGCGATACGGTACGCGCCCTATCTCGAGGACAGCCACAATATCCTGGGTACCATCGAGAGGCAGGAGGGCAATACCCAGAAAGCAATTGAGCTTTTCGAGAGGGAAATCGAAATCAGCCCGGGCAACTGGAGAGCCTACGCCAACCTCGGGAGCGTTTACGACGAAGGCGGGGATCTGAATGCAGCCATCATGGCCTATGATAAGGCCGTCGAGCTCAATCCCGGCGAGCCGGACATCGTGTTCGCCCTGGCCACTGTCTATTCGAGGAACGGGCAGCCGGACCGGGCACAGGCCATGCTGGACCGGCTCGAGGGAGCACGGCCGGAGAATCCCACGCTCATGTATAACAAGGCGGTGCTTCTCCAGAATGAGGGCAAGAACGAGGAGGCCGGGCTCATATACGAGTCCATACTCGCCTCGGACCCCTCGCATGAAGGGGCGCTGGTCAACCTGGGGGTCGTCTACGCCCGGCAGGGCAGAAACCGGGAAGCCCTTGAGATGTGGGAACGAGCCCTGGAAGTCAACCCGGGCAACCGCAACGCAAGGAGGAACATCGACCTCCTGAGGGAGAGAATGCGAAGCGGCGACTAGCCTTACTCTTCCTCAGCCGCCTCGGATCTCTCGGCCATGTTCTCCCTCCAACCCGGTTCCGGCAGCCATACCCCTGCCAGAACGTCCTCATTCAGGAAGAAGCCTATCTCCTCTTTTCTATTCTCGACGACTTCGGCGAGCATGTCGTTGGCCGACTGATTCCTTATGAACATCTCAATATACGGTATTGCCTCCTCAAGAGTCAGGTATTCGCCCCCGGCGATTTCGCGCAGCTTCAGGAACTCAGTGCCCGACTTGGTCTCGAACGGCCCGCTGACCTCTCCGGGCTTCAGACCGGCGATCACGGAATCATAGACGGCGACTATGCCCATGTTCACCGGGCCCATGTCACCGCCCTTTGACGCCGTATAAGAGTCATGAGAGTACTTCTCGGCGACCTCAGCGAAGTCCGCGCCCGCGTTCAGCTCTGCCATTACGCGGTTTACCTCGATCTGGTTCTCCACCAGAATCCGGCTGGCCCAATAGGTAACTGGGGTTTTCAGATCCTCGTGTCTCTCCGCGTAGTACTGCTCTATGTCCGCGTCCGTAACGTCGATCTGACTTCTGAAGTAATCCTCCATCTGCGGCACCAGGTAGTCCTGCCGTGCCTTTTCGGCCACCCATTTGACCTCGTAGAGGTTGTCAAGCCGCATATCATACCCCGCCATTACGTAGATCTCAGGAACGGCGACCTCCCAGGCCGCCTTCATCAGGGCATAGGCGTCCCCCGGGTAAAAACGGGCATCGGGCGGCGAGTTGAAATAGAGCGCAAAAAGGTCGGCCACCGTGACCCGGCCTCCGGTATATGTGGCTACGGGCTTCTCGAGGAGTTCTTCCGGTGCCCGCTGTCCCTCGAACGCGATTGCGAACGCCTCCATTGCGGCCTCAATGCCGTCGGAGTCCGGCTCGAAATCATACCTGTCGACCAGCTCCCTCTGGTTCGCGCGCTTGGCTCTCTCCTCCTTGATCCACCTGTCGAATTTCTTGGCGCGGAGGTAGAGGACCTCGTTCTGGACGCCGAGCTCATGGGCATCGGCCAGATAGAAGATATGGTAGCCGTCGGGCAGGCTCACGATGGTGCTGAACTGGCCCACTTCCAGAGGAAAGACGTGCTTGGTAAGCGAGCGGTCGATATCACGCCAGACCTTATTGCCTATGTCATTGAAGATAACACCCTCTTCGCCCGCATAGGACTTCTCAAGGTCCTCGTAGGTCGCGCCGGACATCATATCCTGCATGGCCTCCTCAGCCAGGCCCATCGATCTGAAAGTGATATCCATGATGTGCAGGCTACGGTCCAGTTTCTCTCTCCACTTCAACGAGCTGACTCTCGGGA
>JASFEA010000205.1:0-4750 GCA_050125095.1 bacterium
GAGCAGGAGCTTGCGGCCCTTGAGGTGCTCGTGCTTCACCGAGGACACCACGTCGCCCACTACCCTGGCAATATACATGGTCAGATATCCACCCTGTCGACTATTCCTATGATGCCGGCATCCGCGGGATTGAACTTCTCACCCAGGAGATTCGCGGCTTCCCGCCCGCGCACGTAATATATGATGTCGCCCGGGCCCGCGCTTACCGAGTCTACGGCTATGAGCTGCTTGCCCTTGGGTTTGAGTTCGGTCGTGAGCGGCTGAACCACAAGAAACCTCACGCCTTCGAGATTGTCCACCCGCGTGGTCGCCACCAATGTCCCCACGACTCTGCCTATGTGCATGTTTACACCAGTTTCCCTTTGAGATCATCATGAGGTGAGGGAATCACCACTGACTTAACCAGCATACCGCTTTCCTTTATAAGGTCAACCCCGGCCCGGACGCCTGCCGTGACATCGCTCACGTCCCCGGTCATGGTCACGTATGACTTGCCCGCGAGACCCTGGGCGACCCTGAGGTCTATGAGCCTGACCTCCGCCGCCTTGGCCGCCCCGTCACCCGCTATGATGGCGGAAGCCACCGAGAAGGTCTCGATCACCCCGACCGACGCTATGCCGCCGGGGGCGGCCGTGCCCATCATAGCGGGGAAGATCATGGGATGGACATTGGGAATGAACAGGCTGTCCACCACCGTGTCGGCCCCCACCGCGACGCCGCGCCTCACCGAGGAGTCGACAGACGACACGTCGCCCACGACCAGCGACAGGTACTTGCCGGGGCAAATGGTCATCGCTATCACGAGCTCCACCGGGGCGATCTTCACCATTTCGTCGGCGGCTTGTATGCCGAAGGCGATGCTGTTGAATTCCACAAGGCCTATGGCTTCGACCCCGGCGTCGCGACCGGTTCCCCTCCCGGTCACTTCCCCGGCCATGCCGGCTGTCTCATCCCCTGCTTCCATCCTGTGGCTCTAGCTCCCCCTCGCGATCATGTTCATTTCTTCTCTATTAGTGCCGTTTCTCTATTACTACCGAGTCCCCCACTTCAACGACCACACCGTCTATGCTGGCGTGAACCCTGGCGCCGAGCTCGCCGCGGTCCATCTCGCCGATGATGTCCCCCTCGCTCACCCTGTCCCCCGCCGATACAACCGGCCTGGCGGCGGCGCCCACGTGCTGCTTGAGTGGAATACTAACACGCTCGGGACTCAGCTTATCAACTTTCTTTGCCTCGCGCTCATAAGGCGCGAGTTCAGTTCTTATGACAATGCGCTCATGCGGCACCCGCCGGTACTCGCGGTTGGGATTTACGGCCGCCTCCTTGTCCGTCTCCACCTTTGTGCCCCGGGCCATGAGCTCGCGTTTCACCATGGCGCAGATCCTGTCGGGCGAAAGCCGCATGGGGCAGACATAAACGCCGCAGAGACCGCACTCGCAGCAGTACATGGCGCCCGCTATATCCTCTATATTGCTTCCCGGGAGCACGATCGTCCGCATTACCTTGTGCGGCTCTATGTCGTGGCCGAGCATATGGCGCGGGCAGAGCTCGGTACAGAACGTGCACTGGCAGCAGACCGAGGCCGCGCGTCTGAGCATGGCGCCCACGGATAGCGTCTTGCGCATGATGACTTCATTGGTTTCGGGAAGCACGATCACCGACCCTGTTCTTTTGTCTACAGGGTGCAGGATGTCTTCACAGACTTCCCCCATCATGATACCCGAGAGCAGAACGCGCTTGCCTTCTAGCGTGGCGTCGTTGCCCGTGAGCTTAAGAACATCGGCAACCGATGTCCCGATGGGGGCGTCGCAGACCACACTCTGCGCCACGTCGCCGCATACCGTCACCGTCCTCGCGGTAACGGCTTCACCCCGCATGGCCCGGGCCACGTTAAAGAGCGTATTGACATTGGAGACCACGACACCCACGGCGAGAGGTATGCCGCCCTGCGGTATCACCCGCCCCGTGGCTTCATAGACCAGGATATGCTCGTCGCCGGCGGGGTACTTGTCCGGCACCGTGATGAACTCCACCCCGGCGCTCCCGGCCTTCTTCTCGAGAGGGCCGAGGAGGTCCGCGTACTCCTCCCTTACGGCGAGATAGCCTTTTGGCGCGCCGGTCGCGAGCATCATGAGCGCGAGCCCGTCAATCACCTCTTCACCGCGCTCTGCGATAACGAAGCGGTCGGAACTGACCAGGGGCTCGCATTCGCATCCGTTGGCGATGACGATCTCGGCAGAGGACTCCGCCTTCACATGCGTGGGGAAACCCGCGCCACCGGCGCCGACAACGCCGGCCCCGCGGATTCTCTCGACAATAGTGCTCTTGGATAGAGGAGCGCGATCAGCCAAATGAATGCCTCAGACAATCCTGAAATAGTCAACGAGCACGCATCTTCGCATCTTGGTGAAGGTGCGCGCGGAGGTAAGCCCCTCGCCCGTGGGGCTGGCTATAGTGTAGCTGGTGTAGCCCTCGCCGCCGAAGCCCAGGCCCGCGTAGCACGGCCCGTTTTTTACGAATACGGTGGTCTGTATGAACCTCGCCATGTCCGAGAGCTTTGTGATATTGGTCGAATGCATCATGGCGGAGTGACCGAAACCGTGCTCGGCCAGCTTGGCGATTTTTATGGCGTCGTCCACGCAGGGCATTCTGACCATCGCCAGCACGGGCATGAGAAGCTCCGTCCAGACAAAGGGATGCGAGCTCGGCGTTTCGCAGATAATGAGCCTCGCCCCGCCGGCGCTCTTTACGCCGATCTCCGAGAGCATAACCTCGGGGTCCTTGCCCACCCACTCCCTCCGGGTGACGGCATGCTTATCGGGCCCCCTGTTCTCCTTGATGATAAGCGACTCGAGCTTCTCGATGTCGCGGCCCTTTATCTCAACCGCGCCGTTCTCCAACATGGCCGCCTTGAGGCCGTCCATCACGGAGTCCACGGCGAAGACTTCCTTCTCGCAGATGCAGACTATGTTGTTGTCCAGCGACGCCCCGTCGACGATATGCCTTCCGGCCCGCTTGAGATCCGCCGTTTCGTCGACGACCACGGGGGGGTTGCCGGGTCCCGCGGCAATGACCTTTTTCCCGGAGTTCATGGCCTCGCGCACCACGGCGCCGCCGCCCGTCACGACCAGGAGCTTCACCTTGGGGTGCTTCATCAGGGCCTGGGCGGTTTCGATCGTCGGTTTCCGGGCCGCCGCGAGCACATTATTGGGCCCGCCCTCGGCGACTATGGCTGAGTTTAAGATCTCAATGGTGCGAATCGAAGTCCTCGCGGCCGACGGGTGGCAGTTGAATACCACCGAGTTGCCCCCGGCCACCATGCCGATGGCGTTGTTGATTATGGTCTCGCTCGGGTTGGTGGAAGGCGTGATGGAACCGATTAGCCCGTAAGGCGCCCGCTCTACCAGCGTAAGCCCGTGGTCGCCCGAGACGGCCTCGGCCGCAAGATCCTCCATGCCGGGAGTCTTGGTCGCCGCGAGGAGGTTCTTGCTGACTTTGTCCTTGTACTTGCCCAGGCCCGTCTCGTCCAGCGCGAGGCGCGAGAGCTCCTCGGCGTGGTCGCAGGCGACGCTCCTCATCGCCCCGACTATCTTGCGCCTCGTCTCGACGGGAAGCGCCACAAGGTCCACCTGGGCGCGCTCGGCCGCGTCTATGGCGGCGTCAATCGATGAAAAAGCACCCGCCTCCGAAAGGCTGGTGCTCTCGGGTGAGGATATACCTTCGTCCTTGAGTTTCTTTAATACCTCCTCGACTATGGCGCTTATGGCTCTTTCATCAAGCATACTTCTCGAAGATCTTCTCGCCTCCGATTTCAATCGTGTCGACTATGCCCATGATCACGGCGTCGATCGGCTTGTCTTTGGTGCGCTCGGTGAGGCGCGCCGAGCTTCCCTGGGAGCACAGCACCATCTCGCCCTTGCCGGCGCCGACGGCGTCAGCAACGACGAGGAAACTCCCGGTGGGTTTCATGTCCATATCGAATATCTTCACGATCTGGAACTTGAGCCCCTCCAGGCGCTCTTCCTTGCGCGTCGCTACAATTGTGCCTACCACTTCCCCGACGATCACGGGCCGTCCTCCGAACTTGAGCCTTATCTATCTCGTCTTGGCCAACTTGCCGATCGGGAGCACTTCCTCCAGGTTGGGGTGCGGCCTGGGGATGACGTGCACGCTCACGAGCTCTCCGACCTTGCTCGCGGCCGCGCTGCCCGCGTCGCAGGCCGCCTTCACGGCGGCAACGTCTCCTCTTATGATGGTCGTAACGTATCCCCCGCCTGTCTTCTCGTAATGCACGAGGGCCACCTTGGCGGCCTTGACCATGGCGTCCGAAGCCTCGACCATGGCCACGAATCCCCTCGTCTCGATAAGCCCCAACGCCTCCCGGTAGATGACATCTCCTGCCTCAGCCAATTTGCAGACCTCCTTCTGTTGGGTGCTCTTTCAGTACTTTATTTTCTTCTGCTTTGTCGGTGACAGCATCACGTCTTCCAGCGCCGGGTCGGGACTCGGGATAATGTGGGCGCTGACCACTTCGCCGACTTTCTGGGCGGCAAGCGAACCGGCCTCCACGGCGGCGCGGACGGCGCCTACATCCCCGCGCACCAGGACGGTGCAATGGCCCCCCCCGGTCTTCTCATACCTGGTGAGGGTGACGCGGGCGGCCTTGACCATGGCGTCAGCCGCTTCCACCGCCGCGGGAAAACCCCTCGTCTCTATCTTGCCCAGCGCATCGTTCAAACTCGTCACCTCC
>JASFEA010000206.1:0-4737 GCA_050125095.1 bacterium
TCCTGGAGCAGCGTGCAGGAGGGCCTCCTGATCGGATCCCGCTTCGGCATGGACGTCACACTCGCACATCCTCGAGGGTATGACCTCGACCCCGAGGTCGTGAAATGGACGGAGGAGAACTGCCGCGCCAACGGAGCGAACTTCGAGATCACCAATGACGTCCGCGCGGGATACGAAGGGGCGCATGTCGTCTACTCGCGCCACTGGATGAGCCCGGACGCCTATAAGGACGGGGAGTTCCTCAAGCAGGCCGAGATCGACAGGGCCCTCAAACTCACCGACTGGATATGCGACTCGGACAAGATGGCGCTCACGGACGACGCCATCTACACCCATCCCATGCCCATCGACAGGGGCCATGAGGTGACGGACGAGGTCGCGAGCGGAGGGCGCTCCTGCATTTACGACGTTGCCGAGAACCGCCTCCACGCGCAGAAGGCAGTCATGGCCCTCACCATGGGACGTGACGGATGACAGAGAACAGCAACAACCTCGCGGTGGTGGCGATTGGCGGCAATTCGCTCATTCTCGACAGGTGGCATATGTCGGTCGAGGACCAGTACGCCGCCGCGCATGAGACATGCGTTCATATCGCCGACATGATTGAGGCCGGCTGGACGGTTGCGGTAACGCATGGCAACGGCCCCCAGGTCGGGTTCATACTGAGGCGCTCGGAGCTCTCGAGACATGAACTCCATGAAGTGCCCCTCGACGCCTGCGATGCCGACACCCAGGGAGCCATCGGGTACGCCATACAGCAGAACCTCTACAACGAGTTCCTGAGGCGCGGGATTGAGAAGAGCGTGGCCACATTGGTCACCCAGGTAGAAGTGGCGGCGGACGACCCCGCCTTCACCAATCCCGCCAAGCCCATCGGCGTTTTCATGTCGGCCGAGGACGCCGGGCGCCGCAGGAGCGAGTCGGGCTGGGACGTCATCGAGGACGCCGGCCGAGGCTGGAGACGGGTGGTGCCTTCGCCCAGGCCCGTGCGCATAGTGGAGGAGGACGCGGTCAGGAGACTGCTGGAGGCGGGCATCATAGTGGTGGCGGGAGGCGGCGGGGGAATTCCCGTGGTGGCCGCCGAGGACGGCAGCCTCAACGGGACAGCTGCGGTCATCGACAAGGACTATACATCTTCCCTTCTCGCGCGCAGGATAGACGCCGACCTCTTTCTGATCACGACGGCCGTGGAGAAGGTGTCGCTCAACTTCGGCAAACCGGACGCGAAGCCAGTCGGCCATATGACGCTTGCCGAAGCCAGGCAGCGCCTTGATGAGGGCGGTCACTTCGCAGAGGGAAGCATGGCCCCCAAGATCCGCGCCATATTGGAGTTCCTGGAGGCCGGCGGCCGCAAGGCCATTATCACGGATCCTCCGAGCATCGCGAGGGCCCTGAGGGGCGAGACCGGGACGACTTTCACTCCCTAGTCCTTATTGTGGTGGGCCGGTGCCCGGTTGACATATGCGGTCCGACCGATAGAATCGTGCTTAGGCCGTGCCGGTTGCTTCTTCGCGGCTGATCGCACTCCCATAAGGCGAGGTTTCAGATTATGAGCGACGAGAAGAGGTTCTTTCTTACCGAAGCCCAGCTCAGGTTCGAGGTCGAGAAGTGCGAGAATTGCGCCGAGAAACCATGCCTGGGCGCCTGTCCGGCAGGATGCTCCCCCATGGATTTCATATTCGCCTCCCGGGTGGGCCTCCCTTCTGATTACAGGAGGGCGGCGGCGGAGATACTCACGGCCAATCCTCTGGGCGGCATCTGCGGCATCGTATGCCCGGACAGGCACTGCATGTCGGGATGCGTTTATAACGGGCTCAACACGCCGGTGAATATCCCCGCGGTACAGGCTACCATTATCCAGAAGGCGAAGGAGCTCGGCTCCATGCCGTCGTTTGAAGAGGCGGAGAAGAACGGCATGGCCGTTGCGGTCGTGGGAGCCGGCCCTGCCGGGCTCGCGGCAGGCGTCACCCTCGCGCGGCGGGGCTATGACGTTACGGTATTCGAGGAACGCGGAGAGCCCGGCGGGATGTGCCTCCTGATTCCCGAAAGCAGGCTGCCCCGCGGGGTGATCAGGTCGGACATCGAATACCTCATTTCAATCGGGAACCTGTCGGTCAGGACGGCGACTCGCGTGGAGACCCCGGCTGATCTTCTCGATCAGGGCTTCGACGCCGTAGCCGTCTGCGCCGGCCTGGGCGGGCCCATTGCGCTCGGTCTTGATAATGAGGATTGCGGAATTCCGGGGCTTACATACCTGGAGGACCCCGATAAGTATCCCATGGCGGGCAGAGTCGCGATTGTCGGGGGCGGCGCCACCGCGCTCGACTGCGCCGCCGTGGCCGCTTTAAAGGGCGCCGAGCGCGTCGAGCTTATAGCCCTTGAAAACCTGAAGGAAATGCCCCTTACCTCCAGGGAACGGGAGGAACTGCTGCAATACAATATTGAAGTCGCGGGCAGGACGCGCGTCATAGAGATAAAGAAAAGCAGGGGCGGCATAAAGGGCCTCAGGACCATCAACGTCAGCCTGCCCCCGGGCGAGGCCTTCAGCCTGGGGAACATCGCGGACGTCCCGGGCACCGAATGCGACCGGCCCGACTTCGACCACCTCATAGTCGCCATAGGCGCGCGGCCGGTCATGGAGCGGGATGAAAACCCCGCCGTCTTCTCGGGCGGGGACTTCATAAACGGCGCGACATCGGTAGTCGAAGCCGTGGCTTCGGGCAAGCATGTGGCCGCGGCCGTCCACAGTTTCCTCAGTGAGAAGCCGGCCCCCGCTGTCGATGATCCGGTGAGGAACTCCGAACGCATCGCGGGCTACAATCCCAAACCCGTATCGCTGCGAAGCGACTTCTTCGGGCGCGAGATCTCGTCGCCTTTTCTGCTTTCGGCAGCCCCTCCCACCGACGGGATCGAGCAGATGAAAGCGGCTTACGCGGCGGGCTGGGCCGGGGGGATCATGAAGACCGCCTTCGACGGCGTGCCCATACACATCCCGGCCAGGTACATGCATGTCTTCAACGCTCTCACTTACGGCAACTGCGACAATGTGTCGGGGCACAGCCTCGACCGGGTCTCGCGCGAGATCGAGGAGCTCGTGAAGCTCTACCCGGACAGGCTGACCATGGGCTCCACGGGCGGGCCGGTGACCGGAGACGACGACGCTGACCGCAGGGCCTGGCAGGGGAACACGGCCAAGCTGGAGTCTGCGGGCGCCATGGGCGTTGAGTACAGCCTGTCATGCCCCCAGGGCGGGGACGGCACCGAGGGTGACATCGTTTCGCAGAACGCAGCGCTCACGGCCAGGATAATCGACTGGATAATGGAAGTGTCAAGCCCCGACATTCCGAAGCTTTTCAAGCTCACCGGCGCGGTCACATCCATCATCCCGATCATGACCGCGATCAGGCAAGTCCTGGAGAGATACCCGGGCAAGAAGGCCGGCGTTACCCTGGCCAACACTTTCCCCACAATGATGTTTCGCAACGGCTCCAGGCCGGCCTGGGAGGAGGGAATCGTCGTCGGCATGAGCGGGGACGGCGTGACTCCTATCTCCTATCTGACGATTGCCAACGCCTCCGGGTCGGGCGTGGCCATATCCGGGAACGGTGGGCCGATGGACTACAAGGCGGCCGCGGATTTTCTCGCGCTCGGGGCCAGGACCGTGCAGTTCTGCAGCCTGGTCATGAAATACGGATACGGGGTGATCGACCACATAGAGGAAGGCGTGAGCCACATGATGCTCGACCGCGGGATCGGCTCTATGACCGAGCTCATCGGCCGGGCCCTGCCGGATCCCATAACCGACTTCATGGACCTGCCCTCCAAGAAGGCCATATCCGACGTCAACGACGACCTGTGCCTGTCGTGCGGGAATTGCACGCGCTGTCCGTACATGGCCATCGAGCTCAATGAAGACAAGCATCCCCGGACGGACGCCTCCAGGTGCATCGGCTGCGGATTCTGCACCATGAAGTGCTTTTCGCAGGCGCTTTACCTGCGCGAGCGCACCGAGGAGGAAGCGGCGGCCCTCAGGGAACAGTGATTGCGCCGGGCGGGTCCGCTCAAGGGAAGGAGAATGAGGGACATGTCGACGCTGCTTATCAAGAACGGAACCGTGGTCACGCTCGGAGACGAGAACCGTGTGATTGACGGCGGAGCGGTTCTCGTGGACGGAGCCCGCATTAGAGAGGTGGGTAAAACCTCCGAGTTCACCGGCTCATATGACGCCGTGATCGACGCCACGAACAAGGTCGTACTTCCGGGTTTTATAAACGCCCACATGCACTTCTACAGCACCATGGTGAGGGGCCTCGGCAAGATGGAGCCGGCCGTCGACTTTGTGGACGTCCTCAACAAGCTCTGGTGGCGACTGGATAAGCAGCTCCTGCTCGATGACTGCTACTACAGCGCGCTCATCCCGCTTATAGACGCCGTGAAGAAGGGCACGACGACCATAATCGACCACCACGCAAGCCCCTTTGCGGTTACCGGATCGCTCGACCGCATAGCCACCGCCGTGCGGGAGGTGGGCCTGCGCGCCAGCCTGTGTTATGAGGTCTCGGACCGGGACGGCGAAGAGATAGCGGCGGAGGGGATACGCGAGAACGTGGAGTTCATTGAGAAGTGCAACTCGAGTAAGGACGACTACGTCAAGGCCCTCTTCGGGCTGCATGCGAGTTTCACCATATCGGACGCGACCATGAAGAAGGCCGTAGAGGCCGCGCAGGCGCTCGATAC
>JASFEA010000207.1:0-4712 GCA_050125095.1 bacterium
CAAAACGGCTGCACTATGTCAAAGCGCCTGAAGGGGTTGGACTACTTCGCCATCCGGCCCGCCACACTCATAATGGTCGTAAAATAGACTTTACACTGGCCTAAAACGTACCTATAATATCTATGGCATGAGACCCCTGTACTCGCATTCTCCCGCACTTCCGGTCGCATTGATGCTCGCTATCGCGTTTGGCTCGGGCTGCGGAAGCGACTCCCGGACGACAGAACCCGGGGGCGGATCCGAAGGCGGCGCCGGCTTTACAAGCGAATATCGCAGAGGCGGCTATCTCGGCATTAACGGCTGCATAAGAGAGGGAGACGACTACGCGAGCGTATATGAATACGAGGTCTGGTGCGATTGGTGGAGTCCCCGGGCGGCCGACGTGGACAGCGCGGTCTTCTTCCTCTCTTTCCGCATTACGGTCTGGCCTTCACCGGTCGACGGCTGCAGCGTCAAACCGGGCGTGACGGCACTCATCGGCCGGAGGTTCGGCGACCACTGGAGAGCGTACAGCGCAGTGGGCTACTACATGTATCATCCCGGCTTCGACACATACAGCTGCGGTGAGTTCATGCCCGAGCCGGTTCATGCCAGGATAGTCTACAAGAGCGGCGGGGACAGCACGTTTACCGCCGTGCCTACTCCCCGATGATCTTGACGAGCACGCGCTTTCTGCGCTTGCCGTCGAACTCGCCGTAGAAGATCTGTTCCCAGGGACCGAAATCCAGCTCTCCTCCGGTCACGGCGACGACCACTTCGCGCCCCATGACGGTGCGCTTGAGATGGGCGTCGGCGTTGTCCTCGAAAGTGTTGTGGGCGTATTGAGAGTGGGGTTTCTCAGGGGCGAGTCCCTCAAGCCACTTCTCGAAGTCGGAGTGAAGGCCGCTCTCATCGTCGTTGATGAATACGGACGCCGTTATGTGCATCGCGTTACACAGGAGCAGGCCTTCGGTTACGCCGCTCTTGCTCAAGCACTCCTGGACTTCCGGCGTGATGTTTATAAGCTCCCTGCGCCGCCTGGTCTCAAACCACAGCTCCTCTCGATAGGTCTTCATGGCCTCCTTCTTCCATTTGGGGTCAGGTCTTAAAATGCACAGCCTCCTGGGGTCAGGTCTTAGAATACACACCTGCCCGCAGCCGCCCAAAGTGCCCATATCCCGAAGGCGTCTGCTTCCCAAGGCCGCCGTTTCCTATGAGGGCAGAATCACTCTCGGCCGCACGACGCCGACCCGGAGCTGCGTCGTGCCGTCCACGAGAGCCAGCTTACCTTCATGCGATTCCAGCATATCCATGACATCGCGCCGCATCTGCCGCTCGCCGAAGCCCTCGATCACGACCACGGTGAAGCCGGGCTCAGCCCCGATCATGTCCTGGAAATCCACGCCACCCGCGATGAGGCCCGCAATACGCTTCTCCTTGAGACCCGCGAGCACCTCACCTCCGGCGAATTGCCTCACCACTATACGTCCGTACGCCGGCTCTCTCACCGTGAGAATCCCGCTCGCCTCCCCTCCCAGGCCCCATGCCCCGGAGATCACGGTGCCGCGGCCAGACACGACACATCCCCGGTCGGAAACGCTCGACACCGTGCCCGGCAGCCAGGCAAGCACCTCGAGCTCTTCAAGAAGCGGCTCAATCACCACCATGCCGAACCTGTGGTCTATTCGGTTCACCTTGCCGCGCACCGGCGAGGCGCTGAAGCGCATTGCGCCCCCCCGCAGATCGGCCGCGAGCCACTGGCCACGCTCCACACTCTGGCCGGGCCTGACCCTCAGGTATGGCTTTATCTCCCAGGCCGGCCTTCCCAGGTCCTCGGCGACGTTGACCGTGGTGTACTCGCGCGCCAGCTCCGGCGATTCCCGCACGACCAGAGTTCCGTTGGCGAGAACTCTCTCTATCCTCCCTTCAACCCCCGACCTGTAGACCCTGGGCGGGAGCAGCCTCCTGGGCTTCCTCGCAATTATGTCTCCTACCTTGATCTCGTCCCCGACGCGCTTTACCAGGAAGCGGTCGAGGTCCGCCGGCTCAACCTCGAGGTCGCGCGCGACGCCGAGGAAGAACGGCCGCAGGAACTGCCGCACGCTCCTCGCGATCAGCGTATCCGTACTGACCTTGTCTCCGGCCCCGACCATAACCTGCCCCGGTATGGCGAGCTCGCGCGTCAGGCTCAGGTCGCCGCTCGCGACTATTTCGCCCCTTTCGGCAGCCACCTCAGGCGCGGGCGGCACGTATTCGGCCCTTATGAGGTCCTCCGCCCCCTTGCGGATAGGGCGCTGCCGGTTATCCACGATCAGGCCGCATGCGCCGCCACGTGCGGCGAACGTCTCCTCTCTGTCGACCTCGGCCCATCGGAGCTCGATCTCGTCGTCTTCCGAAAGCGGAATCAGTGCGACTCCATCGGGCGGCAGCTTCTCATCTATGGTCTTCCCGGAAGCCATAACGCCTATCACGGGAAGCGCCGCTGCGGGCTCATGCCCGGCCGGGGCGTATACAGTCCCCAGTCGCACAATCCCCAGTTCATGGAAAAGGTCCCTGGCCAGGCTCTCGTCGACCTCGGCCAGCACTCCCAGATGCGGAAACATGAATGCCCTGTCCACAGCGAACTCCACCACGCCGTTTGGCTGAAGGGCATCGAGCAGCATCATCGCCGCCGCCTCGCGCGGAGAATGCGACAGGATACCGCCGCTTCCGATGACCAGGCCGTAGTCTTCCAGCGCGAAATGCGGCCTGTCCTCCACCCGGATCTCCTTCTGCCACGGACGTCTCGGGCCCCGGATGAGTATATCTATATCTAACCGCGCCTCCGGGGACTCCTCGGCCGTCGTCTGCATGACGTCCAAATGCTCGAGCACCGCCTCTCTCACGGCCACTGTCGCGACGGCCCATTCGGTGGCCATTTCTTCGGACGTTTCGGGAAGCCTCGTGGGATCAATGTGCTTGTTGCCGATACGGTTCCAGATCTCTCTATCTGAAAGGTCCGAGGGATGAACGCTTCTAACCGATGCCATGCCGCCGAGCTCGGCAACGTTCCTTATGCTGTAGCTCATACCGAGGTTCGCGCTCACCGTGCGGAAGACCTTCCCCTTCCTCGCCGTGTAGACGTCCGTGGTCGCCCCGCCGATGTCGATGGCCATGACGGCGCCGTCCATATCTCGGGATACCACCTCCAGGATACGGGCGAAGGCCGCTGGCGTGGGCCTTATGGGCGAGGTCACCCAGGACTTTAGGCTCTCGTAGCCCGGTGCCTGTGACATGACGTGATTCCGGAAGAGCTCGTATATGAGGGCCCTGGCGGGCCCGGGATTCTCGTGCTTCCCATCCGGCCTGATATTGGGAACCGGGTGGAACTCGAACCTGTCTCCCAGCACCTGCGCCACGTACTCGCGCGCATAAGTGTTGCCGCCGTAGATAACGTCAAGCTTCGCGTCGGGATTGAGTTTGGGGTTTATGCCCGACTCGATGATGAGCTCGGCCAGATAAACGGGACCCGATATGTTGTCGCCCTCGAAACCGCCGGCGAGAAGCACCATGTCGGGCCTGAGCCGCTTGAGATCCTCTATCTTCCGGTAGGGTGTGCGCCCGTCGTTCATGGCAAAGACATCGAGAACGATTGCCCCCGCGCCCAGGGCGACCCGATCGGCGCTGTCGGCAGTGAGCTCCCTGACAAGCCCCGTCACCACCATGGCGAGCCCCCCGCCCGCGCTCGAGGTCGAGAGGAACGGCACAGACGGCCTCCCGTCTTTAAGAAGCTCCAGCCCGGTCTCGCCCTCAAGCGAGCGGAGAGCGTTCAGGACGCCTATCGACACGTCTTCATGCGGCTTCTCGACTGTGGTCGGCGCCTCCTTGCGGAAGAAGCGCCAGACGCCGTTATGTCGCTCGAAGAGTATCGCCTTGGTTGTGGTGCTCCCGACATCCGTAATTATGAAGCGCCCGGACTGCCCCACCTCGCCGCCTGAGTCTCCCCTCGTATCGTTCATAACCTCACCACCAGGAATTGCGCCCCCTATAGGGCAGTATTGTCTCGAATCACACTCAGGGGATCTGTTTTCACTTTACCAACGTTTGTGACACCGGTCAACGCGCGATGCCGCCGGCAGCGTCGGTAGCGTCAAGCCTGTGGAAATAAGGCCCCACTTGTGGTATGCTTATCGTCGGCGCCGGGGATTGGACCCCGCGCCTGTCCGTGGATATATCTCTTCTCATGGAGGTGCAAGGTGACTTCTACAAGACGAAATATGCATATGATCTCGATAGCCGCGCTTTTCCTTCTGATGCTGGCCGTGCCGGCGCTCCTTACGGCCCCGGGAGCGGAGACGAGGGGCCTCACAACTCCCGGCCTGACGCGCACGGGACAGGCCGACGACAGCGCGGAGGAACTGGCCCTCCCGATTTCCGAGACGAGGCCCGGTCTCGGCTACACTCCGCCGGTCCCCGCTGAAACTCTCAATGACTCGGACTGGACTCTTGTCGACTCCGACACGTTCAATGTATATCTAGTTGCAGGCAAAGCCATGGCGATCCGCTTTGACGCGGTGGGCGATTCGCTCGAGGTAGTTGCGCCGGCCGAAACCCTCACGGCGCTGGCATGGCAGGCCGTGGACTACGCGCCCGACTGGCTGGGACTGGAGCTCATGGATTGCTTCCGCCGGCTCACCCCGGCCTTCCAGGATACCTTCGCCACCATGATACTGGGCGCGGCGGACCCCCTGGTC
>JASFEA010000208.1:0-4709 GCA_050125095.1 bacterium
CTGGTGATAGAGAACATCGATCCGGCCTCATCCTCCTACCCCGGATATGTAAAGCGGGAGGATTTCAAGTCGCTCGTGGGCGTGCCCCTCCTCTACAGAAAGCGCCGGGTGGGCATGCTGAGCATATTCATGCGGGATGCCTCGAATGTGCAGGAGGGCCTCATCCCCATAGTCTCTCTCGTAGGCGACGTCGCGGCGACGGTTGTCGAGAATTCGCAGCTATTGAGCAGGCTCGAGAAGAACTACTTCTCCACCGTGGAGGCCCTGGCGGCGGCAATCGAGGCGAAGGACCCCTACACGAGGGGCCACTCCAAGCGCGTGACGCAGTACGCCATAACGCTCGCAGAGAGGCTGGGAGTCAGGGGTGAGAAGATGGCGGACCTGCAGTACGGGGCCATGCTGCACGATATCGGCAAGATAGGCGTGCGGGGCCAGATCCTGAACAAGCGCGGCAGGTTGACGCCCGAGGAGTACAAGATAATAAAGCGCCACCCGATTGTCGGCGAGCGCATCATTGACGGCGTGGATTTTCTTCAGGGCGCCAAGCCCGTGGTACGCAGCCATCACGAGAGATTCGACGGGACGGGCTATCCGGACGGGCTCCGGGACGAGGAGATACCGCTCTTAGCGAGAATCGTCGCCGTCGTGGACTTCTACGACGCGCTCACCTCCGAGCGGCCATACCGGCCGGCGTTTTCGCCCGACCAGACCAGGCTCTTCATAAAGGAGGGCATCGGCGCGGATTTCGACCCGATTATAGCCACCGAGTTCCTCAAGCTCGCCGCGGCCGTCCCCGGGCCGGAGGAAGTTCCGGTTGAAGTGGGCACCGGCTCCGAATTATAATACCTCTGCAGGTATTCGAACTCACCAATCCGGAAGAGGCCTCAAATTGCAGGACGCGCTTAGGGCCGAAGTGGCCGTTCCCATTCCTATCGACAAGACTCTCACCTACGCGGTGCCTCCCGAGCTCGGGGCTTCACTGGCGGCCGGCATGCGGGTCGCGGTTCCCGTGAGAGCCCGGCTGATGGCCGGTGTGGTTGTAGGCGTCGAAAGCGCCGGCCCCGAAGATGGAAAACTCAAGCCGGTGAAGGGGATCGTGGATGAGGTCGCCGTCATCACCCCGGCCCTCATGGGCCTGGCGCGGTGGATGTCGGATTATTATCTCGCCCCCCTCGGAGAAGTCCTCGCGGCCATGGCGCCGCCCCACGCGGGGTTCAGGCAGACCGTGAAGCTCGTGTCGCGCCCGGACGACCTCGCGCTGGAGGTTATGCGGGCGACGCATCCGGTCATGGCCGGCATTGTCGAGGCGCTCGAGAGCGGCAGGCCGGTCGGCGTCGAGACGCTGAAGCGCAAGGTCGGATCCAATGACCTGGCGGGGGCGGTGGAGGAGCTGGAAAAACAGGGAGTGCTGGCAACGGAAGTGGTGCCGCGAAGGGGTCGAAGGCCGAGGAAGAGGACTCACGGGGACGGGGGGACGGCCGGGGCGGCCGCTGCGGAGCGGCGCGGGGCCATGGGACCTGGACCCGGGGCCCATGAGCTTACGCCGCATCAGCAGTCGGCCTTCGAATCCATTACGGCGGCCTCGCGCCAGGGCAAGTTCAAGCCCTTCCTGCTTCACGGCGTCACGGGCAGCGGCAAGACCGAGGTGTACCTCAGGGCAATGGCCCGGGTCGTCGAATCGGGCAGGAAGGCCGTCTACCTGGTTCCCGAGATAGGGCTCACCCCGCAGGTCATGGCGCGGGTGCGGGACTGCTTCGGCGACAGATGCGCCATGCTTCACAGCCGCATGACACCCAGGGAGCGATACCGGACCTGGCTGGACGCTATCGCCGGCGACATAGACGTCATAGTCGGGGCGCGTTCGGCGGTATTCGCGCCGTTTAATAACGTGGGAATCATAGTGGTGGACGAGGAGCATGATTCATCCTACAAGCAACAGGACTCCCCCAGATACAACGCCCGGGAGGTGGCCCTGATGCGCGGGAAGCTCGAAGGCTCGGTGGTCGTTCTCGGAAGCGCAACGCCGAGGCTCGAGACCTATTTCAACGCCCTCAACGGGAAGTACGAGCTCCACGAGATGCCCGACAGGATCGCCGGCGGGCTTCTCCCGGAAGTGACAGTCGTCGACATGAAGACGGTCGAGGGGCGGTCTCCCATCTCCCCCCGGGCCGAGGAGGCGATCGGGGCGGCGCTGGCGCGCGGCGAGCAGGTTGTTCTCTTTCTTAACCGCAGGGGCTTCGCCAACTTCGTCCAGTGCAGGGACTGCGGCTTCGTGCCGCGGTGCAGGAACTGCCATGTGACGCTCACCTATCATATACGTGAGAAGCGGCTCAAATGCCATTATTGCGACTACTCCGAGGCCGGCCGCGACGCGTGCCCGAATTGCGGCGGTGCCAATATCGAATTCGTGGGATCGGGAACTCAGAAGATCGAGGACTATATCGCCGAGAGGTTCCCTCAGGCGTCCGCCGCCAGGTTCGACCGCGACTCCACGAGACTGAAGGGGGCCGCCGAGGACCTGCTGGCCGAGTTCGACAGCGGGCTTACGAGCATGCTCGTCGGCACGCAGATGGTCGCCAAGGGCCATGACTTCAAGGGTGTGGGCCTGGTGGTGGTTGTCAACGCGGACGTGAGCATGAACCTGCCCGACTTCCGGTCCGGCGAGCGGACGTTCCAGATACTGACCCAGGTCGCAGGTCGAGCCGGGCGGGGCGAGTTCCCCGGCCGTGTCATCATACAGACCTTCAACCCGGACCATCATGCCCTGCGATTCGCGGTGGGCCATGATTTCAAGGGCTTCTTCGCCGAGGAAGTGGAGATCCGCGAGGAACTGTCATATCCTCCATTCGCCAGGCTTGTCAGGGTGGTGGCCGAGTCCCGCGCCAGGGAGTCGGCCCGGAAGGCGGCCGAGGGCTTCGCCCGGCTAGCCAGAAGGCTTGCGGCCGATTCCGGCGCCGGCGTCGAAGTAATCGGGCCCTCCCGCGCCCCCATACCGAGGATCAAGAACGTTCAGCGCTGGCATCTGGTTCTCAAGGGGAGGGGAAGGCGCAATATCCCCGCCTTCGTAAGCGCCTGCCTGGAGACCTACAGGAAGGGTGAGCGCGGCGAGCAGGTCCGCTTCGGAATAGACGTCGACCCCGAGAACATGATCTAGTCATCCCGCCGTATACGTTCTGCCAGAGCCTGCCTTCGCTGATTCGCTGTTGTTGCTAAAGTACATGCGGCAGATTTCCGATAATAATCCGGGATATTGAATAAATACAGGCACGTGCCGACCATCAAGAGGCCGGTCGGAACAGCGCAGATCAGGTGTCGACCGGGTCGGTGCTGCGGAAGACCAGGTGAATCGAAGCACGCAGCAGGAAACCGCGAGGTCTCACGAGGCGGCCCGCGCCGCTCGTGAGCCGGCGGGCAAGGAGAAGTCCCGGACTGACATGGCTCGCTTAGGGCGGGGCCCTTCCCTCTGGCAAGGGTCCCGTCCGGCGGGTCCTGCGGGACCGCCGGCCTGAAGGGCCGGGAGCCTCTGCCGCCCCGGGACAAGAGCGGCATTGAAGGACCGGTGCCGGCCTTACCGAAACCGGGCCAGGCGCGGTCTGAGCGCGTGGGCGCGCTCGTCCTCAGTGTAACGGGAGTCGGCCGGCCACCGGGGTGAGAAGAGCCTGTCAGGAGCCGGCTATGTGAGCGACTGCGCCTCCCGACGACCGACGTCTCTTCCCTGGCCTCTCGGAGAGCCTGCCGGGGGTCGTGAACGGGACGGGTGCATTGAACCGGTTGTTTACCGGGAAGACGCGCCCGCGAAGGGCGGCAGTGCTGTTAAGAGAGGCGCCATTGAGTACGGCATCCAAAAAGACGACGCAGACGGTGAAGTTGGCCGACATGAGAGTTTCCGGCGGCGACAGCGTGCTCGTAACCCATGCCCTGGGGAGCTGCCTCGGCCTCATGATCTATGACCCTGCAGAAAAGGTGGGCGGGCTGCTGCACGCGGTGCTACCGCTGTCCACGGTCAATCCGGAGAGGGCCAGGACCAATCCGCTTATGTTCGTTGACCTGGGCGTTCCAAGGCTGTTCCGGGCGGCATACGAGCTCGGGGCCGAAAGGGCCAGGCTGGTCGTGAAGGCAGCGGGCTGCGGTAGCCCCATTGGAGCCGTCGACACATTCAGGATAGGTCTCAGGAACTACGCCATGCTCAAGAGACTGCTCAGGCAGAACAACTTGACTATCGAGTCGGAGGCCGTCGGGGGCCCGGCGCGCAGGATGGTTCGATTCGACCTTTCGACCGGACGCGTAATAGTAAAGACAGCAGGGAAGGAGAGTGTGCTGTGATTATGACCATAAGGGATGAGGCGCTTGCCAGGGTGCGGTCCTTCCCGGCCGTGCCGGGCACCGCGGCCAGGTGCCTGAGACTTCTGAGAGATCCCCGCAGCAGCGCGGCGGACGTGGAGAGGGCGATGAGGTTCGACCCCGGATTCACTGCCAATGTCCTCAGGATGGCCAACTCCGCCTACTTCGGATATCCGCGAAAGATAGGGTCCGTCCGCCAGGCCGTCGTGAGGTTGGGGTGGGACAGGGTGTATCAGCTGGTCCTGGCGTCATGCGTAAATGGAATGATGAGCGAGGCCGTGCCCGGTTACGACCTGGAGCCGGGCGAGCTCTGGCGTCACGCGGTGGGGGTGGCGGTGTCCACGGAGTACCTCATGAAGAAGCTCAAC
>JASFEA010000209.1:0-4699 GCA_050125095.1 bacterium
CGATACCGAAAGGGGCGTCGTGAGCTCCACGGATATGTATCCATGTTCATCACGACCGTGGTTGAGTTCGCTCGCCAGGAGGTTGGACAGCGACGTCCCGTTGAAGTCATCATATATGTAGACGTCGACGTCCGAGGTCGCGTCCGTCGTCCAGAACTCCACCCGGGTCACCTCCGTGTCCTCGCCGGGCACATACTTGCACATGGACCAGCCCGTGGTGCTGCCGTAACCCATGGCGGTGCCGTAGAAGCCGGCTTCGTCGTGGTAGAAAAGCGTCTCGTCGGGATCGTAGTCCTGCCACTCGGACATGTACGAGGTGTATTTGCCTATGCTCGCCGAGCCGTACGCGATAGTGAAGTACCCGCCCTCGGTTCCGTAGCCGCACGTTCCACCCCATGAGGTCCCCCATGAGTTCTTGACTATCCATGCGCCCTGCCCTCCCGCGTGAGACAGCGTGTCGTCCCAGCCGACTATGAGGACGGCGTGGTTGGTGGGCTCCGATCCCGTGTGGTAGAGAGTATAAGACCCGTCGTAGGACACGAACTCGGAGTGCCACGCGTCACCGTCGCCGGCGTAAAGCGACGTATAAAGGGGCCCGTGATTCTGAAGATAGCCCTTTATGATCCCGGCGGCCGGAACCTCGTCGCCGGAGACGCCGCTCCATCCGAGCAGCGTATGCTGGTACGTGCAGGTTGCTTTGCATGACACGTCGCTGGCGACATAGGGGTCGCATGTTTCGAGCACCGTGCCGTTGGTGGACAGGAGGTGCGCCACCCTTTCGTAATTCCCGCCGTTGCAGCTGCCCGAATAGCCGTGGGCCTCCCACCATTCGCATTCCTTGACATTGTTCTCGGACAGGTTGGTGGCGGCCTCACCGTCGATTGTGAGCCGCGCCTCGAAGTTGCCGAGGGACGCGAACGAGTAACACGACCCGCAGGAGGACTGGTTCTTGACTGAAGTCACATTGCCCAGCTCGCGCCAGTCGTACCGTACGGGCGGAACCGGCATGCTGCCCGGGGGCATCTTGGGAACGATATGGGAAAGGTCGAAGGCCAGGGGCACAAAACCCGTCAAGGCCGGGCCTCCGCCGCTTTGTGGCGGGCGGGCCCACACGAAACTGGGCTGCGGGTCCTGGGCCGAGGCCGACAGAGGCACAATGACGCACGCCGCGAGGAGCAGGCCGAGCACTGCCGGCGAGCGCAGCTTGGGTATTCTTGATCTCACGGTTATGTCTCCTTGCGCGCTGTAAAAGATGCAAATATCCACAAAGTCTTTCCAACTCATTTATCGGCATGGCCCCGGACAGGCCTTAAGATTATCCCTGCGGCACGACACCGTGCCAACAGTGCGCCCGAGAGCCGATGCCCAGGTGAGCGGGTAAGCCCGTAAGCCGGTAAGCCCATGAGCCGGTAAGCCCGTGAGACCGTGAGACCGTGAGCCGGTGAGCCGGTGGACAATCAGCCGGTGCGGATAAAGACAAAGGCCCGGGAGGGTCTCCCCTCCCGGGCCGGATCCTGCTCCCTGACCTCTATTTCAGGAGAACGATGGGGCTCGTCCTCACTTCCCCGTTGGACTCGAAGCGCACGTAGTAGAAACCGGAGGCCGCCGGGGCCCCGTGGTCGTCCCGGCCGTCCCAGTGCGCGTCATGCGAGCCCGCGGTCTGGGCCCTGTCGACCACCGTCCTCACCAGCCTGCCCCGGACGTCGTGCACCGTGAGCTTCACCTGGCGCGGGGTGGGGATGGCGTAGGAAATGGTCGCCCGGTCCGAGAACGGATTGGGATACATCGGCCCGAATCTGAATAGCCGCGCAACCAGCAGTTCCACGGTCTCGCCGTTCGTGGTCGGGCTCATGCCATGCGCGTAATGCTCGGCGAACATCGCAAAGTCGGTCAATTCAACTGTCCCGTTGAAATCGAAGTCGCTCTCGGGGTTCGAAGTCAGATACTGGTCCGCGAACTCGGCGAAGTCCATGAGATCGACGTCGCCGTCCAGGTCTATGTCGAAGGAATTGCAGGCGAGTATGTCCATATCATTGATGGACACGCCTCCGACCGTGACCTGAACCTCGATATCGCCGTATACGGACGTCCCGCCGGAGACCGTGAAGCGAATCTCGCCATTGGCGTCGGTCTGGATGTCGACGGGCTCGGAACTCATCGCGAAGGAGCCGAAGAACTGCGTGGGGCCCGAGGGAGTCAGGCTCACGACGAACTCCTCCGACCCGATGCCCGCAATCGGCGTCCCCGAGGCGTCCCGCACGGTCACCTTAACGTATTCATAGGCGTCCGCGTCGCCGTCCGGGCATGTCGCCAGTCCGGCGGCGCTCTCGTCCGTCAGCGTCACGTATGACTGGTCGGCGTCCGGGCCGCTCGCGCCGCAGGTGAACGCGTAGACGCGGAAGTCATCCACGCCGGCCTCGACAACCGAGCCGCCCGCGAGGTCCGAGGCCTCGAAACGGACCTTCATCTGGCCGGTAAGCGACACGTAGTCTCCCACCATGAAGCCGTATTCCTTCCAGCCGGATGAAGTCACCGGGCCTATAGTATCGACAGGCGTCCATGAGGAACCGCCGTTGTCCGACACGTACACAATGAAGATGTCGGCGTTGGGCTCGGCGCCGAAGTTATTGGTGTACCAGACGGCGTATTCCACCCTGGCGTCGCTGCCGCCTGTCACGTCTATGGCCGGCGACATGAGCCAGGTAGTGCCGCCGTCGACATCCGAGTTGTCATCCACGTTGTCGGTGAGATAGCACTGGCCGGAGCCGTCATAGTCGGTGGCCGGGTCGCCGCGGTCTCCGCCTCCGACCGGGACACCCCTGTCCCAGGCCCCGTCAGTTAAATCGCCGCTATTCTCTGTGGTCCAGCCCTTGTCGGTCTCGAAGTCATCGTCAAAAATCGCCGTCAGGTCGCCCACGAGCGTGGTGTAGACCGAGGCCGGGGCGTCATCGGGCTCATAGACGGTACCGGACGAAACTCCGGCAGCGCTGAAATAGAATTCGATATTGTCGTCGCAGTCAGCCGCCGGGAGCGTCGCCCTGTAAAGGTCCCCGCTCACGTGCACCAGTGACGAGGTGAGGAAAGTGCCGCCGTCGTACCTGTAGTGAAGCGTGCCCGAACCCGCGGCATAGGTGTCGTTAAAGGCCTCGATCTCGACGTCGATGTCTGTCGGCGTACCCGTCGGAATGACATTGGGAACGCCGTTGGGCAGTGAGATATTGATGCCGGAGGTGCCTTCGTATTCTATAAAGGCCGCCGCGTAACACATCTCACATACGCCGTATTCTACGCGCATGTAGCCGCCCTCGCCCCAGCCCGTGCCCCACGAGTTGCGGACTATCCAGACTCCGTCCGAGCCCTGATTGTCGTCCCAGCCGACGAGGGTTATGCCGTGGTTGATGTCCGAGCATGTAGGGCCGCTGAATATGCCGCCGGTGTATGCCTGGAAGGCCGAGTTCGCGCAGAGACTTATCGAGAGGGGTCCGTAGTCCAGAAGCGCCTGCTTTATCGACGCGATCGGCGGAATGCTGTAGTCGTTACCGACATAGGCCCAGTCTACTATGAGGTACTCATGGTCGTAGGGGCAGTCGCACGGCTCGTCGGTTGCGCTGTAGGGGAAATCCGCCTCGTCGACGCTTCCCGTGCCCCCGCACGCGTCGGTGGCAAACCAGTGGTAATCATGGGCCCACCAGCCGCCGTTGCAGCCCCAGCCTTCCTGGTTGCAGCTCACCAGCCACTGCTCCGACAGGTCGACTTCCTGGCCGTCCTTCCACTTTATGTTGAGCTCCAGCGGACCCACCGTCCCGAATGCCCAGCAGCTCCCGCAGGACCCCTGGTTCTTGACCGGCGTGCAGATGCCCTCGTCGCACCAGTTGAAGGCGTCCGGGAGGTCGAGCCGCGGAGTGATCTCCACGAAGCGCGCGGTCTTGCGCCAGTTCTCCGGCTCTCTCAGGCCGCAGAGGTCTTCCAGCGGGTACTTCGTCGCGGGATTCTCCCCGACCGTATAGGTCCAGCCCTCCTCCTCGATCTGTCTCCGGAGAGCCTCGATGTCCACATAGCAAACGTCCCCGGTCTCATCCTCAGCCAACACCGCGGGCGCCAGGACAGAGGCCAGGAGGACTGCCAGAAGCACGCACAGCATGACTCTACTCATTTCCCCCTCCTTTTAGAGTCTCCCTCACATTGAGTATTTGTCTTATTAGTATGAATACCATGTCAATTCTAGCATAACCAGAGCTGCCATTCAACCGGCGTTTGCCCGGTGGACTGAGGAAGCCCCGCGGTGTATACTCACTCGCGAATACCGGGACGGGGCACAAAACTCAATTTCACGCATAGGGAGGCAACATGAATGCAAGATTCTATCTGCTGGTCTGCTGCCTGGTTCTTGTTCTTGCGCTCGCATGCGCCGGAGGTCCCAATATGTCCGAGAATATCAAGGACTACGACGGCAGGGTCGCGGGGTTCTGGAGGGGGCTCTGGCACGGCATCATCTCGCCGGTGACTTTCATTATTTCCCTATTCAGTGACCGCGTGCACTTTTACGAGGTGCACAATAACGGCAACTGGTACAACATCGGCTACCTCCTGGGCATCCTGATACTGTTCGGCGGAAGCCACGGTAACAAATGCAAGAAATAGGAAACTGGGTGCATAACCGGCTCTGCTCTCGATCTGTGAAAGGAGGCAAGAAAGAGTC
>JASFEA010000210.1:0-4690 GCA_050125095.1 bacterium
ATTTACGACATATCGGGCCGCAGGGTGACGGCAATCCGGCAAGCGCCGGCGGGAGCGGGCGAACATTCGGTGGAATGGGACGGACGCGACGGCCTCGGCTACCCTGTATCGCCGGGGCTTTACTTCATAGTCATGAGAACGCCGCTGCAAACGCATTCCTATAAAATCGTGGTTCTCAGGTAGCGCCGGGCTCCGGCGTCAGCGGTCAGGCCCCAGCTTCATAAGACACATGTCGCGCTCGCCCGTTCTGGCGGTCGAGCCCCTGCATGCTATCACATAGGCCCCGTCGGAAGTCTCCGTAACCGCGTTCCCGCGCTCGATACCTGCGCCGGCGTAGGTCCTGGTCCAGAGGCAGTTGCCATCATAATCCGTCTTCAATATATAGACCTGATGAGGCCCGGCGGGAAGCGGGTAGAGCGAACCTGAGACAATGAAGCCGCCGTCGGCCGTCTGCCTGACCGAGAGCCCGCTCTCATAGCCTTCCCCTCCGAACGTCCTGGTCCAGAGGGCGTTCCCGTGACAGTCCGTCCTCACCATGAACACGTCGTCGCAGCCGCCGCCGAAGGATGCCGTCGTCCCCACAACGATGAACCCGCCGTCGGCCAGCTCCCGGACGGAGGTTCCGGTTTCATCCTCGGGCCCCCCGAAGGTCCTTGTCCATAGCGTGTCGCCCCTGGCATCAGTCTTTATAAGGTAGAGGTCGAGGCAACCCTCTCCGAACGACTCGGTCGTGCCGCCGATAATGAAGCCGCCGTCGCGGGTCTGCTCCACCGAGCGCGCCACGTCGTCCCTGTCACCGCCGTAGGTACGGGCCCATACAGAGTCGCCGTCGGCGTCCGTCTTGAGAAGTATGATGTCATTGAGATGGCAATACATGCGGTTGGTCACTCCCACTACGATGAACCCGCCGTCCGGAGTCGTCTGGCGCACGGAGAAGGCCATGTCCAGGGCAGGCCCCCCGTAGACGCGCGTCCACAGCGTATCGCCCACCTCATCCACCTTGAGGAGATATATGTCATGGGAACCGATTCCGAAGGACGTGCCGCATCCGGTTATGACATAGCCGCCGTCGCGCGTCGGGTGAACCGAGTAACCGACATCCGCCGCGTCCCAGACATAAGTCCTGTTCCAGTCGATCTCACCATCGCGGTCGGTCTTTATGAGGCGGATGTCATACATGAATTGAAATGGCGACTCGGAAGCGCCCACGAACACGTAGCCGCCGTCGGGGGTCTGCTCCACCGAATAACCGCAGTAATCGGCAAGAAGCCCGCCATAGGTTTTTACCCAGAGCGTGTCCGGAGCCGAGGACGCCGCAGCAGCGAAGAGGCCAAGACACAGGAGGGGGATGACAGCGATGCAGCACTTATGGTGCATTTGCCGGCCTTTCCATACTCCAGGCCGGGCCTCGATCTCCAGTTACATTATATCACAGATAGTGCGCTATCGGCGGCGCAAATGCGCCGATTTGCCCGAAAACCCGCTGCCGGGGCGGGACCGTTATTGGCTCATTTGCTTAAGGCGCTTCAGGCGCTCGGGTTCATTCGCTGCGAGCCAGTCGTCTCTCGAGAGGATTTCATAGGCGAGACCGAAGTATCTCCCGGATTCCGCCCTGTGGCCCAGGAGGAACAGGCATTCGCCTATTTCCTCATACACATAGCCGTCGGGCGGCAGGCCGTATTCCTCGATGTCTTCCTCGAGGTCGAGCTGCATATCGAGGGCATCCTCCACATTGCCGAGCGATCGCTGCGCCCGCGCTATCGTCCACCTGGCAATGAGCACCCCGGCCGTGTCGTCTATCTCCTGCCTGAAGGCCAGGGACTTCTCGAACATGCCCAGGGCCTGCTCGTATTCCCCCTGCTCGTGATAAGTCCATCCCATGTTGTTATAAAGCGAGCCGCGCCATCTCCCGGCTCGCTCGTCCCCGGACTTCTCGGCGAGCGCCAGCGCCTTGAGATTATACTCCATCTGTCTCCCGGGGGGCTCCACAATGCCGAGCATGTGGAGCGCGTCGACTGCGTAGAAATCGGCGCCGATCTCCATCGCAACATCATAAGCCCTGAGGAAGCACTCCCTGGACATATCGGGTTGGCCCGAGGAATTGAAGGCGCGCCCGCGCTCCAGGAGGTACCTGGCCATGCCTATGCTTTTCTCGTCCTCAATCACGGCGTATGCTGAGTCAAGCGTGGCATGCGCCGCCTCGAATTCCCCCTGGAGGCCCTGCGCCCTGGCAATCTGGGTCAGGAGCCCGGCGTAGTAGTCTGCGTCTCCCGACTCCACGGCCCGTGGTATGAGGCTTCTGAACCTGGCCTCCGTCGCGGCCGCGTTGTTGTAGTCCCACATGGAGTTGAAGTCAGGCAGAGTCTCCACCCCGTCTTCCCCACCGCCCCCGCACGAGCACGCAAGCAAAGCCGCAACGGCCAGAAGCGTACGGGCAGTTTTCATATCTTCCCCCATTGTCTGTGTCGTTTCTCCGGACGCATTGATTCTGTTCAGACAGCGGCAAAAGATCCCGACGGCCCCGCTCCAGTAGCCACGTGCTGATGACCCAATGCTGATGACCCCGTGCTGATGACCCTGTTCAGATAAACCTGTTCAGATGTTAAACCTCATGGAACGATGGTTCAAAGAAATTCATGGGGATTGCGGCGGGCGCGCGCGTTTGGTAAGTTATCGTCATCATGCAAGAACAGCCGATGCCGACCAGGCCGATTCAGGAGAGAATCCGTAAGAGGGAGAGGAGCATTGCCTATTTCTCCATGGAAATAGGCATAGAGTCCGAGATGCCCACGTACAGCGGCGGGCTCGGCGTTCTCGCTGGCGACACCGTCAAGTCCTCAGCAGACCTCAAGGTGCCTCTCGTCGCGATGACCCTGATATACAAGAAGGGCTACTTCCGCCAGAAGATCAGCAAGCAGGGCATGCAGAAAGAGCTCCCCTATGACTGGAGCCCGCGCAAGTTCATGAAGCTCCGTCCACAGACGGCCACTGTGCTCATAGAGGGCCGCCCCGTTAAGGTGCAGGCCTGGGAGTACCGCGTGCAAGGCGCGACGGGCTACAACACACCCGTGTTCTTCCTGGACACCGACATCGACGGCAACAGCGACTACGACCGCAGCCTTGTATATCAGCTATACGGCGGAGACGAGAAATACCGGCTTGCGCAGGAAGCAATACTGGGAATCGGCGGGTTGCGCCTGCTTCGCGAGCTGGGCTACCGCCATATTCTGCGCTATCACATGAATGAGGGCCACTCAAGCCTTCTGACGCTCGAGCTCCTCAGGCAGAAGGGCGTTACGGACCCCGCATCCCGCAAGGTCGACGACGTCAGGAGGATGTGCGTGTTCACGACGCACACCCCCGTCCCGGCCGGGCACGACCAGTTCTCTTACGACCTGGCCGGCGACGTGCTCGGCGACTTCCTCCCCATCGATATAATCAAGGCTTTCGCCGGAGAGGACAATCTCAACATGACCCGCCTGGCCCTCAATCTCAGCCATTACGTCAACGGGGTGGCGAAGGAGCATCAGCGCATATCGAGGGAGATGTACCCGGGCTACAAGATAGACTCGATCACAAACGGCGTCCACGCCTGGACATGGACCGGCGACTCCTTCCGGGACCTGTTTTTGCGCTTCATTCCCGGATGCAAGAACGAACCCACGAGCCTGCGCTACGCCATAAACCTTCCGGATAATGATATATGGGAGGCCCATTTCGAGGCCAAGCGCAAGCTCATCGACATCGTCAACGCCACCACCGACGCCAGGATGAGCGAGGACGCCCTCACATTCGGGTTCGCCCGGCGGGCGACCGCCTACAAACGCCCAGACCTGGTTTTCAATGACCTCAAGAGGCTCAGACAAATAGCCCGCAGGGGCGGGAAGATACAGTTCATCTTTGCCGGCAAGGCCCACCCCAGGGACACCGAAGGCAAGAAGTTGATAAGTAGGATCATGGAGACGGCGAAGGCGCTCGACGGTTCCATCGAGGTGGTGTACCTGGAGAACTACGATATGAATCTCGCCCGGCTTCTGGTTTCCGGGGTCGACGTCTGGCTCAACACGCCGCGCCGACCGCAGGAGGCCTCCGGAACATCCGGCATGAAGGCCGCAATCAACGGAGTGCCGAGCCTGAGCGTGCTGGACGGATGGTGGATAGAGGGCTGCATTGAAGGCATGACCGGATGGGCGATCGGGTCGCCGGACGTTGAAAACCTCACCGACGCTGACTGCGCCAGATCGCTTTACGACAAGCTCGAGAAGGTCGTGCTGCCGGTTTTCTATAACGACCGCGAGAAGTGGATCGAGATCATGCGTTTCTGCATCGCCATAAACGGCTCGTTCTTCAACACCCACCGGATGATTCAGCAATACGTTATGAGCGCTTATATACAGTAGCCGGCCGCATCCCGCGCGGCTCCCCGGCCCTGTCATGGGTCTTCAAATTCCGTCTCCAATGTGATATAATCGGTTGTGCATCCGAATTGAATGATTGAATGAAAGGACATGGATATGAAGACGGCTGTTGCGATATTCGCAGTTGTTCTCGCGGCCGGAATGGCGCATACCGTTTGCGCCCAGCCCCCGGACCACTTCGAGGTGTTTCAGAACATTCCCGATCCGTTCTGCAACGTGCCGAGCGGTGTGACCGAGATCCGATATCAGCTGCCCATGCAATCGGCGGTGCT
>JASFEA010000211.1:0-4652 GCA_050125095.1 bacterium
CCGGCAGGGCGAATATGCCTGGATCCCGCTCATCCAGCGCCTCACATACGGCGGCACGGACCATGCCCTTGAGATAACCGTCGATTCGGCGCAGGGGACTTTCGCCGGAATAATCACCAGCCGCACCGTCCTTGCGAACATTCACCTCGTGGAGGCGGAGCCGCCGGCCGTGAGCCTGAATTCAGACACGCTCGATTCCTATGCGTCGATGGCCGCCCTGCTTAGCGCGGGCGACGGCTATTTCCACGATGCCGGCGGTGACCTGCTCACGATCAAATTCGGACATGTCGTATCGTCGGCTTCCGTGGTACGCGTCGAGGGATTCAACCTGCCCGCGGGAGTCGAGCCGACAGCGTCCGAGCCCGGCAGTGTCCTCCTGGGACAGAATCGTCCCAATCCATTCACTCACGGGACGTCCATAGGCTTTATCCTGGGCAAGGCGGGGCGTGCCAGGCTCGAGGTATTCAATCCACTCGGCCGGAAAGTGGTCACGCTGTTAGATGAGAGCAGACCGGCGGGAAGGCATCTGGTTGTATGGGACGGGTGCGACATGAAGGGAAATGTTTGCGCTTCCGGCGCCTATTATTACAGATTGTCGGCCTATGGAGTCAGCCGCACGAAGAAGATGATGCTCGTCAGGTAATGCCCCGTATCAACTCATCTGGCCCTGTTACCGAAACACTGATTCGCGAGGGCGATACGGCCCGGTCCTTCGAGGTGGCAAGAGAAGGCGAGATCGTGTGGGAGTGGTATAACACGATAGAGGAGGACGGTGAGCGGGTTCCCGTCTACAGGATAATGAGATACCCAGCAGAGATGGTAGTGCCTCAACTCGTCACGGACCACCGACAGCCATAAAGAAAAGGCCCCGTGAGGGGCCCTTCTCATCTGAAATCGCGAGTGGCCTGATTCAGAACCACTTTGCGGAAAGATCTACCAGGATGATCTCCTGCCACCGCCGCCGCCGCGGTCGTTACGAGGCTTGGCCTCGTTGACGTTGAGCTGCCGGCCCTTGAGGTCGCTGCCGTTGAGGGCCTCCATAGCCGCTCGGGCCTCTTCCTCTACAGGCATTTCCACGAAGCCGAAGCCCCTGGACTTGCCTGTGTACTTATCGGTGATCAGGTTCGCGCTTGCGACCTGGCCGTGAGCCTCGAAGGCTTCCTTAAGATCTTCCTCTGTCACTTCCCATGACAGATTGCCAACGTAGATATTCATTAATATCTCCCATTTGTTTCGAACAGTTTTACTCTATCGGATTTGACTTGAGCCTGGATGGAATCGCGTAATCAGCCGCTTCTCGAGGGGATCCAAGGGGTTCTCAGCAGTTCCGAGCGCAGATCTGTTCAAGTTAACCTTGCCAAAAACTTCCTTATTCATTCTGTCTACTGCTTTACTACCTCAGGGTTGAGACCAGTCACCTCCGAACTCTCAAAGCCCATTAGCTAAAGTACCATGCGGCTGCCCAACCACAGCGAGTTCTTTCGGAACAATAAACTTGCCCGCAGTCTGTGGTCGGCTATAGTTAACAATGCTTTCGGCAGAAGTCAAGTCAAAAGGAGCTCTTTTTAGGCCCCCGGCAGAGACGAAGGTATTGACGTTTCCGGCCCAACTGATATAGTAGACATGGCATTCGAAACACCCAGGCGTTGTTCCGCGCCGATTACCCGATTCCCCCCCTGGGATAGTGTACGTAGGAGGCAATTATGAGAGTAGGCGCTTCTATACTGGCCGCGATTGTGACCCTGCTCCTGGCCGGGCCGGCCGCCCATGCCTGCACAGGGTTTGTATTCACCGCCGGGGAGACTGTATATGCGGGCGGCAACGAGGATTTCAGGGACAAGGAATTCTACATCTGGTTTGAGCCGGCAGCCACCGAGCGGGAACACGGCTCGGTGTTTATCGGGTATCAGCTGGCGCCCGGTATATACTTCGCCTTTCAGGGAATGAACGCCGTCGGCCTCTACCAGGACTCTTTCGGGAGCGGTGGGAAAGACCTCACGGAGATGAGAAAACTCCCCGTGTATCAGGGGGGGCGCGACCTGTTTGAGGATGTGATCATGAAGAACACCACGGTGGACGAGGCCCTGGATTTCCTGGCAGGCTATTACCATGAGCTCTACGAAAACAACATGTTGCTGATGGGGGACGGCGCAGGCAACGCAGCGGTTAAGGAGAGCGATGTCGTGGTCAAGGGTGAGGATGACTACTTCGTTCTCACGAACTTCATGCTAAGCCAGACGGACACGCCATTGGAAGCTTGTGACCGATATCGTATCGCTACTGAGATGATCGAGAACGGCGAGCGAGGGCTGGATCTTGCCCGGGCAGTCCTCTCCAATACTCACAGTGAAGGCCAGAACGCAACCAAGTACAGTGTCATATGCGACCTCTCAAACCAGATCATGTACATCTACTACTTCCATGACTTCGAGGAGGCATATGTCCTTGATCTCAAGGAGGAGCTGAAGCTGGGGAGACGGCGTTTTCCATTAAGGGACCTCTTCAAGGAGAAGTGGCAGGAACGGGCATGGACCGCTGCATACGCGCCAAGGGAGCCGGATGAAGAGGCCGAGATCAACCGGCTCGGGTATGAACTTCTTGGCCGTGACCTCGTGGATGAGGCCATACTGGTTTTTACCGCCAACACCGAACGTCACCCCGATTCCTTCAATGTTTGGGACAGCCTGGGAGAGGCTTACCAGGTCAAGGGCGACAAAGAGATGGCAGCGATGTACTACAGAAAATCCGTAGAACTGAACCCGGAGAACGAACATGGCAAGGAGGCGCTGAAGGAACTCGGGGGATAGCGGAATACGGGGTCATCCCGTCCATACCACCCGGCGTCTGAACGAAGAGCCGGTCCACAATCAAGTATGACAGTCAAGCCCTTTTGAAGGAGACCAAAATGAGAGTACTGACTATCCTGGGAAGCCCCCGCAAAAATGGAAACACCAATGCCGTCCTCAGCTGGGTCGAGGACGAGCTCAGGAAGAACGGGCACGAAGTCGATCGCGCCAACGTTGCAGAAAAGAACATAAACGGGTGCATATCGTGTTACAAGTGCCAGGGGCCCGATGTCGAATTCGAGTGCGCGCAGAACGATGACGGCACGGAGATACTGGACAAGCTCAAGGCTGTCGATGCCATCATCGTCGGCACCCCGCTTTACTGCTGGAGCTTCACCGGCCAGCTCAAGCCGCTTCTGGACCGGTTCCTGAGCCAGTCGCGGGGTTACATGACGCCGGAGCACACGTCCTCTATTGCAGGAAAGCCGGTTGCGCTGGTAGTCACCTGCGCCGGCCCGGTCGAGGATAACGCGGATTGCCTGCCCAGGATCTTCGGTCGAATCGTCGACTACCTGAAGGCTAATCTGGTGGACACTCTCATAGTGCCCGGATGTACGGACAAGCCGTCGGAGGGAGCCGAGGAAAACGCGCGGAAGCTGGCATCGGCCATTATGGGCTGAGAGGCGTAAATCACCATGAGACCGTTCATCCCCGGGGTGCTGGCCACCGTAGGCGGCATTCTCATTGTCGCGAGCGGCGCGCTCAGCCTTGTACTCGGGCTCGCGACAGGGTCCATGAGGTATGAGCCTGACCCCAACGGCGTCTTCGGGCATATAGGCGTTATCGCGGGACTAGCCGCTATGGTCATAGGAGCGGTCATACTGTGGCTCGCACGGGCCCAGTATCCGCGCAGGGAGCACCGCATTGTCAAAGCCATTCTAACCATGGTGCTGGGTCATCTGGGAGCAATCGCGGGCGCACTGCTGGTTGGAACCGCCGGAATGGCGCTCTGCTACATCGCGGGCGTCTGGCTGATTATTGTGCGGAACCGCTAGGCTGCCCGGTCGGTGCTGCCGGGCTGCGGGTCCGGTACTGCGAGGCCAATTGCCCCAGAAGAAGTCCGGCGAAAATCCCATGCCTTATCCAGATGCTGTACCAGTGGGTGTCAACAAAGAACTCCGTATTGGCGACAAGTATGAACAGGCTTGATAGTATGAACGCCGGCAGCGGCCTGTAGCATATAAACAGCAGCGGGAAAGCCCAGAACACGAAGTAGCTGGACACCCCCTTGGAGAAGATGAGGAACAGGAGCAGCAGACACAGGGCCTGCTGCGGCATTGAAGCGCTTATGCGCGCCCTCCCCGCCCGCTGCCAGACCATATAGCCAAGCATGGACAGCGCGCTCAGCCACGTGAGCCAGGCATAGGGCCGGGCGTCGTTCCTGTAGGGCTCAACGAGGAGCTGCGGATTCGGGATGGGCGGGAACTTCACCGTCGGATAATGCCATATGGTCTCCCAGCCATCGCGAGAGGCCGTGAAGTCATACCAGGAGACCAGCGGCTCCGTATCGCGAATGAGATAGGGAATTAGTATGGCCACGCACACGACCGCGATAGTGATGAGATAGACCATCTTCTTCCGTCTTTCCAGCGTGAATAAAGCTATGAGGAGCACGACACCCGGGAACATCTTGGTCATGACGCCTATGCCACAGAAGACGGCGGAGAGCCGGGTCTTCTCCCTCATGAGAAAGTAGAGTGACGCCAGCATCAGGAGGATCGGGAGGTAGTCGAACTGGTCCATGTAAAGACCTATGGTCAATCTACTGGCCCAGGTCGCATTGATAAGAGCAAAACCAAGCGCCGC
>JASFEA010000212.1:0-4643 GCA_050125095.1 bacterium
CTGTACCTCAGCCGCTCGATTGTGGAGCGGCACCGCGGCACCATTGGCATCGCCCCGGGCGATGACGGCGGGACCGTGGTGACCGTAAATCTCCCGATAAGGGACGCGCACAATGGCTAGGATACTCGTAGTCGACGACCAGGACACCATACGGCACTTCCTCTCGAAGGCCATCTCGGAGGAAGGGCATGACGTATGCGTGGCGCCGTCGGGCGAGGAGGCGCTCAAGTTCTTCGAGAGCGACGCCCCCGAGGTCGTGATCCTGGACTACAAGATGCCGGGCATGAACGGCATCAAGGTCCTCAATAAGATCAAGGAGATCGAGAGCGAGACCATCGTCATCATGATCACCGCTTATGGCGAGGTATCATGCGCGGTCAAGGCGCTCAAAGCCGGCGCCTACGATTACATACCCAAGCCTGTAGACATAGACCACCTGCTCCTTACCATAAAGCGCGCGCTCGAGTCCAAGAAGCTCTGGCTCGAGATAGCCCACTGGAGAAAGAAACAGCTCCTCAGGTTCGACTTCGATTTCGTGGTGGGCAAGAGCAAGGCCATGATGGACCTCATGGGCATGATCGAGAACCTGGCAAGGAGCGAGACCACCACCGTGCTCATAGAGGGCGAGAGCGGCACGGGCAAGGAGCTCGTCGCCAACATCGTCCACAAACTCAGCCCCAGGAGGAACGAGCCCTTCATGGAGCTCAACTGCGGCGCGCTTCCCGAGCAGCTCCTGGAGAGCGAGCTCTTCGGCCACGAACGGGGCGCTTTCACAGACGCCAAGTCGCAGAAGCTCGGCCTCTTCGAGCTGGCAAACGGCGGCACGGTCTTCCTGGACGAGGTCGCCGAGATGAGCCTCACCATACAGGTCAAGCTCCTGAGGGTCATGGAGCGCATGACATTCAAGCGCGTCGGCGGCACCCGCGACATCAAGGTGAGCCTGCGCATAATCTCGGCCACCAACCGCGACCTCTCAACCGCGGTCAGGCACGGGGGCTTCCGCGAGGACCTCTACTACCGCCTCAAGGTGGTCCCGCTTCGCGTGCCGCCCTTGAGGGAGAGGGTCGAGGACATAGAGATACTGGCCAAGCACTTTCTGGTCAACTACAACAAGGTCTTCTCCAAGAACGTCCAGGGCTTCTCGCCCAAGGCCCTCAAGACCATGTGCGAATACAACTGGCCCGGCAACGTCCGCGAGCTCAAGAACGTCGTGGAGCGGGCAGTTCTCCTCTTCGACGGCGACTTCGTGGAGCCCGAGCACCTCTCGCTGGGCGAGCTCGGCGGGGACGAGGCCAACGAGAGCCTCGACGTGCTGGAGAGGGTGCTGGCCTCGGGCATACCTGAGAACGGTATTGATTTCGACGGCCTTATCGGTAATATAGAGATGGAACTCATCGACAGGGCCATGAAACAGAGCGGCTTCAACCAGAGCAGGGCCGCAAGGCTGCTCGGCATCAAGCGCGACAAGCTGCGCTACAAGTTGAAGGCGCTCGAGACCGTTGCAGGTGCCAGGGATGGCGGAGACGCCTTATAAAAAGACCGCGCTCAAGACGCGACCCGCGTGCAGCAAGCGACCCGCCTTCAGTAAGAGACCCGCTGAAAGCAGACTCAATTGCGCCGGGACGGGCGGCAGCGCCGGGCCAGGCATATACGCCAGGATGGGCCTTGCGGCGGGCCTCGCGCTGGGCCTTGCGCTTCTTCTGGCTCTTGTCCTGGGCTGCGGCTATTCGGCCTCTCCGACGCTCTCGTCCAGCATAAAGCGCATATATATCCCCACGTTTGAAAACGAGACGATTCGCTACGGCATCGAGCAGGATCTCACCCGGGTGGTGGCGGAGGCGTTCACGGCCGACAACCGGCTCACCGTCGTGAGCGAGCGCGACGCCGACGTTATGCTCCGCGGCGTGATAATCCAATACGAGAAGGGCGCATTCACCTTCGACCGGGCGTCCACCGTCGAGGAGTTCAGGGTCAGCATCTCCATTTCGGTCGCGCTGGAGGACCTCAAGGAAGGCAAGGTCATCTGGGAGGACAACACCATGAACGCCTGGGAGGCCTATGAAGAAACCGGAGATGCGACCACATCGGAGGACGAGGCGACGGCGAAGGTCTATGTTACGCTGGCCAATGACATAGTCGCCAGGACTCTGGAAGGTTGGTAGCATGAACGGCGATGTCATCATAGTGGGAGGGGGACCCGCCGGGCTTACCGCGGGGCTTTACGCCTGCAGGTCGGGGCTCTCGGCGACCATATACGAGAAAGGCTATCCCGGCGGGCTCGCCGCCACGACGGACCTGATAGACAACTACCCGGGCTTCACCGAAGGCGTGAACGGCATGGAGCTCGGCGATATGATGAAGAAGCACGCCGAGCGATTCGGCGCAAAGATCGTGGCATCCGAGATCGAGAAGGTCTGGCGGGACGACGGGGTCAAGGTGTCGGTCAAGGGGGAGACCGTTCCGGCCGGCGCCGTGATCGTGGCCACGGGGTGGTCGCCCAAGAAGCTCGGCGTCCCGGGCGAGGCCGAGCTCACCGGCAAAGGCGTATCCTACTGCGCCACCTGCGACGGGCCGCTCTACCGCGACAAGACGGTCGCCGTCATCGGAGGGGGCGACTCCGCGCTCCAGGAGGCCATTTTCCTGGCCAGGTTCGCGAAGGAAGTGAAGCTCATTCACCGGCGCGACGAGTTCAGAGCGGCGCCCTTCCTGCAAAAGACAGTCGAGGATAACGACAGGATAACGCCGCTGTTCTCCAAGACCGTCGTCGCCGTCCGGGGTGAGGGCGGGGTCGATGGCGTGGAGCTCGAGGATAAGAAGACGGGAGAGAAGGAGTTCGCCGAGGCCGCCGGCGTGTTTTTCTATGTCGGCATCATTCCGAATGTCGGGATGCTCGGGCCGGAGTTCGACCGCGACGACATGGGCTTCATCATAACCGACGACAGATGCCGGACATCAATCGAAGGCATCTTCGCCGCCGGCGATGTGAGATCCAAGACCTTAAGGCAGGTGGTAACCGCGGCCGGCGACGGCGCCCTCGCGGCGATGAGCGCCTATTCATACCTCGAGGCCCTAGAGCGGTAGAACCCCATGCCGCCTGCCAGCGCGCCGGCCCCGCGCGGACATGAGGCCTTGACAGACCCGCTCCGGGCAAGGTAAATTACGGCCAACCACATTTCTTCAAAGCGTTTAAGAAAGCGCCCAAGCGGCAGGTGACGGACCGTGGAAGACTACAATTTCGCCGAGATCGAGGCCAAGTGGCAGAAGTACTGGCAGGAACGCGGTACGTTTCACACCACGCGCCTCGACGGCAAGCCCAAGTACTACTGCCTTGTCATGTTCCCGTATCCATCCGGCGAGCTTCACGTCGGGCACGGGCGCAACTACATTCTCGGTGACGCCCTCATGCGCTGGAAGCGCAAGATGGGATACAACGTCATGTTCCCCATAGGCTGGGACGCCTTCGGGCTTCCGGCCGAGAACGCGGCGCTCGAGCACAACACGAGCCCGTGGGAGTGGACGCAGCACAACATACAGAGGATGCGCGAGCAGATAAACGCATGGGGAGTGGGCTTCGACTGGGAGCGCGAGGTCGCGACGAGCGACCCCGACTACTACAGGTGGACGCAGCTCATATTCCTATGGATGTATGAAAAGGGGCTGGCCTACCGCAGGAAGGCATCAGTCAACTGGTGCCCCAGGTGCTCCACGGTGCTCGCCAATGAGCAGGTCATAGGCGGCCAGTGCGAGAGGTGCGACTCGGATGTCGAGCTCAAGCGCCTGGAGCAGTGGTTCTTCCGGATCACCGACTACGCAGAGGAACTCCTGAGGGACGCCGAGGTGCTGGAGGGATGGCCCGAACGCGTGCGCACCATGCAGGCCAACTGGATCGGCCGCAGCGAGGGCGTGGACATATTCTTCCACCTCGATGACGGCAGCAAGATACCCTGCTTTACGACCAGGCAGGACACCATATTCGGGGCGACCTACGCCGTAATATCGCCCGATCACCCCGAGATCGAGGCCATTGTCAGGGGAACGCCGGAGGAGGCCGCCGCGCTCGAGTTCGTAAAGAAATACGCCGGCACCACGTCCCAGCGGGGCCTCGAGGACACCGAGAAGGAGGGAGTCTTCACGGGGAGGTACCTCGTAAATCCCGTGAACCAGGAGCGCATCCCGCTGTGGATTGCCAACTATGTGGTGGGCGAGTACGGCACCGGCGCCATCATGGCCGTTCCCGCGCATGACCAGCGCGACTTCGAGTTCGCGAAGAAATACGACCTTCCCATAAGGCTTGTAATCTCGCCCGACGGCAAGATGAAGGACGCCGGCTCGCTCGAGGCCGCCCATGAAGGCCCGGGCATCATGGTGAACTCGGGAGACTTCGACGGCACGGACAATGAAGAGGGCAAGGCCAGGGTCGCCGACTATATGGAGGAGAAGGCGATCGGGGAGCGATGCGTCAGATATAAGCTCCGCGACTGGCTCATCTCAAGGCAGCGCTACTGGGGGACTCCCATTCCCATAATATACTGCGACAAATGCGGCACAGTGCCCGTACCCGAGGCAGATCTTCCCGTGCTGCTTCCCGAGCTCGAGGAGTGGAAGCCGACGGGCGAGTCGCCCCTCAAGACGCTCGGCTCCTT
>JASFEA010000213.1:0-4640 GCA_050125095.1 bacterium
GTCTTTATGACGGCCGCGACCGTTCTTGCGTTCACCAGGTCGGACGGCGTCATGAGCTCGGTGTCCTGGAGGCTCATGCGCTCCTTGATGATCCTCGCCATCCGCGTGAGTCCGATCGAGAACTGATTGGCAAGCAGCTCTCCCACCGAACGGACCCGCCTGTTCCCGAGATGATCGATGTCATCGGTCTGGCCCTTGTTGTCCCTGAGGACAAGGAGGTAGCGGATTATCTCGACGAAGTCCATCTTGGTAAGCGTGGTAACGTCGAGGGGCGTTTCGAGGTCGAGCCTCTGGTTGAGCTTGTATCTCCCGACACGGCCCAGGTCGTAGCGCTTGGGACTGAAGAAGAGCCTGTGAAGCAGGTTCCTCGCCGTCTCAAGCGTCGGCGGGTCTCCCGGGCGCAGGAGGTTATAGATCTTGAGCAGCGCCTCTTCCTCGCATCTGCTAGTGTCCTTGCGAAGCGTGTTTCTCAATACGTCATTGTCCTGGCCGGCCCTCTCCACCGTGATCTTGACCCTGGTCATCTTGGCAAGATTGAGCGCGTCGACGGCCGCCGGGGTGATCTCATCACCCGCCTCGAGCAGCACCTCGCCCGTCGACTTGTCTATCACTGTCTCCCCGGCGTACTTGCCTACGAGAAGGTCTTTCCTCTTCTTGTCCGTAGCCGGGATCTTGACGGCCTCAAGGTCATAGTAGAGACGCAAGATATCTTCGGTGCTCGAGAATCCGATCGCCCTCATAAGGACGGTGACCGGGATCTTGCGCTTGCGGTCGATGTGAACATACATGATGTCGTTGACGTCGAGGCTGAATTCGACCCAGGAGCCGTGATACGGAATGATCCTGGTCGAATAGAGCCGCTTGCCGTTCGGATGTATGCTCTCATCGAAAAAGACACCCGGAGACCTGTGCAGCTGGCTGACCACGACGCGCTCGGCACCATTAATGACGAATGTGCCCTTGTTGGTGATGAGCGGGATTTCGCCGAGGTAAACCTCCTGCTCGATGATGTTCTTTATCTCCTTGCGGCCGTCTACGTTCTCCTTGACTATCAGTCTCAGAGTGGCCTTGAGGGGCGCCGCATATGTAACATCCCTTTCCTGGCACTCGTCGATCGTGTACTTGGGCTCCCCGAGCGCATAGCTGACGAACTCCAGAGAGTAGTTGTCCCTCGTGTCACTGATCGGGAAGATCTCCTTGAAGACCTTCTGCAGTCCCGTGTCCTTCCTCTGGCCAGGAGCAACGTCCTCCTGGAGGAAGTCGTGGAAAGAGTCGAGCTGCACCGAAAGGAGATTGGGAACATCCATTATCTCGTGTATCTTCGCGTAGCTCTTTCTGTCCGTCCTGAGTTCAGCCATAAGGCCTAACACCCCCGGTCTCTCGTTTGACTACTTAACTTCGACGGTAGCTCCGACCTCTTCCAGCTTGGTCTTGACTTCCTGGGCCTCTTCCTTGGTGACCCCTTCCTTGACCGCGCTGGGAGCGCCTTCAACGAGATCCTTTGCTTCTTTGAGGCCGAGACCAGTCACGGCCCTCACAACTTTGATTACCTGCAGTTTCTTTTCACCGAATGCACTCAAGACGACGTCGAACTCCGTCTTCTCCTCCTCAGCCGGGGCTGCTCCACCAGCCGCGCCGGCCCCCGCAACCGCGCCCGCGGGCATGGCCGCCATCGGAGCGACGTCGAACTTGTCACCGAGTGTCTTAGCAAGGTCCGAGAGTTCGAGCGCGGTAAGGCCCTCGATCATCTCAACGATTTTCTCGACCTTGTTTTCCTCAGCTGCCTTTGCCATTGTCCACCTCCGTAAACCTTCTCGGCTTAAGCCTTAAGTCTGGGTTTCCTTCTTCTTAGCTATCTGATCTATCACCGAAACGAGGCCCCTCAGTGTCCCCTCCAGGCTCCATACGATCGAAGCCATTGGAGCATTGAGCGTGCCGATCAACAGGGCCATGAGTCCATCTCTGCCCGGCAGCCTCGATATTTCCTTTACCTCTTCAGCGGAGTAGGCCCGTCCGTCCAGGTAGCCGCCCCTGAACGCCATCTTCTGGACCTCCTTCATGAACGCAGCCAGCACCCTCGCTGGCGTGGTCGAGTCTTTAATGCTCAGGGCCACAGCGGTGGGGCCGTCTATGAAGTCTTCGACTCCTTCAATGTCGGCATCCTTCACGGCGATCCTGGCAAGCGTGTTCTTTATGACCGTGTACTCGACCTCAGCCTCTTTGCACTTGCCCCTGAGCTCGTTGGCCTCTTCCACGGTCAACCCCGTGTAGTCGGCCAGCACGAATCCCTCGGCTGTAGAGAACTTCTCTTTCAGGGTCTCTACCGCCTTAATTTTCTCCGGCTTTGGCATCGTTTTTCTCCAGCTGCTACAGCTTCAAATCTGCAATCTCGGTACCGTAATCCACCCGGACACCGGGTCCCATGGTCGATGTAAGGGTCAGCCCTTTCACGTACTGCCCCTTTGAAGCAGAAGGCTTGGCCCGCATGAGCTCACCCAGCAGCGCCTTGGCGTTTTCCGATATCTGCTCGGGCGCGAACGAAATCTTCCCGATACCGACGTGGATGTTGCCCGCCTTGTCGACTCTGTATTCGACCTTGCCGGCCTTGGCCTCCCTGACCGCCTTTTCGACCTCAAAGGTGACCGTGCCGGTCTTGGGGTTCGGCATGAGGCCGCGCGGCCCCAGTATCTTGCCGAGCTTGCCGACTTCACTCATCATGTCGGGCGTGGCTATGGCCACGTCGAAATCGGTCCAGCCTTCTTTTATCTTCTCTACGAATTCCTCGTTGCCGACGAAATCAGCCCCGGCCGCTTCCGCTTCCTTCTCCTTGTCGCCCCTGGCGAAAACCAGCACTGTCATGCTTCTTCCCGTGCCGTGAGGCAGCACAACCGTGCCCCTGACCTGCTGGTCAGCTTTCTTGGGGTCGACATTGAGCCGGGCGGCAAATTCGACCGTCTCGTCGAACTTGACGTATGCCGCTTCTTTCAGGATCCTGGCGGCCTCGTCAAAGGAGTACTCCTTTGCCTTGTCCACCTTCTCGCTTGCGGCAACGTATTTCTTGCCTCTTTTCATTTCAGTCCCACCTGTTTCCTAACTGCCGACTTCAATCCCCATGCTCCGGGCCGTACCCATTACCATCTTCACCGCCGCATCTATGTCGCGGGCGTTGAGGTCCGGCATCTTGATCTTCGCGATTTCGATGACCTGGTCCATTGTGACCTTCCCGATCTTCGTCCTGTTCGGCTCCCCGGAAGCCTTGGCTATCCCGGCCGCGCGCTTGAGGAGCACCGCGGCCGGCGGGGTCTTCGTGATGAAGGAGAAGGTCCGGTCATGATAGACCGTCAGCACGACCGGGATGATCAGGCCCGCGTCCTTCTGGGTCTTCGAATTAAACGACTTGCAGAACTCCACGATATTCACACCGTGCTGCCCCAGAGCCGGTCCCACAGGCGGCCCGGGGCTCGCGTTCCCTGCGGGAATTTGAAGCTTGATTGTCGCAATCACTCTCTTGGCCATCTCTTGCTCCTAAATATTCTTGACCTGCAGGAAGTCGAGCTCCACCGGCGTCGGCCTGCCGAATATGCTGACCATCACCTTGAGCTTGCCCCTCTCGGCGTTTATCTCTTCAACAACGCCCGTGAAATCGCTGAACGGGCCGTCGACCACCTTGACGTGCTCGCCTATGTTGAAAGGTATCTCCGGAGTGGGCTTCGCCTTGCCGGTATCTATCGCTACAAGTATTCTCTCGACTTCCTCCTCCCGGAGCGGCGTCGGCCGCTGGCCGGTACCGATAAGGCGGGAAACCCCGGGGGTGTTGTTTATCACATGGAGGATCTCGTCGGTGAGGTCCATCTCGACCAGGATGTAACTGGGGAAGAACTTGCGCGTCGAAACAGTGCGCTTGCCGTTCTTCATCTCCGTCACGTTCTCCGTCGGAATGATCACCCTGTTGACCATCTCTTCCATGCCCTGCGCCTGGACTGTCTTCTCGAGCGCAAGCTTCACCTTGTTCTCATGTCCTGAATAGGTATGGACTACATACCACCTTCTAGCCATTCCTTCACCTATCGCAGGGGTTTACCGCAATACCTGGTGGATTATCAGCACCAGGCCCTTGTCAACCAGATATATAAACACCGTGAAGATCAGAACCGTCACGATCACGACTGCCGTAGATCCCCTGAGTTCATTGGCAGTCGGCCATGTGACCTTCGTGAGCTCCAGGCGAACTTCCTTCAAGAACTTCTTCAGCTTTTCAAACATAAAAATCCCCTATGTCCCAAGAGACTTTCTTGACAGGGCTTCGTCTATCTCGTCTCTTTGTGAGGCGTATGCTTGCGGCAGAATCTACAGTACTTCTTGAACTCTACCCGGTCCGGGTGTTCCCTCCTGTTCTTCTTAGTAGTGTAGTTCCTTCTCTTGCACACCGTGCAAGCAAGCGTGATGATCTCTCTCACTGTTCCCTACGATCCTCTCTTAAAAAGCTCTATTCCATAATATCGCCGACGACGCCCTGTCCTACGGTCCTGCCACCCTCGCGGATGGCAAACGTCAACCCGCGCTCCATCGCGATCGGCGTGATCAACTCTATATCCATGGTTACATTGTCGCCCGGCATGACCATCTCCCGGTCCTCAGGC
>JASFEA010000214.1:0-4599 GCA_050125095.1 bacterium
GATAGACTGTCATGCCGAAGAGGTTGTCATGGTCCCCGATCAGAAAGAGACCGCCGCCGGCTCTGACGAAGTCGACAATCGCGTCTATCTCATCCCGAGCGTACGCTTCCGTCGGGGTCTTGATGATGAGAACATCGCAGTCCTTGAGCACTCCGGGCTTGACCCCGCCACCGGCCACCCTCACTTCATGGAACTCGTCCAGGTATTCAACGAGGCAGTAGTAGTTGTACTCGGCCCTTATGCCGAAACCTGCGGTATCAAAAGGTTCAGTCGCCCACTCCCAGTCCGAGTGCGACTCATCGATCAATATCCTCGCGGCGGGCGCTGCCTCCGCGACCCTGAACGAGCAGGCCCGGGGCAGAGCCGAGACAATGAGAAGCGCCGCGCAAATCCCCGCGCCGATACACAACCGGCGCCCGGTCAGGACCATACCGGACGCAGCCGGGCCTACGAAGCCGGCCAGAAGCAATGCCACGGGAAGATAGGACGCCACCGCCAGAGCCGTGTGCCACATCAACGCCGGATTATCAAACTCAATGGCGCAGGCGACGATCAAGATGAAGCGGAGGAGGGCATAGACTGCAATAAGTCCGAGTGCCCTGGCGAGACCTTCCGCCGCACCCCGGGCAAAGACCAGGCGCATGAAGGCGACGCCGACGACCACGTACCAGACTTCATAAAGGCCGAGACCCTCGAAGGTGAGTCTCACCTGGTGAAGGTGCCGGCCGTCCCAGAAACCTATGCCGTCGTTGACAAGACTCAGCCGCCGCGAAGCATTCTCAATCAAGGGCGCGACCGGTCCCGGAAGCGGAATGTCGTGAAGAGCTGGAGCCACACGCAGAAGAAGGCCGCTTGATATGCCCGTAGCCAGAAAGAGCATACTCGCCGCGATGAGGGCCGCCGCCGCGACCCCGAGCCGGGACGGGCTGCGGGAGGAGCCGGCTCCCGTTATGACCAATAAGAGTGTTCCGCCGAGGGAGAGAATAAGAGCCAGGGCGGACTCAGGCGCCGTCACCACGGGAAGCGCAACGCGCCACGACAGGCTAATGAGGACGATTCCGAGCCAGAAGGCTATCGAACGGAACCAGGTCATACTTGCCCCCTCTCAGGCAATCAAACAGCGCGTCTATGAACTCCACATTCCCGGGCGTATATCCTGTTTCGCTTTCGAGGTTGCCGTCGAGCAGGAACCTGCCATCGCCGATCAGCGTGAAGGACCCCTTGCCGACCGGCTTCGTGACTATCGTCGGATGCCCGAAACCTGAAGCATGCGTCAGCGTGTCAGGCGGACCGTTATAGGTAATGGCCCACGCCTCCTTGTGCCTCACCCGCGCGTCCGCATCCCCGTTACCGAGCGGCAGGGGCAGGATCTTAAACCCGAGCGGGGAAAGAAGTCCGGCACATGGCTCAGGGGATGTGTATCCCTTTGCCAGTATCAGTGACCCCCCCGATCTCATGTACTCCATGAGGTTCCGGATGCGTGTCGGGGACAGGCTGCGCGTGGGCGCGACCAGGAACACAAGTTCTGCGCGGGGAATGTGCTCGCCATGAACCGGCACGGGGGTTATCCCGGCGCGGCACAGGCAGTTGGCCAGTCCGCCCAGAGACATGTCCGTAAATAGCTCACGCGACGCCTGCGGATTCAAACCGAAGTCGATAGCGGCGACGCCATCGAAAGGCCGCAACCGCACCGGCTGCCCCTGAACGCAGCCACAACCCCCATCACTCCCGCACAACCACTCAATCGAGTTGGCGACGAGGTGCTGGGAGAGGAAGCGAGCACCGTTTTGAAAGGGTGAGGTGTCTCCAAACACGAGTACTCTTCCATTACCTACTTCCTCCCCAGCAACAAGCACAATATTGCCGAGCGCTTCACCCGCATCCCGCCTGCAGTTTCCGAGGTGGGCTCCGCGACCGACATTTCCGTAGTCGCCACAATCACTGAAAGCGAAGCGCCCCTTGATAATGGGAAACGCCGGCGAGTCGATCGCGAGCGATGCCCCGGTGCCGATCTGCGCGTCCACCTCGTCCCGGACGCCCGCGGTCACGGGACGAGGAGCGATCTCCAGGCAGCCCTTCCACCTTTCCCTGAGGCCTATGGCCGAATCGAAGTTGAACCTTATCGCCGTATGCTCCAGGACGGCGTTCAGCGGCTCCAGCGTACCGCCGATGTCGGTATGGTCTCCGAGCACCAGGAGACCTCCGCCTCGCGAAACAAAAGCGGCGAGCCCGTCGCGCTCGGTGCGCGAGAGGCATCTCGTGGGATTGATGAAGATCATGAGGTCTATGCGCGAGAGCACGCTGCCGGTAAGCGAGTCTACTTCCATCACGCTTCCTCCCCGGCCGGATGCATAGCGCTCGAGTGACTTGCGGAAGAGGCCGAACATTCCGGAATTCAGAAGACCGGGCCTCTCGGCCGACGGGACGTTCCAGTCCAGGAGCCCCTCCGAGTAGAGGGCAATCGAGACGGGCCGTTCCCGCCCTTCCGGGACTTCCACCTGGACGGCCCCCACGCACCCATCAGGCGGCCGGAGCGCGACGAACAAGAGGACAATGGAAAGGCATGCAACACCAGCGAGAATGTACGCTCCACCGCGACCTCTGCGCTTCCCGCCCAAGGAACGCTCGACCCAGAACTCACTCGTTGATACCCAGGCAAGAAGCGCGAGGCGCGGCGCCGGTGCTTGAACACACAAGCACAGGTATGCGGCCGAAGTCAGGCTGACGGCAGTAATCAGCCTGAGAAGACAGCCGCACTTCCATCCCGTGGAGGATATGAGAACGTACATGGCGAACATCGCGAAGCAGGCGAGGCTTCGGAACCAGGATGACAGCGGCAACGCCCAGCCCGACGTTAGCGCAAGTGCCGCGACGGCGAAAAACACGCGGCCGAACCGCCGGGCGCCGGCGCTTCCGGCCGGCGTTGCCTCTCCATCTGTCATCTTTGCTGACACCGCTGTCCAGATTCCTACAGTATGGCGCTGTCAATCCCTTCCCGGATGAGGTGCAGAACCGCCCACATCAGGAAGAGCCAGAAAGCCGCCGTGGATATGAGAAGTACGAGATTCACGCGCGTTATGCGCCCGAGGTCACGCGAGTCAAGCGTCACGCTGCCGGCGAGATTCCCGACGAGACTGCCCATGAGCGCGAAACCGATCCCCACGGGCATGAGGCTGGGACCGTAAACCCGCAGTACGCCTACCCAACCGGGACCCCACCACATGCCGAGCCCAATCGCGGAGACCACCGCTCCGGCGAGCAATGCACCGACGCCCAATCCGAAGGGCACGACTATGGTTCTCCTGCAGACTCCCGCGAGAGCGTCTCTCCCCAGGACCATCCCCCGCCCCATGACAAGCGTGAATGCCATGACTGCCGTGGTAACGCCCGTAATGAATGTAACCCCAATGGAGATGTTGAAGAGAAACGCGTGCAGGCCGCCGGGGCCGCCCGGCGCCTCCAGCCGCGGGCCGACCGCAAGCGCGTTGACCGCCCAGAACGCCAGCGCCGCCGCCATCGAAAGCAGAATCGATATCCGCCGCGATTTTCTGTTCTCCAAGTCCCATTCCCCCTTGAGTAAATTGGCCGGGCCGGCCTTTTCGTGAGAGCGGCGCCACCGCGCGAGCCCGCCCCCACACCGGCCCGGCGCACTTGCCTACGGCTCGTTACACGTCCCGTTATGGAACGTCGTGCCGTTTCCATTCGGGTCGATTGGACTGGGCGGACTTATGTATCCGCACTTCTTGAGGCAAAGCGTCGTGCCCGCACAGCCCGACACGCCGCACATGCTCGCGGCGCAGCCGCTGCCGATACACATGCTCCCGATACAGCCGCTTCCAATGCACGTGCTCTCGATGCACGCGCTTCCTATGCAGAGACTCTGCGGACACAGGCTCCCGATGCACAGGCTCGCGGGATTGAAGCTGGCAGGCCACCATGCAGGATCGTCCGAGTCCTGATGCTGGGCTAGAGCCCCGGCCTCCCACTCGGCCAGCGTCTCGGCGAGGCGGGCCCCGTAGAGCGGAGAGAGCGGGTCGCCCGCGGTCACCGCGGTTGTAGGCCTCGTGGTCACCGCCGCGGCAATCGCGGCCGCCATGATCAGTGTCGTAAAGACGATGCGTTTCATCCCAACCACCTCCTCACGTCCAAACGCATCCTGTTTCCTTACAGCCGCAGTCTCCATAATGCAACAAGCGTGCCGGGACGGGCCGGGGCGGAGGAACCTGCGACTGCGAGACGGGCCGGCGTGGTGGTGAGATGACCGGAAGCGACCCCGAGAGGGACTGGCGTGATAGCAGGTTGGATATCGCGGACAGGCGGGGAAGCCCGGACGCTTCTAGACTTCGGCGAGGACCTCGTACTCGCTGGAGGTGACCTCTTCCTCAACCGTCTCAACCAGCGTGTCGAGGTCGGTCTTGTCGATGACGCGCATGAAGGCCTCGACCACAGCCGGATCGAACTGCGTCCCGGCGCAGCGCGCGAGCTCGTCGATGGCGTCCTGGAGGTTGCGCTTGCGCCTGTACCAGCGGTCGTGGATCATGGCGTCGAAGGAGTCGGCCACGCAGAGAATGCGGGAGCCCAGCGGGATGTGCTCGCCCC
>JASFEA010000215.1:0-4544 GCA_050125095.1 bacterium
TTTCCCATCCTGCCTGAGATGAATGCCGTATCCAGATGGTTCATCTACCGTGGTATGCGGAGCGGCATCACTTCGGACAGCGCCCGCGCGCGCACCGTGACATTTCACCTGGACAAGCAGCCCTTCAGGGAGAGTCTTGGCATAGAGTCCGAGGACTACATTTCGGTCTTCCTGGTGAACGCTGAGGGAGCCGTTCTCTGGCGCGCCACGGGCAAATGGAACCGGGAGAAAGAGCAAGACCTTCGCAAGACTCTGGGGAAGGCTCCCCGAGGTGATGACGCCGGTGGCGGCAATCTCCCCGGCACGGAAGAGCCCGAAACAGACTGAAACCCGCGGTCTGAGGTTTCGCCGGGCCAAGTCCGGTTCACCCCGCCGGCGAAACATTTCAATGCTTGTCATCGTCTCTATATCGTCAAGGACCGGGGTTGCAAGCAGGAGGTTGCAAACATGCTATCTGGAAGCAGGGCGAGAGAAACCATATTCCTGGCAGTGATTCTACTGCTTGTTATTACCGGTCTCGCTTGGGCTCAGGGTGACGTGATCAACCTGGAATTCGGACGTCCTCCTGTCTCGGGCTCTGATACATCCAGGACACTGGAGAGCCTGGTAAAGGTCCAGGGCACGGGAGGGCCGTGTCAGACGGGTCTCTATCTGCTGACTCACGTCGGCGATCGTGAGAACATGTTCCGGAGGGAGAACCAGGAGCTGATCGACGCCCCCCTCATGAATCAGACCTGGCGCTATTGCAGCGTATTCACCGCGGCTGGTCGGGACTCTGTCGTGATGGGCAGGAACTGGGATAATGAGAATGTGGGCTCAATAATCGTCAATCTCTGCCACCCCACGGATGGATATTCATCGATTTGCTTTTGCAGGACCATGGACCTGGGTTTTCCGTTGCATTTGGATCTCGAGGAAGTCACGTCAGGCGAGCTTGGGAACAAGCTCCTCCTGGCTCCTTTCTATGTGACCGATGGCATCAACGAACACGGTCTTGCTGTTGCAGTGGCGGGCGTAAGGCAGACGACCCACGAGCCGAGAGACGATAAGGAACTGGTGTTTGTCACTTTTCTCATGCGCAAGATTCTTGATCAAGCGAGGACCATCGAAGAAGCGGCAGAGGTGGTCGAAGATTTCATCCCCTTCCACATGGACAAGAACACTCTGGCCGCCCATTTCATGGTCGCCGAATCATCGGGGCGGTCCGTAATCCTGGAGTATTGGGACAATCAATGGAGGAGGATATACGGAGACGGGTCCTGGCAGGTCCTCACCACCAAACCCATATACAATGTGCCGGATGCCGACCTGAGAGAGAGATGCTGGCGCTATCGGAGCATTTCAGCAACCCTCGAGCGGGCGAAGGGGAATGTGGACTGGCAAGCCGCGATGGATATTCTGAAGGACGTAGAACAGAAGGGGACAATCTGGTCCGTGGTCTATTCCCCCTCGGCAAAGGACCTTTACTTCAGTGTCTATAAAGACTGGGGCATGGTCTACCATCTTCAGATGCCCTAAGCCCGAGGATATTTGGCGGAACGCAGTCGTCATCAACCGGGGAGAGATAATGCCCGTCCCAGGATTGTCCAATACACCCTATGCCGGCGAACTTGAGGTGCTGAAGCATACGTCTAAGCAGAATGACCGGTAATCGAGTGCGTGACCTGCTCAAACTCAGCTTGACCCTACCCGGAATACGCGGTAGCATGCGCGTAATTTACTTGAAAGGGCAGCTAACTTGTTATGAGAGCAGGAGGCGAGAGGAATGCACCGTGCCATTCTCCCACTGATTGTGTTTTGCCTTATTCCCCTGGCCGCGGACGCAGGCCGCCTATGGAAGGTCGATTCGGGCGGGTCCGGGGATGTTCTTACGATTGAGGCGGGACTTGATTCGGCAGCCGCGGGAGATACCGTGGAAATCGAGTGCGGCACTTACTACGAACACGGGCTCGTGATGAAAGACAGCGTATGGCTGGTCAGCAGGATGTATTCCCAGGAATGCGTCACGATCGACGCGCAGGGCCAGGGCAGGGTCCTGCTCTGCGACGGCGTGAGCTCGGACACCTGGATCGTCGGCCTGACTTTTGTGGGGGGCAATGCCAGCGGGTCGGGCGAGGCGGGGTCCGGCGGGGGCATTGCGTGCATCAACGGCAGTTACCCGCACATCTCTTCGGTGAGCTTCCATAACAACTCGGCCGATCACATGGGCGGAGGCCTCTACTGCGGCAATGTCTCGGCGCCCTCCTTGATGTTCTGCTATTTCAGGGAAAATGAAGCGGGATACGGGGGCGGCGCCATAGGCTGCAATTACTACTCCCCGGCCACGATGGGCCGCACTGAATTCATCGGTAACACTACCCTGGGGGACGGTGGCGGGGTCCTCTGCGAGGAGATGAGCAATTTCTACATATCCAGGTCGTCCTTCGTATCCAACTCAGCGGCCGGGCACGGAGGGGGGCTTTGCGCCAGCGTGAACTCCGACCCCACTCTCGTTAGATGTATCGTGGCGTTCAGCCCGGACGGCGAAGGAGTATATGCGAATGACGCGGGAAGCGACGTGTCGCTTTCCTGCTGCGACATCTACGGCAACGTTGACGGGGACTGGGTCGGAAGCGTCGCCGGCCAGGAGGGAGTTGACGGCAATTTCGCAGCCGATCCCCTGTTCTGCGACATGGCTAGTTTCTTTCTTTTCATCGAGGATTGCTCCCCGTGCGCCGACGGCTACCATCCGGACGGCTACGATTGCGGAGGTTACATAGGCGCCGCCGCGCCGGGCTGCGGGTGCGGTGAGGCCACGGAGCCCGCGACCTGGGGCGGTGTCAAGGCATTGTACAGGTAGCCCCTCGCGCTCGGCTGCACTTACGAGGCGCCCGCCGGGGCTGCCCGGCTCAAGGCATCAGGACCTTGCGCAGGGAGCTGGGGCCCGGCCCGTGCCCCCGCGTCCAGAGACCCTGCCCGGTCCTATCTCAGAATTACGGCCTTTCTGGTTATATCGGCGCGCCCGGCCTGGAGGCGGAAGAAGTATACTCCCGGAGCTGCGGGACCGGCTCTGCCGGTGCAGGACCAGCTTGAACGATACTCCCCCGCTGCCAGCCTGGTGTCTACAAGCGTCTCCAGGAGCCGCCCCTTGACGTCATAAACCGCGAGCCTGACCTGGTCAGCGGCCGGAATCTGATATCTCAGGGTGACGGGCCCTCTAGAGGGGCTCGGCCCGTCCGCTTCCAGCAGCGCCGCGGCTCCTCGTTCCCGGGATGGCTCTATGCCTGCATCGTCGCTCCTGAGCTTCACTATGTAAATATCCCGGTTGAAAGTGACCGCATCCTCAGTGTAACCGGCCGCTACGTAACCGAGGTCATCCGAGATCGCAACACACCGGGCGTATTCCCTGTTCGCGTCACCCACCATCTTCGACCACTGCACATCCCCGCCCGGATCGGTCTTAACGAAATAGACGTCGTTGTTGTAGACGCTGGAAGTATCGATCTGTCCCGCGAATATGAATCCCTGATCCCCGGTAATGGCCATGGAATAAAAGATGATTCTGTCTTCTACTGTGCCGTACGAGAGCGAATTGAGGGAATCCCCGTCGGCGTCCACCTCCAGAACATACCCGTCGGACCAGCCCTGGGGAACGTCCGCCCGCGAACCGCATACGACCAGATGCCCCTGGGCCGTCTCTCGAATGCAGTGTCCCACTTCCGTAGTCTCGTACCCGTAGCCTGCGGCCCACAGAGAATCGCCGCTGCCCGCGTCGATCTTCATGATGAGGACGTCGCGCTGCCCGGTTGCAGTATCCGTGAAACCTGTAATGGCACAGTTGTCATCACGGGTGCTACAGATGTCATGAGCCCTGTTCTGGGTCGCCCCGCCATATGATTCTCTCCACTCTACCGATCCGTACCGGTCCACTTTGACCGCGAGGATCTGCACATCTCCCGGGTTGGAGAATGAGTTAGTGTAACCCGCGCCGATGAATCCCATGTCAGACGTCTCCAGGACGCAGGTAATGTAGTCGTCGCCGCCCAGGTCGACATTGCATGTCCACAACGTGTCACCCGCCTCGTCGGTACGAATGAATAGAGCATCGCGGTTGGGAATGCGCTCGGTATAACCGGCCAGGATGTATCCCCGGTCATGCGTCTCGCGGACGCATTGCGCCAGCTGCACCAGCGAATCGCCGTAGGATCTCACCCAGAGCGTGTCTCCGTTATCGTCCAGTCTCATAAGGAATGCATCGGAATCCCCGGACTCGTCAAAGTCCTCATAACCGCAAACTGCATAGCCTCCGGTGGAGTGCTTGATGATGGAGTAGCCTATGTCGGCGCGACCGTTGCCATACTCGACCTGCCAATCGAGATCGGGAGCCGAAGCCTGGGCCGGACCGCCGACAGCCAAAAAGACAATGCCCATAAAAGCCACAACTGCATACCTGTTGTTCATGTTGACCGCCTTTCATTGCTCTTACGCACCGGCCCGTTCGGGGCCGGCGGAGAGACTGCCCCCACATTGAGCGCTCTGATGAGGCTGGACGCCTATTATACCAC
>JASFEA010000216.1:0-4529 GCA_050125095.1 bacterium
AAGGAAATCGTCCAGGAGGGTATGGCCGGGCTCGTATTGAAGCCGTTCAGCAAAGGCGCACTGGCGGCAACCGTCCAGGAAGCCCTGAGCGGAGACATCGTACCGGCCGGCTGAACCTCCGCCTCGGGGCGCTCCGAAGCCCCGAGCCGACAGGCATTTGCCCCGGGGCCCCGCGCGGCAGCCTGAATCATCTCTGCACATCCACCTGCCAGAACAGGAATTGCATCCTGTCCGTCGCGTCCTCTATATACCTGTCCGTGGGTTTGCCGCCGGAATGTCCCGCCTGGGTATCGTACTCCAGGAGAATCGGCTTGCCGGACGAGTTGGCTGCCTGCAGCAGGGCCGTCATCTTCCGGGCGTGCAGCGGCGCGACGCGCGTGTCTGAGTCGCCGGTGACGAAAAGCACAGCCGGGTATTCGGCCCCGTACTCGACATTGTGGTACGGCGAGTAAGCGTAGAGGTACTCGAATTGATCTGGGTCTTCGGATGAGCCGTACTCGGGGATCCACCAGGCGGCGACCAGGAACTGGTGATACCGGACCATATCGAGAAGGGGGTAGGTGCACACTACGGCCCCGAAGAGATCGGGCCTCTGGGTGAGCGCAGTCCCGACCAGCAGTCCCCCGTTGCTCCCGCCGGATATCGCGATTTTCTCGGGTCTCGTGTAGCCGTTGTCAATCAGCCACTCGGCGGCCGCTATGAAGTCGTCGAAGGTGTTCTGCTTGTTCTCGAGCATTCCCGCCATGTGCCAGTCTTCGCCGAGCTCGCCGCCGCCCCGCAGCCCGGGATTCGCGAATACGCCGCCATGGGACATCCACAGGGCCCTGCTCGAGCTGAAGTATGGAGAAATGGCATGGGTGAATCCGCCGTAACCGGTGAGGAGCACGGGCCGGTTGCCGTCGAGCTCGATGTCCTTGCGATGCGCCAGCAACATCGGCACTTCCACGCCGTCCTTCGACTCGTACCACACAAGTCTGGTCTCGTATTCGTCGCTGGCGAACGGAACGTCGGCGCGGTACCACGCCTCTCGAGTTCCCCCGCTCACGCTATAGACGTACCCGGTTACCGGCACGTGGATCGATCTGAAAGTGAAGAACGCCGTGTCGTCGTTCCAGCGGCCCACGACCTGGCTTACATTGCCCAGCGATTCGAAAGCTATCTCACCTGCCGGCTCGCCCGGCGGCTCGAATATCTTTACCGATGATACAACCCTCTCGAGATATCGCGCGAACACCTTGCCTCCGGCCAGTGCGTGACTCGTGAGGACGGCTTCGGACTCGGGTACTATTTCCTCCCACGCGTCACGGTCGGGGTTCTCGAGATCGATACGGATTAATTTGCCGTTGGGGGCGTTCCAATTGGTTAACACGTAGAGGTCATGCCCCCCCAGAATGCCCTCGAACCTGGCCTCTATGTCATTGACTATGGTGCGGAGGCCCGCAGTCGACTCCAGGTCCATGTAGTATATTTCGCTCTTCTTGGCCGCGGACCCGTGCCAGAGGGTGAGCACGAGGAATCGCCCATCCTCGGAAAGGTCAACCGACACGCCCTTTCCCGGCCCGTAGTCGCCTCCGAATATCTCCTCGTCCGCGGCCGGATCGGTGCCCATGCGGTGATGGAGGACACGCGGCCCCTCGTCGATGTACTTCTCGTAATAGAAGCCGCCATTCCCCGGCTCGAAGCGGATGTTGCCGTATCGGCCACGGGGCAGTTCGTCCTCCAGGTCCTGCCTGGAGTCCAGGTCCATGAACCGGACCACGACCTCATCTTCGCCGCCCTCACGCAATCCGTAGGCTAGTATTTCTCCGTCTTCTGTCACGTGCAATATGCTGACGTTGACCGACTGATCATCGCTCAGGTCCTCCGGGTCGATGATCACTTCGTCCTCGCTCTCGAGTCCCTCGCGGAGACATATGGATTTCAGATTATCGTCGGCCAGTTCTCTGGTGAATATGTAGTAGTTCCCGCCCTTGGTCGGCGTGCCGTACGAGTCATACCTTATAAGCGGGACAAGCTCCTGCTTGATTCTGTCGCGTCCCTCGACCCGGCCCAGGACTTCCTCGGTGTATTCATTCTGGGCGTCTATCCAGGCCCTTGTCTCGGGGCTCTCCTGATCCTCCAGCCACCGGTAGGGGTCGGTTATCTCCACCCCGTGAATTGTCTCAGTTACGTTGTCGGTTCTGGTCTCGGGCGGAGGTGGGAGGGTTGCCTCAGTGCAGGCCAGAGTGAATATGAAGGCTAAGAGGACGATTGTAAATGACGGAATGCGACTACGGCGTGCAGTCAGGGCATTCATGCAGCAGGCTCCTTCTTTGCGGAATTCTCACCGGCTCGATGCGGGGATTATAGGCCCAATGCGCTTCATATGCAACCATGGCTTTACTTGGGAGCGTAATATGCTTAGGTTTTCTCAACTGCGAAGTCTGGAGGTGGAGGCGCAAGGAGCGGCGGGCGGTGGGCCCGCCGAAGCGTTGGAGGGAGGATGAAGTCCAGGCTTTTTGCCATCGCGGGTATCTTCCTCGCATTAGGTGTTCTCTCGGTTTCAGAGGCAAGTAGACTGCCCGTGCGAAGCGCCACGCCCACGGGATGTGCCTCGGGCGAGTTCGATGTAGTGATCAAGTCGACCAGGGAGTGGGGCGTGGTTCCTTTCACGGCGGCGTTTACCGTGGCAGTGGTGGGCGCCGGCGACTCGATCCAGGCCGTGCAATGGAGTTTCGGGGACGGGGAACCGGTCATGGCCGTGGGAGAGAAATCCGCGCGCATGTTTACGGAGCCGATCGACTACCAGGTAACCGCACATGTGGTCACGGCGGAGCATGGTGTCCTGACCAGACAGGTCATTGTGTCCGGATACAGCGGCGTAATGTCGCTGACCTTTGATGACGGCCATAAGACGGTTCTTACCGACGCGATGCCCCTTCTGGCGAGCTACGGCGTTACCGCAACCGCCTACATAGTGCCGTCGTGGACGCAGATAGACCCGGACGAATATATGACGTGGGATAACATCGAGACGCTTCAGGAGGCGGGCTGGGACATAGGAAGCCACGGCATGACGCATCACAAGCTCACGGAGGTCGACCCGGCGGACCTGGACTGGGAGATCCGCCAATCGCAGGCGGTTCTTCGGAGCAGGGGATTCCCCGCCAGGTCCTTCTCCTTCCCCCATGAAGCCTACAACCAGACCGTAATGCGGGTCGTCAAGCAGTACTACGAATCATGCAAAACTGACAAAGGGCTCAATCCTGACATCAACAGCCTGGATCCCTATATGATTCGGAGCCAGACTTCTCTATCCTGGAGGCCCTTCTCATTTTACAAGGCACATATAGACAGCGTGCTTGAAACGGGAGGGTGTTATGTCCTGAACAACCACGTGCTCAAGGACGACTGCGGGGGCGGCAGCTGGTGCGTTACGGCGGCGCAGCTGGCGCAGGTCATTGAATACGCCCGGGCCAATCGCGTGAAGGTGGCCAATATCCAGGAAGTAATGGATAACCGCACCACGGGTATCCCCCTGGGCGAAGAGGGAATGGACGCCGGCGTTGCCCGCGTGACCGGGGACGAAGAGCGCCCGCCCTTGGAGATACTGAGCGCTCCGCAGTTGGTATCACATGCGCCCGCGGAGATCCGCTACTATATCGCGGCGCCCGGCGACCTCATGATCGGTGTCTTTGACGTGATGGGGCGGCGCATATCATCGCTGCCCGGGCGCGGCCATGAGCCCGGCGAGCACACGGTTTACTGGGACGGCCGCAGCGGCTCCGGCAACCCCGTCGCCAGCGGCCATTACTTCGTCGTATTCACGCTCGGCGGCGAATTCCGGGCCACGACGCGAATCACGGTTATAAGGTAGAGGGAAGGAGGGGGAGAGGCCCGGCTCAAGCCTCCCCCCGCGGCAGTCCCGCATCAGCTCGTTCATGTAAAGGGAACGAGCCTGCAACTAACCATCGATATCCTCGAATGTGATCAGGTCATATTCGAACAAGTACTCGATGGGGTTCCAACCGATCATCGAACGCATCATGCAATCGACGTCGTTTGTAAAGACCAGCCATATCTTGGCCCCGTCCATGTAATTTTCATCGCCCATGGCGGGCAGGCTACCCGTGTCGACGGAGTTCTTGATATGAACATTGCCGTCGAAGTCAGACGTGCCCTCGCCAAGGCAGATCAAGCCGTCCCCCGGCCAGGGGTCGGGGTAATAAATAAGGGTGTAGTCCATACCCGGCTCGAGGCCGTGCCCGTTGAACACGAAGTCGAACTCGTAGCCCTCGAGATTGTACTTCATCTTGCCGCGGGCGCCGCCGTCCACGATCTCCCAGGATACCGGGTCTTTCTCGAAGAGATACAGATGTCCTACATGCGAATTACCCGCGGGCCCGTTGGGAATCTTGGCCGCCGCCGGCTTGAGTCCGAAGGCTACGGAAGAGGCCAGCAAGGCCACAACGGCGCACATCAGGATACAGGCGGTCAGTCTAGTCTTCATACTCTAGTCCTCCATAATGAACAATGTCAGCAAACTACCC
>JASFEA010000217.1:0-4456 GCA_050125095.1 bacterium
ATAGAACTCTCTCCCGGTGGTGATCAGATCGTAAATCACCTTGTGCGGCCGCGCCGTCACCGCCTTCTTCTCTGCGCCGAGCCTGATGGCTTCTGCGTAGGCTATATGCGGAGGGAGTAGGCTGCCCGCGCGCGCGTCCACCGAGCCCTGGCCCTCGAGGTAGGGCGCAAGACTTACGCCCTCGAAATGGGCCGGCGGTTCGAGTCCCAGCAGACCGAATACCGTCGGCGTCACGTCCAGCAGGCGGACCTGGTTCCTTATTCTCGTCCCCTGCATGACCCTTCCCGGGAGCGAGATGATGAGCGGCACGCGGATGAGCTCGTCATACAGGGTATGGCCGTGTTCGAAGCCGCCGTGCTCGAAGAACTCCTCGCCGTGATCGCTCAGGAGTATGACGATTGTGTTCCGGATGAGGCCGCGCTCCTCGAGCCCCTTCATGAGCGCCCCGAAGGCCTCGTCGACGAAGACTATTTCGCCGTCATAGAGGTTCACAATCTCCGCCCAGTCGTCCGCCGTGAGTTCCTTCATTTCCTCGAAGAGCCTCTCGCGGGCCTTGGAGAATCCCTCCATGTCGAAGGGATTCCGTATCCTGCCCTCGTAGCCCTTGTGGAAGAGGTCGTCGTACCCGGGCGGGGGCCCATACGGAATATGCGGGTCGAAGTAGTGCGCAAACATGAAGAAGGGGCCGTCGCTGTTCTCGTCGATCCATGCGAGCACGTCGCGCGTCGTGCCGTCGCCGATGCGGCCGTCGAGCGGGGTCATGTCGTAGAAGTCGAAGCCGCGCGATAGGCCGAATTCGGGCTTGAGCGCCGGGGCGTTTATGACGGCTCCCGTTGCATATCCGTGCTCCCTGAGCAAGGTCGCAAGCGTCGGCACCGATCCGCGGATCTTGGAGTGCACGTCCATCGACCCGTGCTGGCTCGGATAGAGCGAGGAGAACACCGTCGCGAATGAAGGGGCCGTCCAGGGCGCCTGGCTGACGCAATTCTCGAAGAGAACGCCGCCGGCCGCGAAGGCGTCGATATTGGGGCTGGTCGCGCGGTCATAGCCGTAACAGCCGAGGTGGTCGGGCCTCAATGTGTCGATTCCCACGACGATGACATTGAGCGGCCTGTCCTCTCCGCCGCATGATACGGCAAGCGCCATGCCGAGGAGGACGGCAAGGAGGGTCCAGGGGCTCCACCGCCGCATCCCTCCAGGGCTCGATCCGGGGCTCGATATCAAACCGGCCTCCGCGGAGTGACTGTGCATTTCAAGACCTGACCCCATGAGTTTCTGCCTATTGAATATAACCTATTGCGCGGAGCTCTCTCCTGGTTTCCTCATTCATGTCGATCGCCGTCCCGCCGCCGTAGCGCCCCTGCGTAAGCCACACCAGGAAGTAGGGCGGGTCCGGCCTCTCGACGGGCACGCCCCTGGCCTTGAGCCTGGGCTTGTTGGCCCTCTGCGTGAACGGCATGTGGCCCAGGCTGGCGAGCGACTCCCCCAGGAAGGTCTGCTGGGCGGCCGGCTTGCCGTCGAAGGCCAGGTCGAACTCAAGCGGCACGTTGTCGGGGTCCGCCTTCACCGCCAGCGTCAGCCTTTCGGTGACCCTGAGACCCTCTATCATGAGTTCATGTTCGCCGCGGCCGGGCGTCACAAGGTGTCCGATGTCGTGCAGCCTGCCGGCCGTATCGATGGCCTTGTAGAAGTAAATGCGGCCCCTGGTGAGTTCCCTCTCGGACTTCAGCCTGATATCGAACTCGCGGGGCTCGCCGCCGCAGTTCATCTCGATGTACCAGGTGTCGCTGATGTCGAGCATGGCGCGGAAGAGCGGCGTGCCCAGCGCCTCGCGCGGCCCCCTCTCCTTGAGCACGAGATTTACAAGCTCGCCCGGGTCGCGTTCGAGATTAAAGAGCATGTCTCTTCTCGTCTTCACATTGTAAATGATCTTGTAGGGATGTTGCGTCAGGCTCTTTCGGTCGGGACCTCGCAGCATGCCCTCGGTGAAAGCCATGTTGGACGGGAAGAGGCGCCCTTCCACCGGCGCGGTTTCGCCGCCGCCCTCCACGAGAGGCAGGAGGCTCACGCCTTCCATGTGGTCTTCGTTTCCTATGCCCAGGATATCGAGCAGCGTCGGCATTACATCGATTAGCCTTACCTGGCTCTCGACCCGCTCCCCCGCCGGGAGGGTCCGCGGATACCACAATACGAGAGGCACGCGGATCACTTCGCCGTAAAGAGTGTGGCCGTGTCCGAATCCCTCGTGCTCGAAGAACTCCTCGCCGTGATCGCTTAAGAAGACAACCAGGGTGTTCTCATGAAGGCCCCGCTCCTCAAGGCCCTTCATGAGGTCTCGGACGGCCTCGTCGGTGAACCTGATCTCACCGTCGTAGAGAGTGCGGATGTGGTCCCAGTCCTCGTCCGTGAGGCTTCTCAAGGGCTCGAAGTTCATGCCCTTGACGTCGGGGAAATGATCGTGAAGCACAAAGGCGCTGCCGATCGACCCGGAGTAATCCTCCTCGAAGAACGCGTCGTATGGTGAGGGCGGCGCATAGGGCTCGTGGGGATCGTAGTAATGCGCGAAGAGGAAGAAGGGCTGCCCGTGCACCGAGTCGATCCATGCGAGCGCGTCGCGCGTCGTGCCGTCGGCTATCCTTCCTTCCCGCGGCGTCGTGTAGTAGTAGTCGAAGCCGCGGTCCATCCCGAATTCGGGTTTCATCACTGTCGCGTTTATGATTGCGCCGGTGGCGTAGCCTTCGGCCTTAAGCAGGGTGCCGAGCGTGGGGAACGCGTCGCGCATGGATGTGCCCACGGAGACCAGACCTGTCTGCGTCGGATAGAGCGAGGTGAGTACGCTTGCAAACGACGGGCTCGTCCAGGGCGACTGGCTTATCACGTTCTCGAAGAGAACACCGCCGGCGGCGAGGCGGTCGACCGCGGGGCTCGTGTCGCGCCCGTAGCCGTAGCAGCCCAGGTGGTCGGGCCTTAAGGTGTCGACGCCGATGATGATGACGTTGAGAGGCTCCTCCCGCCCGCCGCATGAGACGAGCGCGACAAGCGCGAGGGCAATCGCGAGCGCGTGATGGGCATTTGCCATATTCATGCCGCCTCCATTACAAGACATTATAAAAGATACGGGACTCGCCGTCTTGGACTTTATTGACCGCGGTGTTTGCGATCCGCGGGCTGTGACCACCGGGTCTGTGATCCGCGGCAGCGGACTGTGGTCTCCGGTAGTGGGATTTGTGACAGGAGGATTTCGGGGTCGGCCGATGTGCATTTGGAGACCTGACCCCGAGTGGATGTGCATTTGGAGACCTGACCCCGGGGTATGACCCCAAGGCGGGTTTTGGGTTGACTTAGCCGGGGAGGTTGACTAAACTTTTCTAACGAATCATCTCTTAGGTTTCCACGTCGTCCCCTCCCTCTAAAGTAGGGATACTTAGAGGTAATTCAAGTGAAGACCGATACCGGTAGAATAGAAGTCATATGCGGCAGCATGTTCAGCGGGAAGAGCGAGGAGCTCATACGCCGGCTGCGCCGCGCCGTGATCGCGAGGGTTAAGGTGCAGGCCTTCAAGCCCGGGATCGACGACCGGTACAGCCCCGACGACATCGTCTCGCATGACGAGAGGCGGATAGAGTGCCACAAGATCCGGGACGCAAGAGAGATCCGCGGTCTTGTCGAAGAGGACACCAGGGTCGTCGGCATCGATGAAGCGCAGTTCTTCTCGGAAGACCTCATCGGCGTCTGCGAGGACCTTGCCGAAGAGGGAAAGCGAGTCATAGTCGCAGGGCTCGATCAGGACTACCGCGGGAGACCCTTCGAGCCGATTCCCCAGCTCCTGGCGCTTGCCGAGAGCATCACAAAGACCATGGCCGTATGCATGGTCTGCGGGGAGCCGGCTAACAGAACTCAGCGCCTGATCGAGAGCGACGAGAGAATCGTGGTGGGAGCGGGCGAGGCCTATGAGCCTCGTTGCCGCAGGTGCTTCAAGCCGCCGCAGTCGAAGTAGAGGGGTCAGGCGAGAGGCGCCGGGCCGGACGGCCGGGCAGCTTCCGAAAGAAAGGCAGAGTCGCCCCTAACCGGGGAGCCGATTCCTTAATGTCGCCGATTAGAGAGAATATTGAGAGACTCCGGGCCGAGATTGCCGATATTACGGAAAGGGCCGGCCGCTCGCCCGACGAGGTGCAGCTGGTGGGAGTGACCAAGCGCGTCCCGCCCGATAGAATACAGGAGGCCGTGGACGCCGGTCTCGCCACCATAGGCGAGAACCGAGTGCAGGAGGCCAAGGACAAGATCCCCGCCGTAAAAGGCGATGTCTCCTGGCATATGATCGGGCATCTACAGCGGAACAAGGTCAAGACCGCGGTCCGGATGTTCGACATGATCCAGTCGGTGGATTCGCTCGAGCTGGCCGCCGAAATCGACAGGCGCTCGGCCGATGCGGGCAGGAGAATGGACGTTCTCATCG
>JASFEA010000218.1:0-4418 GCA_050125095.1 bacterium
ATCTGCGTTATTTTGCAGGAGCTGCCGATCGCCGCGCATGCTGACATCCCCCGCCGGATTCGTCTCGCCCATGCCCCCTTAAGCGCCAAATCCACTGAACTATAAGCATATAGACCCCCGACGTCATCATGGCTACACCGCTTGCCTCTTTTATGAACATTTTTTCTTGACACCATCTCAGAAATTGTGATAAACTGTGAACCGTCGAAGGAAGCACCAATTGGTCTAGCTTCAGCGGGCGAAGGCTCGCATAAGAAGGAGGTGAGCTGCGGGAACGAACGAAAATGTCTGAGCCCTTGCCAGAGGGTGTTTTCGTCAACTCCATTTGGGTTAATCAGTGCTTTCAATTTACGGAGGTAAAAAAATGAAGCTGTTTATGGCGATAGTGCTCGTGCTTGTGCTCGCGACCAGCGCGTTTGCCGTCGAGAGAAAGGCATTCACGATGCGCGACGATTTCGGCACTGAGCCGCTGTACGATTGCTACATGAACTACTACTACTACATTCCGTGCCCGACCAGTTCGTGGTTCTGGGGCTTCTACTCCTGGACCTACGGTGACATGCTGGGCACCTGCTTCACGGTTGGTGACATTTCCATGTTCACGGGCGTTGCCTGCGATCCCGAGCTCTGCTTCGAGATCGAGCAGATCCGTGTCCTGGACTTCGCCGGTTACGGTACGGTCTATCCGGGCCTGTTCACGGTCGTCTTCGACATTTACTGCGCGAACGATGACTGCTGCCCGGTCGGCCCAGCTCTCTGGTCGAGCGGCCCGTGGGAGACAGGCTTTGCGTGGAACTACATTCCTGTAGATCCCGCGATCTGTCTGGATGATTGCGCCACCATGGATACCCCTCTGAGCCATCCGAGGGTTCTGGTCACATCGACCCAGGTAGGTACGGATAACTCCTATCCTCAGTGGGGCTTCGACAACATCAGCACCGGTATTGAAGTCGGTTGTGAGTTCCACGAATACAGCTGCCTCACGGCTCTGTATCCGAGACCTTACAACAGCCACTATACCACGATCCACTCCGGCTACTACGGGATTAACTTCCAGTACTGCCCGCCGCTGTGGTTCTGTGACGGCCGCGACACGAGCGCTGCCTGCAACGTGTTCGGTTTCGTCGAGGCTGCCTGGCGCATTTACCTCAACTGCTACGGCCCGACTGCTACCGAGCCTAGCACCTGGGGTAACATCAAGTCGATGTACAGGTAGTAGTAGCTTCGTTTAAAGAGAGGGTGCCTCCGGGCACCCTCTTTTTTTGACGCCAATCCATCTCCTGCCGGGTCGGGGGCGGGCCCCGCGAAGAAGTTTGCTTGACACCCGGGTCCTTAACTGATAATCACTAGGCAATCAGGTCGTGCGGCCTTTGATGAGCGTCGGACTCGCAACCGGGGGTTCGATATGAAAGCCTGCCTTGTGCCGGTACTCCTTATTATGCTCGCGGCATCAACCTTCGCCTTCGAGAAGAAGGCATACACCATGAGAGATGATTTCGGCAGCGAGCCGATACACGACTGCTATATGAATTACTTTTACTATATTCCCTGCCCGACCTACTCCTGGTTCTGGGGATTCCACGGATGGTCCCAGGGCGAAGTGATAGGAACCATGTTCCAGGTGGGAGACGTCTCCATGTTTACCGGCAGCGCCTGCGACCCGTATATGTGTTTCAGGCTGGAGACCATACGCATTCTGGACTTCGCCGGCTATGGGACTATTTACCCGGGGATGTTTACGGTTGAGTTTGATGTATACTGTGCGGATGAAGAGGGCTGCCCCATCGGCGAGGCCTTCTGGTCGAGCGGCCCCTACGAGACGGGCTACGCGTGGAACTACGTTGAGGTTGAGCCCAACCAGTGTCTGCCCCACTGCGCGATTGAATTCGACCCCAGCATCAGCTACCCGAGGATTCTGGTCACCGCGACGATGATAGGGACGCATTGCGACTATCCCCAGTGGGGTTTCGACAACATAAGCACGGCCGTGCTGGGCGGCTGCGAGCTGCACGACTACTCCTGCCTGACGGCCCTCTATCCCAGGCCGTACTCAAGTCACTACGGCACCATATACTCGGGCTACTATGGAGTGAACTTCGAGTACTGCCCGCCCCAGTGGTTCTGCGATGGCCGCGACACCAGCGCAGGCTGCGGGCTGTACGGTTACGTCGAGGCGGCCTGGAGAGTCTACCTGGGATGCGGCGGGCCGTGCGCGGCGGAGGCCAGCACCTGGGGCAACATAAAGACCATGTACAGGTAGAATTATGTTGTCAAAATACGATATCCATATTAGGTTTCTCCCAACTGAGCGGCTTCCCCGTGGAAGGGAGTTAGATGTATAAGCGGCGCGTGTGGCTGGTATTGTCTGCGATAATCCTGCTCGCTCTCATCGGGTGCAGCGCGAAGTACAGGACGCGACCCCTCTCCGAAGAGCCTGCCTCAGAGAACAAAGCCGCCGAGGCCCTGGTCCGCGCGGACTCGCTGTACAGCAGGGCCGTGGAGTACTTCGTAGCCGAGGATTACGATTCGGCGGCACATTATCTCAACCGTGTCATCGGTTACCTCAGTCTGGACATCCAATGGGCGGCGGATGAGGCCGCCCTGGCCGAGAGGAGAATACTGCTGTACAAGTGCAGGTACTTCCTCGAGCGCATCCCCAGCGCGGGGGAGGAGATACCGCCGAGTGAGCTCGAACTGGCGGCCATAGAGCCCAAGAAGCCGCCGCTTCCGTCGGTGGAGGTCGTCGACAACGCCCAGGTCCGCAAGTGGATCGACTACTTCTGCGGCCGTGGCCGTAAGACGTTCGAGAACTGGGTGAGGCGGTCCGGCCAGTACCGCCTACTAACGCTCAAGATACTCAAGGAAGAAGGGATGCCGCTTGAGATCGTGAACCTGGCTCTCATAGAGAGCGGCTTCAATCCGAATGCCTACTCCAAAGCGCATGCGGTCGGGATGTGGCAGTTCATAAGGAGCACGGCGCGCCTCTACGGCATGCGAGTTGACTGGTGGGCCGATGAGCGCCGCGACCCGGTCAGATCGACGAGGGCCGCCTCGAGGTACCTCCGGGACCTTTACACCAATTTCGGCGACTGGGAGCTCGTCATTGCCGCCTACAACACCGGACCGCGCGGGGTCGAGCGCGCTATGAAGAGGGCGCGTTCCGACAGCTTCTGGGAGCTCCGGCTGCCTCGCGAAACGCGTGACCACGTTCCCAAGTTCATGGCCGCGTGCATAATCATGAACAGCCCGGGAGGCTACGGGTTCGACTTCGAATACGACGACCCGGTCGAGTTTGAGGAAATAAGAGTGGCCCCCAAGACGTCCCTCGCGGTCATAGCCGAGTGCGCGGGAGTGGAGGATAAGACAGTCAGTCAAATGAATCCCCATCTCATAAGAGAATGCGCGCCGGACGGCAGCGAGCATTACGGCGTCAGGATACCGCGCGGGACGCTGGAGATCTGCCAGGCAAACCTGGCGGAAATTCCGGAGCAGGACAGGGTGGCCAAGTCGTATGCAAGCCCTTATATGAAGCACACGGTGCGGCGCGGAGAGAGCCTCTCGGTAATCGCGCGCAAGTACGGGACCTCGGTGTCCACGATAGCCCAGGCCAACGGCATAAAGAACTACCACCGCATCCGGGCCGGGGATGTTCTTACCATACCCTACGGCGATGGCGTCGTGCTGCCCCAGAATCCCGGCGTGCATGTCGTGAGAAGAGGCGAGACGCTGACCAGCGTGGCCCATCGGTACGGCCTCAAAGTGAATGATATAGCGGTATGGAATGAACTGAGATCGCGCGATCTCATATACCCGGGCCAGAAGCTAATAGTCTCGCTGGACGAGACGGTCAAGCCGCCGCCCCAGATGGCCGAGGGGGAGACCTTTGTGCACGTCGTGAGCCGGGGCGAGACGATATCGGCCATAGCTCACAGGTATGGAGCATCCTGCGAGGGGGTTCTCCATGCGAACGGCCTTACCTCGCGCGATATGATTTACCCCGGCCAGAAGATCAAGATCCCCGGGAACGGCGCCCCGAGAGCATCCGTTCATACGGTCAAAAGTGGCGACACCGTTTCGGGGATAGCCGCGAAATACGGCGTCCAGACCTCCGAGGTGCTCGCGGCCAACTCAATGAGCGAGGACGACCGCATCTATCCGGGCCAGCAACTCAGGGTTTCGGGAGCCCCCGGCCAGGTCGTCGAGCACACGGTCAGGGCGGGAGACACCATATACGACATAGCCCGCGAATACGGCGTGTCGACCTCTTCGGTGCTGGCAGCCAATTCCATGAGCCCCGACGATAGAATATATCCGGGCCAGCGCCTCAAGATATCGGGAGTGCCCGGCCAGGTCGTCGAGCACACGGTCAGGGCGGGAGACACCATATACGACATAGCCCGCGAATACGGCGTGTCGAC
>JASFEA010000219.1:0-4385 GCA_050125095.1 bacterium
TTCCCATAATATACTGCGACAAATGCGGCACAGTGCCCGTACCCGAGGCAGATCTTCCCGTGCTGCTTCCCGAGCTCGAGGAGTGGAAGCCGACGGGCGAGTCGCCCCTCAAGACGCTCGGCTCCTTCGTGGAAACCACATGTCCTGCCTGCGGCCAGCCGGCCAGGCGCGAGACCGACACCATGGACACCTTCGTCGACTCCACATGGTATTACCTGAGGTACCTGGACCCGGCGGACGAGACGAGGCCGTGGGAACCCGGGGAAGCCAACTACTGGGTGCCGGTGGACATGTACATAGGCGGCATCGAGCACGCCATACTGCATCTGCTCTACTCGCGTTTCGTCGCAAGGGTGTTCTCGGACCTCGGCTATCTCGCGACGCGCGAGCCCTTCTCGAATCTCTTCACGCAGGGCATGATATGCAAGGACGGCTTTAAGATGTCGAAGAGCAAGGGTAACGCCATACCCGCGGACGACCTCATAGAGCGATTCGGCACGGACACGGTGAGGTTGTACACCCTCTTTGTGGGCCCGCCGGAGAAGGACGTCGAGTGGATAGACCGCAGCGTGGAGGGCTGCTCGCGTTTCTTAAGCAGGCTCTGGCGCGCCGTCGAGGTGGTCTCGCACTTCGCAGACGGAGCCGTCCCGGGGGCCGGCAGCCTCACCGAGGATGAGCTCGGGCTCCTTCGCAAGTCCCACTGGGCCATCAAAAAGGTGAGAGAAGACATCGAGAAGAAGTTCCACTTCAACACGGCGACAAGCGCCGTCATGGAGCTCGTGAACGAGATGTACCGGTTCCTGCCGGACGGACCCGGGGACGACCTGCCGGAGAGCACCGGGAAGGTGCTCCGGTTCGCGGCGGAGGCGGCCGTGCAGATGATCTATGCCATGACCCCCCATATCTGTGAGGAGATGTGGCAGAAGCTGGGGCACTCGACCACGCTCATCGAAACGCCTTTCCCGGAACATGACGAGGCGCTGCTCAAAACGGACAGCGTGAACGTGGTCGTCCAGGTGAACGGGAAGCTCCGCGGCAGCATAAGCGTGCCGGCGGGCGCCGGCCGGGACGCAGCCGAAGCGGCCGCGCGCCAGGACGAGTCCATAGCCAAGTGGCTCGAAGGCAAGACCTTAAGAAAGACCGTATACGTCAAGGACAAGCTCATCAACTTCGTGGTTTCGTGAGAGGGCCGAATGCCTCCTCCTAAGACGCGGGTTCTTCACCTGATCGGGAGCCTCACCGCGGGAGGGGCGGAGCGGAACCTCTACTACCTGGGGCCCCACTTCAAGAAGAGCGCTTTCGATCACTCCATCTGCTGCATGCTGGAACGGGGCGAGTTCGCGCCCGAGCTCGAGCGGGCGGGTGTGAGGGTATTCGAGCTGGGCTACCGGAGAAGGTATTTTATCAGGACCGTGACGAGACTCAGAGACATTCTGCTTAAGGAGAACATCTCCGTTCTCCATACGCATCTATTCGAGCCCGGTCTCGTTGGGAGGCTCGCGGCCTGGCTGGCCGGCACGCCGGTTATTGTAACGCATGAGCACGGCAAGACCCTCTGGAAGAAGCCTTACCATCACCTGTTCGAACGCCTGGCCCTCCTGCGTACCGACATGCGCATAGTGGTCTCTGAAGACATCCGCACCTTGAGGAAGAAGCATGAGGGAACGCCCGACTCCAAGATGGTCCTGATCGAGAACGCCGCAGACCCGGAGAGGTTCGAGGTGGACGAAGCGACCCGCAGGGCCTTTAGACGAGACCTCGGGATCGACGATCATTTCGTCGTCGGAACCGTTGGAAGACTGGTTCCCGCAAAGGCATATGACCTCTTCCTTGAGGCGGCACATGAACTCCTCAGGACCGACGGGCGTATGAGATTCCTCATCGTGGGGGACGGCCGGCTGAGGGCCGACCTCGAGGCCCGAGCGCGGCGCCTCGGCCTGGAGGGACGAGTTCTCTTCCTCGGCAATCGCACCGACATCCCGGAGGTGCTCGCCGCCATGGACGTCTATGTCATAACTTCGGTGCGGGAGGGACTCCCGGTATCCCTGGTGGAGGCCATGCTGGCCGCAAGGCCCATAGTCTCAACATCGGTGGGCGGCATCCCCGAGGTCCTGGAAGAGCCCGGGACGGGACTTCTCATACCGAGCGGCGACAAGGCCGCCCTTGTGGCCGCCGTCGCCGGCCTCGCGGCCGATCCCGGGAAGCGGGAGTCGATGGGCCGCGCCGCCAGGCAGGCCGCCGTCAGGCGCTACTCCCCGGCCACGGTGCTCGATAAGCTCGACCGGCTCTATGAGAGCCTGCTCATGGCCAGGGGCATAGAGGCCGGGCCGGCCGGGCCCGGGCGCGAATAGGCCTGCTCCTTGAGGGCTTTTATGAGCTTGACTTTGCCATGGGGGGGTGGATAATGACTCATTGAACAGGGGTGATGAAGACCTTATGCCTCTGTTTCTGCCAATCAGGAATTGACCCCGAGCCGGGGAATAATTCCGTAGGTGTGGGTCCGGGCGGCGCGGCGGTCGCGCCGAGACGCGAAAGGAGCGGAAGAAATGGACTTCAAAAGGACCACGTGGTTGATCTGTTTAGTGGTCTTCGGGCTTGCGGCCGTCTACCTGGTCGGCTGCGGCGGCGAGACCGTCAAAATCGTCCCCAGGCAAGTCCTCATGGGCAACCCGGAGAAGGCCGCCCCGAGGGTTTCTCCGGACGGGACCATGATGGCCTGGATCGCGCCGGTGGACGACATACTCAATGTCTGGGTGCAGACCATAGGAATGGACGACGCCAGGCCGGTGACCGACGACACCGAGCGGGGCATAGTCAGATACTTCTGGGCACAGGACAACAAGCACATCATGTACCTTCAGGATGTGGGCGGGAATGAGAACTGGCAGCTTTACCGGGCGAACGTCGAGACGGGCGAGAACGAGGCGCTCACCGAGGGTGCCGATACCCAGGTGCAGATCGTCGAGTACAGCAGGCATCATCCCGATGAAATGCTCATTGCGATGAACAAGGAAGACCCGCGCCTCTTCGACGTCTATCATCTCGACCTCAAGAACGGCTCGATGGAGAGGGTCGCCCGGAATCCCGGCAATATAGTGGGCTGGCTGGTGGACTTCGATTTGAAGCTCCGCGGCGCGCTGGCGGCCACTCCCGAGGGGGGATTCGATCTTCTGATAAGGGAAAACGAGAAGGACAGTTTCGAAAAAGTCCTGACCTGGGGACCCGATGACGCCCTGTCGAGCTACCCCGAGACATTCAGCAAGGACGGGCGTTATATGTACTGCATGGACTCCCGCGGCGTCAACGCGGCCCGGCTCGTCCGGATCGATCTCAAGAACGGGGAGATCGACAAGGTCATCGCCGAAGATCCCATTTATGACGTATCCGGCATCGTCAGGAACCCCGACACCTGGGAAATCCAAGCCGTGCTCTTCCTGAGGGATAGAACCGACTGGCTCATCCTCGATGACACCATCAAGAAGGACGTGGAGATGATCTCGGAGCTCCAGGAAGGCGACTACTTCATCAGCAGCCGCGACAACGACGATGAGGTTTGGATAGTGGGCTTTACGGAGGACGACGGGCCCGTGTCATATTACACCTGGGACCGCGGGGCCAAGACGGGCGATTTCATGTTCTATCACAAGCCCGACCTGGCAGAATACACTCTGGCCGAGATGGAGCCCGTATCGTTCGAATCGCGGGACGGCCTCACCATACACGGGTACATCACCTATCCGCCTAATGTCGAGCATAAGAACCTGCCAATGGTTCTAAACGTGCACGGAGGCCCGTGGGCGCGGGACACCTGGGGTTACAACTCCGAGGCGCAGTGGCTCGCCAACAGGGGATATGCCTGCTTCCAGGTCAACTTCCGCGGCTCCACAGGTTACGGCAAGGAATTCCTGAACGCCGGCGACAAGGAGTGGGGCGGCAAAATGCACAATGACCTCGTGGACGCCGTGAACTGGGCGGTCGAGCAGGGCATCGCCGACCCGGATAGAGTCGCCATCTTCGGATGGTCCTACGGCGGTTACGCGGCGCTCGTGGGCGCGACCTTCACGCCCGATCTCTTCGCCTGCGCAGTGGCGGGCGTCGGGCCTTCCAACCTCATCACCTTCATCGAGACGATTCCGCCCTACTGGACTCCGCTGCTCGACCTCTTCTACCGCAGGGTGGGCAACCCGGAGACCGAGAAGGAATTTCTCGAGTCGAGGTCGCCCTTATTCAAGGTAGACCAGATCAAGATCCCCATGCTTATCGCGCAGGGAGCCAACGACCCGCGCGTCAACCAGGCGGAGAGCGAGCAGATAGTGGCGGCCATGGAAGACCGCGGCATCCCCTACGAGTACGTTCTCTTCGAGGACGAGGGGCATGGATTCCTC
>JASFEA010000220.1:0-4366 GCA_050125095.1 bacterium
GGCTGGCCGTGAAGGCTCCGGCGGTCATGCGCAGGAAGTACACGCCGGGGCCGGCCTCGGATCCGGCCTCATCCCGCCCGTCCCATCTCGCGGAGTGGCTGCCCTCCGGCATATCTCCGGCGAGCAAGGTACGCACAACGCGCCCGCTTACATCGACCACTTCCAGCGTCACCCGGCCGGCCGCAGGCATGTCGAATGACACGCTGGTGCCGGCACGGAACGGGTTGGGATCGTTCTGCCTGAGGGCGTATGCCGCCGGGATTCCTCCGGGGACTCCCGCGTAGACATTCTCCAGCGTGGACGGGTCACCCTCGTTGCCTGCAAAGTCCGTGGCCGTGACATAATAGTAGTCGTACCTGTCGCCCGAGACGTCCAGCCCGGTGCCGATTGTATAACCGATGAATACGGCCCCGGCATAGTCGGGATCCATCGAACCGTAGACCGTGAAGTAATCGAAGTCCTCCTCGGGCGCCTCGTCCCACGCCAGGTCCGTGGCCGTGGACATGTGGAAATCGGCCGGCGGAGACGGCGCCAGGTTGTCCACCGAGTAGCCGCTGTCGGGCGGCGAATCGAAGTAGAAACCGGGCTCCTCCGTAACGGCCGACACGAAGAAGAAGGACCAGCACATCCCGTGGGCCACGGACGAGTCACAGAGAGTGGGGACCACCGTGCTGTACACGTCCTCATGCCTGGCGGGCACCGTGGTCACGTAGTCCCAGTCGCCCGGCGGGTAGCCCAGCCTGGGGAAGTCCCCGTCGCAGACCCGGTCGCGACCGGCCGTTGGCGCCCAGTCGTACTTCCGGTATATGGCATAGCCCGTGATGACCGGGCTGCCATCGGGCTCATCGTGGCTGGAGCGTCCCCACACGAGCCTCACCTTGCCGCCCTGGTCGTAAGGCACGTCGGCTATGCTCTGAATTAACGGGGCCCGGCCGTACAGGCGGATCACAAGCCCGCTCCAGTCGAAGGTCTCGTTGGGGTCGTTCGCGCCGGCGATGGCGATGCCCCAGTCCGGGGTCTCGGTAACGGCCGTTGCGTCGCCCCTTCCCTGGGTCTCATAGATGTCTGTGCAGTAGATGGTGCCGTCGCCCCCCATGGCGGCGATATATACCGACATGTCGCTCGATCCGAAGGACTCCGTATTCCCCACCGCAACCAGCGTGCCGTCGTCGTCCTCCATCACCGCATCGGCCAGGTCGGGCTCGGTACCCCCCACCGTGCGCGTCCACAGAGTATCTCCGGAGGCGTTGGTCTTGATGATATACATATCGAGGCTCCCCGCCCCGTAGGACGAGGTATTCCCCACCACGACGTAACCGCCGTCGGACGTCACTATGACGTCCCGGCCCTCATCGGCGCCGCTGCCTCCATAGAACTTCTGCCACTCCAGGTTGGCCGTTTCATCGAGCTTGACAAGGTACACGTCGTCCGGACCGGCCCCATATGACTCCGTCCAGCCCGCGATGATGAAGCCTTCATCGGGAGTCTGCCGGATGCTCATGGCCACCTCATTGTCGAGTCCGCCGAAGAACTCCGAATCGTAGTTGTTGCCGCCGGCGTCGAGCAGGAATATGGCGGCATCGGTATGCGAGTCGATGCTGTTCTCATTGGAAGTGGCCGCGACTGCGAAATGGCCGTTTGCCATCGGCTGTACCGATGCGGCCCACTCCGACTCCGCGGAATCGCCGTGGGTCCATGTCCACAGCGTATCGCCGTTCGCGTCGACCCGCACAACCCAGATGTCGCTGGGCGCTTCGTCATCCGGTTTAGTAGTCCCGCACATGATGTAACCCCCTGCCGGGGCGATCCTGGCATCATGCAGGTCCTGTTCTTCGGCCGTCCCGTAAGTGCGGGTCCAGAGGGTATCGCCGTCCCCGTCGAGTCTGAGAAGCCAGAAGTCGTTGTCCCCGGCGCCATAGGTGCGGGTACTGCCGCCGACTATAAAGCCGCCGTCCGGCGTAGCGTGAATCGCCGTAAAGAACTCGTCGCCCGCGCCGTAGGTGTCGACCCAGATGGGGTCTAGGCCGCAGTCGGCAGCGGCATTGCCGGCGAGCACGGCGACGGAAACCAGGAACAATGCGGAAATGAGCGTGGAATTGCGCATGAAACCCCTCCCTTGCTGTGTTCCACTCGTAAGAAATACAGAACGATTATACCACGCCACGGCGCCGAATTCAACGTATCAGAGGGCTGCAGCGGCGCGCCGGCGCAAATGCTTCCGGCGCCTCTATAGAAAAACCTGCAAAGAACCTGCCGAGTTGTGAGGGGCACAACCGGGGTCAGGTCTCGCTCACGTCGATGGCAACTGGCCTATTTCAACAGCACCATTTTCATGGTCCGGGCGTATCCCGGCGCCTCCAGCTCATAGAAGTAGACTCCGGGCGCTACCGGCCGGCTGGCGTCATCCCGGCCGTCCCAGCGGGCCTCGTGCCTGTCCGCAGCCATCTCGCCGTCCGCGAGCGTGCGAACCGGCCGGCCCTGGACATCGTACACCCTGAGCGACACATGCCCGCGCTCTGCGAGGGAGTACCGTATCACAGTCTCAGGGCTGAACGGGTTGGGTACGTTCTGCTCCAGAGCCGTGATCAGTGGTATCCCCGGGTCCACGCCCGATACGTCCTCGGGCCGGAGCAGCGCGTAACCGCTTTCGTTCTCATGTATGTCCACCGCGCTCACCTTGTAATATTCCTGTGCGCCCGCATTGTACTCCGTGTCCACGAAGAAGGTGTCGGTAGGAGCGCCTATCATGTTGCCGGCGTCCGGCACGAAGTCCTCCGTGGCCCCTCGGTAGACTGCGTAGTTGGAGAGGTCGGCTTCCATGTTGGGGTCCCATGTCATCAGGAGCTCGCCCGGCGGAGTCTGGTAGTCTCCGGCCAGGTTAAGCGGCGCCTCCGGCGCCAGATTGTCCACGCTGCGCGCGAACACCGTATTGGAAATCCAGAACTCGCCCGCCCCCGCGCCATGCGCTATGACCTGGAAGAAGTGCAGGTCCGGGCAGACAGACGTGGAATCGAAGAGCGTCTCGGCCGGGTAGGCGTAGGTATGAAGGCCATACGCCTCCACCGTTCCCACCAGCTCCCAGTAGTATGAGGAACCGTTGGCGAGCTGCTCTATGCGCACCGCGCCGTCAACCAGTGCCCCGGGCATCAGCTCCAGAATGTTTTCCAGAACCGGCCGGCCGACGAGCAGGTAGGCCGTGAGCGGGCCCTGTTCGATAGCTCTCCACACGGTATAGTCGACTATGAGTCCGTAGGGCGGCGGGTCCACCGGGCTCGCGTCCCACTGCACGTTCACATACCCGCCCTGGTCTCCCGGCACGTCTTCGGCCGATGCGATGCAGGGGGCCCGGTTTCCCCAGTTGCCAGACCAATCCATGCGCTGGGCGAATATGCCCGCATCGCCGCCGCGCGTGTCCTCCCAGGCGAATATGGCATTACCGGCGTCGTCCCCCGTGACTCTGTAGTCTACTGACGACTCCAGGTCCGTGGCCACGAGAACACCATTGCTGTCCCAGGACGCCGTGCCCGCGGGCGAGATATGCTGAATGTAGAGTTCCTCATCACCCGTGCGCCTGTCAAGCCAGGACACAATCACCCCGCCTTCGCCGTCGGGCACGGGGAAAGCGTAGTACTGGGTGCCCGTGGCAGTGCAAACGGGGACGCCGTCCGACGTCCACTGCTTCCCGCCGAGAGCGCTGACATGCTGAATGTAGATATCGGTATCCGCCCCGCGGTTGTCACGCCACGTCACAAACGCACCGCCGGCGCCGTCCGGTGCCAGCCAGGCATCGCTCTGGTACACTCCGGTCGGCCCGAAGGCGACACCGTCGGTGCCCCACTTGAGGTCGCCGTGAAAATCTATCCACTGGGCCCGCGCGTCAGTATAGGGTCCCGTGTCTTCGTCCCAGGCGATTAACGCTCCGCCGGATCCATCGGAAATAAGCGCCATATAGTTGGGGTAAGGCGGTGCCGTGCGTACCACCTCGCCGTCCGCGTCCCAGTATACGCTCCCAAGCGCATCGACGCGCTGAATATAGATGTCGTAGGCGGTGCGCGAATCGAACCAGGCGATCACCGCCCCACCGGCCTCATCGGGTACGATATTGGGGAACGACTGGTTGTTGGCCGCGCCGCAGATCACTATGCCGTCCTTGGTCCATTGGTAAGCACCGTTGCGGTCGATTAGCTGCGCGTATATGTCTGTGTCGCCGCCGCGGGGGTCCTTCCAGGCTATGATTGCGCCGCCCGTTCCGTCCGGTGCGAGCACCGCATCGGATTGATTGCCCGATGCGCTCACCACCGCCTCGCCGTCGGCCGTCCACAGCACCGCACCGCCGGCGTTAAGGCGCTGCGCGTATATGTCCGCG
>JASFEA010000221.1:0-4350 GCA_050125095.1 bacterium
CGTCGTCATGGGATACAAGTACCCGGACGGACATGCCATAGGAGGGCCGGTGATCGGAAGGGGCAGGTATGTGGCCGAGGGCCTCACCAATCTCGATCTTGAGACCGGGCAGGGCCTGCCGGCGCTGTGCTGGACCTACGGCGCGCATGCCGTCGAGATCGAGTTGGATACGGAAACCGGCGATGTGGAGATCGTAAGGATAGTGTCGGCCTTCGATGTCGGCAAGGTCATAAACGAGGCCCTCTGCAGGGGCCAGGTGCTGGGTGGAACGGTGCAGGGCCTCGGGTGCACGGTCTCCGAGCACTATGTCTATGACGGCGAAGGTCATCTTCTCAACGCGTCGTTTACCGACTACAAGATACCCACCGTAAGGGACGTCCCCCGCGAGATGGTGCAGGTGTTCATCGAAACGCCGCATGATAAGGGCCCGTTCGGCGCGCGCGGCGTGGCCGAGCACCCCATGATATCGGTGCCGTCGGTGATCGCGAACGCCATCTTCGACGCCGCCGGCGTCAGAATACTCGATCTGCCCCTCTGTCCCGAGCGAGTGTATCTTGCCCTCAAAGGAAAGCTCGCCGCCAAGTGATGATAATCCAGGCCCAGACAATCAGCTCCCCGGTATGCGATGAGTTGAATCGCGGCCCTGCGTCGGGCTCGGTTCACTCGGTCTTCGCGGGAACGGTTAATATCACGTGCGGCCGGTCGATCTGGCTGAGCCTGCATGCTCACGGAACGCCCCTCCATCCCTACGCGGTGGTTCTGGCGCCAGGACGGGATTCGGGCGGGAAACGGGGTTCGTACGGGGAACGGTGTTGTGCCGGGGAACGGGCTTTTCTTGGAGCGCGAGTGGGGGAGCGGGTGAATATGAAGAGCGGGGAGATAATGATGGGAGGCGGCAGGGCCATAATCCGGCTGGCGGGCGCCCGGGTCTGGGACCCGGAGGTGGGACGCCTTGACGGCGGTCTGCCGGGGAATCCGGCCGGGCTTCTGGAAATGATAATGGAAGCGCTGAAGAAAAACCAGCCGGCCTCGCCCTTTCTCATGGTGACGGGCTCCGGAGGAGCCGGGAACGCCCTCATTCATAAATGTCACGGGATAAGGGCCGCTCTTGCGAAGTCATGGAAGCGCGGGGAAGTCTCGAGAGCCTGCCGGGTGATGCGAAGCGCGGTCGGGCTGGGCTCCGGGCTGACACCCTCGGGGGACGATTTTCTGGCGGGCTTCCTCGGCGCGGCACATATGTTCGCGTACGGGAGCCTTGCCGCGGGGGATGCGCGCACGCGCCTGGGTATAAAAAGGTCAATGACTACCATTACTTCGTATTTCATGCTGAGGGGCGCGCTCCGCGGTCTCCTGCCGGAGCCGCTTTCCGACTTGTTGCGCGCGATCGCAAGGGGAGGTCCGGGTCCGATCCGCACCTCCGTGGAGCGGCTTTCGCGGTTGGGGTCTACATCGGGTCAGGATATGCTCGCCGGTGTGATATGCTATCTGGAGGCCGCGGGAGCGGCCGGGGAAATCGGATGAAGAAAATACTGATAGAAAAGTCGGCTTACCTGGACTCGGTGAGCCTGATGCGCGTTTCGAAGACGGCGGGCGAAGCCGCGGGCGTTGTGAGCGCCATGGTGGCCATGGCCACGGATACCAATGTTCGGCTCCTGAAGGAGGCGGGTTTCGATCCCGCTGGTGCCGCCGGTGCTGATCCCAACGACCTCATAATAGCGATTGATGCTGCGGATGAGGCGAGCTTCGAGGCGGCGCTTGCGCTTGTGAAGCGGGAGATCGAGGGGGGCGCCGGGCCGAGAGAAGAAGCCGAATTGGCCATCACTACGCTCGACGGCGCCATGCGGGAGCGCCCCGATATCAACCTGGTGTTTGTCTCCGTGCCGGGCAGGTACGCGGCGGTGGAGGCGGAGCGGGCCCTCGCCGGCGGGAAGCACGTAATGATCTTCAGCGACAACGTCCCGGTTGAAGACGAAGTCAGGCTGAAGGCGCTCGGCCGCGCGGGAGGGCTCCTTGTTATGGGTCCCGACTGCGGGACTGCCATAATCGGCGGGGTCGGCCTGGGTTTCGCCAATGCCGTGCCGCGCGGCAATGTCGGCATCGTCTCGGCATCGGGAACCGGCGCCCAGGAGGTATCGTCGGTGCTCGCGAGGCTGGGCGTCGGAGTGTCCCACCTCATAGGCACGGGGGGAAGAGACGTCTCCGCGGAGGTGGGCGGAGTGACCACCGCAATGGGGCTCAAGGCCCTGATCTCCGATGAGAATACGGGCGTCATAGTCATAATCTCAAAAGTGCCGGATGCGGCGGTCGGGGACGAGATCCTGGGCCTTGCCGGCCGGAGCGGCAAGTCCTGTATTGTCTGGTTCGCCGGCCAGGAAGCCGGCCCCCGGGAAGGCAATATCACCTTCGCGGGCACGCTTGCGGACACGGCCCGCCTGGCGGCTGCAGCGGCGACGGAGAGGAAATTCAGCCTGCCGTCGGCGGATGAGATATCGGCGCTGCTTGAAAGGGCCGCGGACATTTCCGTTACCGCTTCCGGTTCCGGGCGGAAGTACCTTCGGGGGCTCTTCGGCGGCGGTACGCTTGGCCAGGAAGCCGTCTTTATTCTTAAAGAGCATCTCGGCGAAATAAACACCAATATGAATCTGCCGGGCACTCGCCATCTCACCGACCCGTCGGCAAGCATGGGGCACACCATAGTCGACCTGGGGGATGACGCCTTCACGAGGGGCAGGGCGCATCCCATGATCGACCAGTCCTACAAGCTCGCGAGAATGGCCAGGGAGTTCGAAGATCCTGAAACCGCAGTTATTCTCATGGACGTGGTTCTCGGTTACGGCTGCAATATGGACCCGGGCGGCGAGATAGCCCGGTTGCTAGTGGAACTTAAGGAGAGGCGGCCGGGGCAACCCGGCCCGGCGGTCGTGGTGAGCCTGTGCGGCACGCATGACGATCCGCAGGGATACGCGGGCCAGAGGCAGGAGTTCGAGGCCGCGGGCGCCGTTGTGGCCGAGACGAATGAGCTCGCGTGCATGCTGGTTGAGAAACTCATAGGTGAATAAAGTGGAAGAGGTAAGCAGGCTTCTGAAATCGGAAATAGTGGTTGGGAACCTGGGCAGCTCCCTCTTCGCCGAATCGGTGAGGATGCAGGGCAAGACGGTTGTCCAAATAGACTGGGAAGCGCCGTGCGGCGGGAATGAGAAGCTCTACTCCATGCTCACGGACATGCGCCGGGCGGGGAGCAGGATCGACGAGGCCAACGCCAGGGCGCTGGAGATGATCAACGCGTCCCATCCTTTCATTGCGGGCATAGGCACGGCCATAAGGGACGTGCCCGGCATGCGCGACAACCTCATCCTGCATGCCGGCCCTCCGATCACGTGGGAACGCATGTGCGGGCCCATGAAGGGCGCGGTCATGGGCGCGCTGATATATGAAGGCAAGGCCGCGAACGAGGCGGAGGCCGAAGACCTCGCGGCATCCGGCAAGGTAGACTTCGAGCCCTGCCATCACCATTCCGCCGTCGGCCCCATGGCGGGCGTCGTGTCGCCGTCCATGCCCGTGTGGATAGTAGAGAACAGGACACACGGCAACCGGGCCTACTGCACGCTCAATGAGGGCCTGGGCAAAGTGCTCCGCTACGGCGCGTACAGCGGGGAAGTCATTGACCGCCTGCGGTATATGGAGAAGACGCTGGCCAGGGTGCTCGGCAGGGCGCTTATGTTGCACGGCGCCGTCGACCTCAGGGCGCTTATCGCGCAGGCCCTGCAGATGGGCGACGAAGGGCATAATCGGAACAAAGCCGGGACTTCGCTGCTGATACGAGAGCTTGCGCCGTCCGTTGTGGGGGTCGACGCGAGTGAGAAGGAGAAGGCGGGGGTTCTTGACTTCATGCACTCCAACGACCACTTCTTCTTAAACCTCACCATGCCGGCCGGCAAGTGCACACTCGACCCGGTGATGAATATCGAGCACTGCACCGTCCTGACCGCCATGGCCAGGAACGGCACCGACTTCGGGATCCGCGTGAGCGGGCTGGGGGAGCGCTGGTTCACGGCGCCGGCTCCGAGGGTCATGGGACTCTATTTCACCGGTTACGGGGACGATGACGCCAACCCGGACATCGGGGACAGCACGATCTGCGAGACTTACGGCATAGGCGGTTTCGCCATGGCCGCGGCCCCGGCGATTGTCGAGTTCGTAGGGGGCACGCCGGCCGACGCCGCGCGATACACGCGGGCCATGTACGATATCACGGTCGGGGAGAGCAGGAACTTCAGGATCCCGGCGATGGGATTCCGGGGCACCCCGACAGGCATAGACGTCCTCAAGGTAGTCGAGAGGGGCATAGTG
>JASFEA010000222.1:0-4336 GCA_050125095.1 bacterium
CAGTAGGTGAGATCCACCGCGACCTGGTGCAACCCCCGAGTTACTCCACCGTAAGGAAAATAGTGGAGCGGCTCGAACAGAAGGGCGCAATCAAGCGCGTTCACAAGAGGGGCAAGGCATGGGTTTACACCCCCGCCATATCCAAACCGGCGATGCTTAAGAAAGAGATAAGGCGATTCCTGGATGTGGCTTTCGACGGGGCCACCGCCCCCCTGCTCGCGCAGCTCGCCGACATGAAGGAGCTCAGCCTGGAGGACATCAGGGAAATCGAGAAGCACGTGGTGAAGAAAAGGACGAAGAGACGGGCTTCCGGCAAAGAGGGTCGGTCATGATCGCCGGAATCGCCTGCGAGCAGATATGGCGCGGCGTGGCGTCCCATCTCTGGCAGACAACGCTTGTGCTCCTGGCACTGCTTGTGATCGCGCGCACCATGAACAACGCCCCGGCGCGCCTCAGGAACGCCCTGTGGTGGGTGGGTTTCGCCAAGATGTTCATGCCGCTGGCTCTTCTGGGCCACGCCGGCCGCATGATGATGCAGGCAATGGCCGGGCCGGCCGGCGCGTCGTTTTCGTTCCGCAGCATTGTCGTGACACTGGCCGGAGGCGCCTCATATATAATGGAGCCGGGGCTGCTGGTCGTCGCGTCGCGGCCTGGCAATGCACTTCATGGTAGTTCACTTTCCAAGTTAATCACTGTGCTCTGGGCGGCGGGGGCGGCTTACATCCTCGCCCGCTTGATACTGAAAGCCCGCAGAAGCCCCTACAGGGACGCCGTGGCGCTCGGCAATTGCCCGCGCGGCCCGCGCCGCCGGATCGAGGAGGCCGCAAGCGCGGGCGGCATAGAGCCCGGGGCGGTGTTCGTCAGCCCGGGCGAAGGCGTACCCGGGGTCTCGGGTCTGCTGCGTCCCAGGATAGTCATTCCGGAGAGGGCTGCTATGGAATTGAGCCGGGACGAGCTCCGGGCCGTGCTCTTGCATGAGGACGCGCATCGGAGGAGACGCGAGCCGCTCCGCCTTGCTCTGCAGAGGCTGGCGCTCACGGTGTTTTTCTTTTATCCGCCCCTCTGGCTTCTTCTGAGGGAGCTCAACACTTCAGCCGAGATGGCCTGCGATGAGGCGGTGCTGGAAGCCGGCACCGGCCCCGCGACATATATGGCCGCCATTGCGAGTATGCTCGGTTTCGGCCTGGAGGAGGGCCTCGAGCCAACAGCGCTGGGTTTCGGCCGACTGTCCCCGATAAGGGCGAGACTCGAGAGACTCGAGACGAACAGGAGGTTTATCACGATGAGAAGGCACCGTCTGGCTCTGTTAGGCGCAGTTTTCGTGGTAGCGATGCTTTCGTTTATTCCCCTGGTTCCTCCGGCCGACTCCCAGCCGGTAGAGGTCGAGCCGCCGGCCGGGCCAGACGTCGTCCCAGCCCCGCCCGCACCCCCCGAGATACCGCCGGAGATCAAGCCGGAATCGATCGCCTATCCCGAGTATCCGGAGGTGGCCAGAGAGGAAGGCATTGAGGGCGATGTGCTGCTCGAGGTCACGGTAGGTGCGGACGGCAAGGTCACGGACGTCAAGGTCGTGCGGGGCGTCGCCAGGTGCCCCCAGATGGAGGACAACGCAGTTGAAGCGGTAAAAAAGTGGCTCTTCAAGCCGGCGCTTGTAAACGGCAAACCCTTCATGGGCCGGGTCCTCATACCGGTTGAGTTTGACCTGGACGACTCCGGGCCTATCGGGTTCGACAGGCCCCCGGCCATCATCGATGACCTCTGTCCGCTTCCGGAGTACCCGGAGTTGGCGCGCAAGGCCGGTATCGAGGGCAAGACCATTGTCGAAGTGGAGATCCTCGCCGACGGGACCGTGGCAAGAACGGCAGTCAAGCAAGGCGTGCCGGGGCATCCCGAACTGGACGAAGCTGCTCTGGATGCCGTAGCCAAGTGGCGTTTCGAGCCGGCCACTAAGGACAATGTGCCAGTGGGGGTGACAGTATGCGTCCCGATAGAGTTCCGCCTGGACGGAGAGAAGTCGGAGAAGTAGTCATATGCCGCGCGGGGCGCCCTTCTCATGCGGGGACCGGATTTCTATCCCAGCGACTCCGGCAGCCCCGCGACGAACGCCTTTATTTGGTCGCGCACCCTGCGGTACGCGGCAAGTCTCCCCTCCTCGGTTGTCTCGCGGGCTGCAAGCACTGTCGGGTCGTCGAAGCTCCGGTGCACTACTCTCGTCCCGGCGGGGAAATACGGGCAGTTCTCGGCCGCTCCCGCGCATAGCGTAACGACGTAGTCGAATTCCCTCTCGCCGACCTCGTCTATGCTCTTGCTTCTGTGGCCCCCGAGATCAACCCCCTCCTCCCCCATCACCCTGGTAGTGCGGGGGTCGAGGGCCGTCGGCTCAATACCGGCTGAGAATGCGATGAATTCCCGGCCCTTGAGATGATTGGTCCAACCCTCCGCCATCTGGCTCCGGTTGGCGTTGTGGTTGCAGAGGAAAAGGATCTTCATGCGAACGGGCATGCCCTTGCCCCCTCAGTGACTTCTTGCGGGAGTGTGCATTTCAGGACCTGACCCTGCATTCTGTGCATTTCAAGACCTGACCCCTCATTCTGCCCGTTCACTCCTCGGCCGGGAGGTCGTTGAGCGACCAGTCATACTTGAGGTAGTCCACCTTGAGACCGCGCTTCTCTATGGCTTCGCGGGTCTGGCGGTCCACACGCTCCGCTATGAAACTCACGAAACCGCGCGTCTTCTTCCTGTAGGCCGTGAGCCACTCAGGAATCTCGTCACCTTCAAGGACGAAGTCGGCGGCGTACCAGTCGAATATCTCGGACACGTGGAGCCGCCCGCGGGTTATGTTGACACGGACCTTGTCATAGTCGTTGACGAAGCGGACGGCGTCCCGCTCAAGCTGCTCGTCAAGGACTTCCGCGCGATAGGCCTCATCCGACAGCAACGGGCTCCCCCTGGACGCGCGCACAAGCGCGAAGTGAATGCGGGGATCGCCGAACTGCTTGCGCAGAATCCCGTTGTGGATCTCATCCAGGCTGACGGGCTTGCCGGCGAGGTCGAAGTAGGCGGTATTCCATACATCCTCTATGCGCCCTATGCTGCCCTCGGGGAATTTCTGCTTTGACGCCGGCTCTCCGGCCCGGATGGGATAGTCGGTCGCGACCGCGTATATGGCAAGGGCATTGTAGGCGTTTATCCAGAACGCCAGCCTGGTGTCGCGGCTCCAGGTCGCATAGTGGAAGGCGCTCGAGTCGCTCAGCGTCTTGAGATAGGCCTCGAGCCCGGGCAGGTCCTTTTTCATGGCACCGTAGTCGACCAGGCCGTTCCGGCTGTGCTTTTTGAGCAGGGCATCGTAAGGCGAATGGTCGACCTCCCCTGCGCCCATAGCGCCTTGCGCGGCCGTAAGAGCCAGGGCAAAACAGACACAGGCGACGGTTGGCTTCAGCAGTCCTGTTGAGATCATATATATCTTCCTTTCAATGCAAGCCCGGGTTGGGCATGTCGAGAATTCCCTTGAGAATCATAGATTCTGATTGTCTTATGCAGGGCCGCGCTTGTAAAGGCCAAACGCCGCACAGCAACGCCCGCAGCACATGAGGCCGGCTCAGCGTGGCGGGCCCTGGACGTCGAGGTTCGTAAGGCCTGCCTCGCGCGCCCAGGCCACCGCCTCCGCATATTCCTCCCTTGTGAGCCTGCGCGCGATGTCGGGATACTCCCCGGCACGATAACATGGCCGGTACTGGCTCATTATGTTGAAGTAGGTTTCTCCGGGAAGATTGGAGGCGATCCAGCCGATAACGCCCCTCGTTCCGCCGACGTCATTGGGCATTACCAGATGCCGTATCACGAGCCCCCGGTACATAAGACCGTCTCCGGCCGGCTTCGCCACCCCCACCTGCCGGTTCATCTCAATGAGAGCCGCCTGCGTGAGCTCGGGATAGGTCGCGGCTCCCGATGAGTACCTTGCCGCCTCATGGCCCTCCGAGTACTTGTAATCCGGAAGATAGACATCCACGACTCCGTCCAGCATCTTGAGGATCTCCACGCGCTCCCAGCCGCATGTGTTGTATACAAGCGGCAGTCTGAGACCCTGGCCGGCCGCGATGTCGAGCGCGAGCACGACATGCGGTGAGTAGTGCGTCGGAGTCACTATGTTGATGTTGTGGCAGCCGCGTTCCTGGAGGTCGATCATCATGCCGGCGAGGTCATCGAGACTGCGCTTCTTCCCCCGGCCCTCCCAGCTTATGTCCCAGTTGATGCAGAACACGCAGCGCAGTCCGCAGTTCGAGAAGAATACGGTGCCCGAACCGCCCTTGCCCACAAGCGGCCGCTCTTCGCCGAA
>JASFEA010000223.1:0-4121 GCA_050125095.1 bacterium
ACCACACGTCCAGGCCCGCCCTTATTCTCGAGGCCCTCAAGTTCTCGTAAAGCGCCTTCTCATCGACGATCCTGCCGCGCGACACATTGACGAGCAAGGCCCCATCCGGAAGGAGCGACAGCTCCTCCTCGCCGATCATACCCTTCGTCTCATCCGTGAGCGGCAATGACAGGAAGAGGACGTCGGCATTGGGAAGCAGCTCAGGCAGTTGAGAGGCCTCATGCACCGCCACGTCGCCGGCCGCCCCGCCGGCCCCTCCATCCCGTCCTCGCCTGCGTACGGCACTGACTTCCATTCCGAACGCCCGGCACCTCGCGGCAATCTCCCTTCCGATCGCGCCGTATCCGACGATGAGGACTCGCCTCCCGGCGAGCAGTTGCATGTCGCGTATGTTCCATCGCTTCCCCCAGTCATTTTTCCTGAAGGACGCGTCTATCGGAATAAGCTCCTTGGCTGCGGCCAGCATGAGCGTAACAGCCATCTCCGCGACCGGCACGGCGTTATGGTGGATATTGTGTACTGAAATGTCAGGGTGATTGAGCATGAGTTCCCGCGTCTTCCGGGGAAGGCCCGACCACGGGATGATGAGGTGCCTGAGATTGGGACTGGCCGTGATGCTCTTCTCGTCGGGCACGCCGCATACCAGGATGTCATAGTCCGGCGGGTCGGGCAGGTCCTCATCGCAACTTATCTCGATGCCCTCCGACAGGTCTCTCTTGATGTTCTCGAGAAGCTCCTCGTCATGCTCCTGCAGAAGATGCACCTTTAGTGTCATATACGCATTATACACTGCCCGGCCCGTACCTGGAGTCTTTTTCGGCCCCCCTTCTCTATGGCAGCACGAGACAAAGGCCTGTGCGGGCGGGCTGCGATCTGCTACTATTTTGCCCGGTCAGTGACTCAGGCATCCGGATTTGCAATAAAGGAGGAACCACTATGCCGCTTCTACTCAAGCGCGAAGACGTCATGTCCGTCCTGGACATGGCGACCTGCATGGATGTCGTGGAGAAGGCCTTTGCCGAGCTGGCCAACGGCACGGCGGTACTGCCCTTAAGAATCGCCATAACGCCTCCGGACGGGCTCGCCCTCTATATGCCCGCTTACCTTAAGGACATGGGAGCGCTGGCCTGCAAGGTAGTCACGGTGTACAAGAAGAACCCGGAGAAGTTCAGCCTGCCCACGACCATAGGCAAGGTGCTCCTCCAGAATCCCGGGACGGGCGAAGTCATCTGCATAATGGACGGCGGTTACCTGACCGCCGTGCGGACGGGCGCCGCATCCGGCGTCGCCACCAGGTACATGGCCCGGAAAGCAGGCGGACAGGTGGCGGGCATATTCGGGGCGGGAGTGCAGGCCAGGATGCAGCTCTGGGCGGTTGCGGAGGCGAGGCAGCTGTCGGCGGCCGTGGTGTACGATATCTCAGGCGACGCAACAGATGCGTTCATATCCGAGATGGGACCCAAACTCGACCTGGAAATCAGGAAAGCGGGGTCGGCCGATCAAGTCCTGGGCGCGGACATCATATGCACGGCCACATCCTCCCCCACCCCCATATTCGACGGCGGCGGACTCCGCGAGGGCACGCATATAAACGGCATCGGCAGCCATACGCCTGGAGCGAGAGAACTCGACAGCGAGGCCGTCAAGAGATCGCGGCTCGTTGGAGATTCCAGGGATGCCTGTTTCAAAGAGGCCGGTGACATAATGATACCCATAAAGGAGGGCGCCTTCGACGAGAGCCACTTTTATGCAGAGCTCGGCGAGGTGGTCAGCGGGAAGAAGCAGGGGCGTATGGATAACAGGGAGATAACCCTCTTCAAGTCGAACGGCCTCGCGATTCAGGACGCGGCGGCCGCCAGGGTTGTCTACGATAAGGCCGTGGAGGCCGGCATAGGCAGGGAAGTGGATATCTGATTCGCCGGCGGCCTGCGGCCCGGATCCCGCGTACCGGCCCCGCCCCCTGAAAAGCAAAACGATTGGATGGGAAAGAGGGGACGCCACAAGGCGTCCCCTCTCTGCTTCAGATCAATCTGCCGGTGCTCTACTTGATGCCGGCTGCTTCCTCGAGCATGTCCGTCGTGACCGACTTGGGCCTCTCGATGGGATAGCCCAGAGCGCGGTCCCAGACGATGTTGGAGCACACGCCCAGTGCACGGCCGATACCGAAGAGAACCGTGTAGAAATCGTATTCCCTGAGACCGTAGAACCACTGGATTACGCCGGACTGAGCGTCGACGTTGGGCCACGGGTTCTTGGCCTTGCCCTGCTCTTCAAGTATCGGCGGCGTCACTTTGTAGAGGATATCGACGAACTTGAAGATAGTATCATCGGGCAGATGCTTGAGACAGAACTCGCGCTGCGCGGTGTAGCGCGGGTCGGTCTTCCTCAGAACGGCGTGACCGTAACCCGGGATCACCTGGCCGGAGTTGAGCGTGTCCCACACGAACTTCTTCATCTCTTCTTCCGACGGGACCTTGCCGCCCATCTTGTCCAGCACGCCCTGGATCCAGCGGAGCACCTGCTCGTTGGCCAGACCGTGAAGCGGACCCGCCAGGCCGTTGAGCATGGCCGAGATGGCGTAGTAGATGTCGGAAAGCGCGCTCGCCACCAGGTGGCCCGTGTGGGCGCTCACGTTCCCACTCTCATGGTCCGAGTGAAGGATGAAGTAAAGCCTCGCGACGTCATCATAGGGCTTGTCGATGCCCATCATATGCGCGAAATTGCCGCCCATATCGAGGTTGGGATCGGGATCGATGATGTCGCCGCCCTTGTACTTCAAGCGGTAAATGAAGGCGGCAATCTGCGGAAGCTTGGCCCAGAGGTTCATTGCGTCCTCCAGGTAGGGTTCCCAGTAGTCCATCTTGCTGATGCCTTCATTGTACTTCTTAACGTAAACCGACTCTCTCTGCATGGCGACTATGGCAGCCGAGAACATCGCCATCGGATGAGAGTCCTTGGGAAGCGCCTTCAGCATGTCGAATACATAGTCGGGCGTCTTCGAGCGCTTCTTGAATTCCGCGATCATCTCCTGGGTCTCTGCCTCCGTCGGGATGTCGCCCGTCAGGAGGTAGAACAGGAATCCCTCGACATAAGGCATATCGCTCCCCGCGACCTTCGGGAGCGCCTCCAGCGTCTCGGGAATCGTCCTGCCGCGAAACCGGATTCCCTCGTTGGGATCCAGATAGGAGATATCGGTGACCAGGCACTTGACGCCGCGAACGCCGCCGATGGCCTGGGCGATGCTCACGTCCGAGATCTTCTTGTCGCCATGCTCCTTGAGGAGCTTGGTCGTCCTCGGACGATGGGCCTCGATTTTCTCCCTCAACTTCGCCTTTAACTTCTCCATGACACCTCCTCGAAAATTCACACCGACATACCAACGCCGACACTCTCCTACCTCCAGCCTTAACTCAGCGTTGGCAATTTCCTTAGATGGGGATATTACCCTACTATATAACCTATTCTATTTCTCATATTTGGCCGTGAAAGTCAATACCCTTTATGCCCACGCATGGCTCCTGCCGACAGCGCCCCGGGCAGGTGGTACCGGGTAAATAGGCAGCCGGTGAACACGAAGACCGGAGCGCCCGGGCGCCCCCGACGGCCTGTCAGAGGTCTCGCCCGGCGCCGCATGCTTCTGGCCGCCCTGGCCATTATGCTCGCCTTCGGATTCGCGTTATTTCTATTTGCGCTCTGCCCCTATGTCATACTTGAGTCGAGGCTTTTCATGCGTTATGGTTATGTCGGCCATGCGGGCCTCGCTATATGCGGGGAGGGCGCTGCTCTGCAACGCGGCAGCTGAGGCTGGATCGAGAGCCGGAAAGGAGCGGAAACGTGCCGGTGCCGAGGGACCGTGAGGACCTCTGTGAGGAGCATCCTCATGGAGATCTCGGGCAGATGATCTTTGCTTTCGCGTTCATTGCCGTTTGGGCAATCGACTCATTCTGGCTGAAGCTGACCACGTTTCCAGCGGCAAGCGTCCCGCTCTACGTAAGAATACCCGTCGCCGCGCTCCTCGTCTTTATGGGCATATACCTGGCAGTCAGGGGCCACCGGACCGTCTTCGGCGAGGTCCGCGAGCCGCCGAGCGTGATCAAGTCGGGTGTATTTTCCCATATCCG
>JASFEA010000224.1:0-4113 GCA_050125095.1 bacterium
CCGGCGACCTCCTCTCCATGGAGCCGCCGGTCTCACCCATGATATGGACGACCATGGCCACGGGCGTCGAGCCCGAGACGCACGGCATAATAGACTTCCTCATGACCGACCCGCGCACGGGCGAGAACGTCCCCATCACGAGCGGCATGCGCAAGGTACCCGCCGTCTGGAACATCGCGACGCGTTACGGCCTGAGCTCCGGCTTCATCGGCTGGCTGGGAACCTACCCGGCCGAGCCCGTGCTCGGCTTCCTGGTCTCGGACCGCATAGTCTTCCACACATTCGACCCGAGATGGCGTAAGGGCGATGAGGGGGGCGGCCATGGCTCCGAAGATGGGAGTGCGGGGCCGGCTGGAACCGGGCGGGCCCCAACAGGGTCGGCGGGCGACATCGCCGGTCTTACCTATCCCGAGGAACTGGTCGGGGAGATAAGGTCGCATATACTCACGCAGGAAGACATCCGCTACGAGACCCTTCGCAACTACATCCAGATCGAGCCCGGCGAGATCCCCCGCGGGGCCGCCACGTTCGACCCACTCGACCCCGTTGTCAACCTGGCGCATATAATAGCGTCCAACACTACATATGAGAATGTCGCGGCCTACACATACGAGAAGTACAGGCCTGATATCCTGGCCGTTTATCTCGACATGGTGGACGCAGTCTGCCACGTCTTCATAAAACACATGCGCCCGCACACAGACGATGTCTCCGCCGAGGACGCCCATAAATACGGCACGGCGATAGCAGCAACCTACAGCCACACCGACTCCTTGATTGGCGACTGGCTCGAGCGCATCGACGACGAGACGACTCTCATCGTGGTGTCCGACCACGGCTTCAAGCACGGGGACCTGCGCCCGAGCGGGCCGTCGGCGATCGGCGGAGGCCAGGCCGTCAAGTGGCACCGCATGGTCGGAGCCATCTCGATTTACGGCAAATACGTGAAGCCCGGAACAACCATACACGGCGCGACCGTGCGCGACGTGTGCCCCACGATTCTCCGCCTGCTGGGGCTGCCCGTCGCGGACGACATGTCGGGCCGGGTGCTCGAGGAGGCCTTCGAGGAGGAGTGGCTCAAGGCGTCCTCCGGGATAGGGGCGGTCGCGACCTACGGCAGGAGGAGCGCGAGCGGCGCGGTCGTCCGCAGGCAGGGAGAAGAGGACGCCATCATGAAGCGCCTCCAGGCGCTGGGCTACGTAAGCGGCGGCGAGACAGGCGAGGCCACCGACTACACCAAGCTGGCGGGCTCCTACTTCGCCAAGGGCGAGTTCGACAAGGCCATAGACATCTGGGAGGCGGTGCTGGAGGAGCAGCCGGGCAATGCCGAGATCATGACGGCCATAGCCAACGCGCGGCTCCAGAGCGGCGACCTCGACGGGGCCGAAGAGACCGCGCGCAGCGCCATGCGCGCGGACCCGTCGTTCTACGCGGCGCATAACATACTCACGTTATGCTACATCAACGGCGGCCGCCTGGATGACGCCGAGAACATGGCCGGCTACGTCACTTCCAGAGACCCCGGCAACGCCGAGGCTCATTTCAATCTCGGCGTCATATACGATCAAAAGGGGCTCAATTCAAGAGCGCTCAGCGCTTTCAAGAGGTCGGTGGAACTTCGCGGCGACTACGACGAGTCGAGGATAAACCTGGCCAATGCATATCTCAAGGCGGGAAGAATGGCCGAGGCCAAAGAGCAGCTGGAGACCGCCCTCGATCTAAACCCGAGAAGTGCAGACGCGCATTACCTGCTGGGGAATGCCTATCGCGTGGAGGGCAACACCCGGGCGGCTCTCGAATCCTACCGGGAGGCCCTGCGGGCGGTTCCGGCCTTCAGCCCGGCGCGAATCAGCATGGCCATAGTGCTCGCTTCGGGCGGGAACCTCTCCGAGGCCAGGCGGGTGCTCGAGGAGGGCCTGGAATACGGGCAGGACATCGAGCTCGTCCGCACCAATCTCGGCCTGGTATGCCAGAAGATGGGGGACGAGAAACAGGCCGAAAAGCACTTCAAGGAGGCCCTGAAGGCCGAGCCCCGCTACGTGCCCGCGCGCATCGACCTGGCGCGGCTCTACCTGGCCCAGGGGAAGACGGGAAAGGCCCGCGAAGAAGCCGAGGAAGTGCTCCGAACAGACCCGGCCAACGCGCAGGCCAGGGCGATACTCTCAAGCATGCAGTGATTGTAGACCTTTGTATTATAGCGTAGGCATTGATATAAGCCGCAAGCACCGCCCCCGCCAAGGGCGACCGCCGGGAGCAGGACGGGCCGGCGGGGCGCTCAAAGTGTGCAAAAGCGTGCGCCAAATGCGGTTGACAAACATTCGGCACATGAGTAGTATATGTTGATTATCCGCCTTCAGCATGCTGAAGTGCAAAAACATGCAGTCAGAAAGGAGCAACGGCATGCCATCTCGCAAAGGCACCCCCAAAATCGAGTCCCTCATCGCCAGATTCAAAGAGGAACTCGTTTCGAGAGGCTACAGCTCCCGCACTGCCGACGTTTACGCCACAGCGGTGGTCTCATTCCTGAGGACCGCAGCCGACCCCTCCTCGGTGACTTCCGAGGACGCCGACGATTACATCGCCGGCATCGTGGAGGGCTCGGCAAAGGGTGAGACATCCCAGTCTTCCGTCGGCATAGCCGTGAGCGCAATCAAACTCTACTACAAACACATCGTCGGCGAACCGCTTGAGCTGTCGGTTGAGATCAAGCGCGGGAAGCGCAGCCTTCCCATCGTCCTGACGAGGGATGAGATCCAGAAGATCTCGACGGTGACCCGCAACGTGAGCCACCGCCTGATCTTTCAGCTGATGTACTCATCCGGTCTCAAGCTCGATGAGCTTCTTGCCCTCAGGGTCGGGGACGTCGATATAGACAACCAGATGCTGATCATACGCGGGGGCAACTCGCAGGGCAGAAAGAAGAAGTCGCCGCGGGAGACCATGATGTCCGAGAAGGTCGCACCCATGCTTCACGCCTTCATCTCGGACCGCGAAAACGAAGACTATGTATTCCCGGGAATCGACGGCGGCCACATGACGCCGCGAGCCGTGCAGAAGGCATTCAAGCACGCGCTCAAGAAAGCCGGCATCGAGAAGAAGGCGAGCTGCAATTCGCTCCGCCACTCTTTCGCCGTCCACCTTCTCGAGAAGGGCATAGACATAAAGCATGTGCAAAGGCTGCTGGGCCACGCCAGAACCGAGACCACTTCCATCTATAAGAGGCTGGTCGAGACCGAGAGCGTGGACATAAAGAGCCCGCTGGACTAGACCGGCCGGAGCGCACCTGGCAGGCCGGTACGCACCTGGCAGGCCGGCAGGCGGCATCCGGGCAGGACGCTCCCGACGGCGGGGCCTATCCGGGCCGCGCGGGGCTCTCCGGGCCGGCAGATAATCCTATATACGCGGCGCGGGGCGTGTTAGGCTCCCCTTAAGAAGCGTTACCGGCAGTGGAGCATCAAATAGAGGTATGCTCAAAGGTATGCGGCCCGGGCTCGTGGCCCCGGAGCGCTGCTTCTATCCGATAAATGAGAAAGGCCGCGGAGGTACGAGATGGACATTACTGCATTTCACATGGTCAGCTACGGCATATATGTCGTGTCATCCATGAAGGACGGCAGGCCAAACGGGCAGATCGCCAATACGGTGTTTCAGATCACGCCAGACCCTCCGACGGTCGCAGTGAGCATCAACAAGCTGAACCTGACCTGGGAGTACATAAAGGAAAGCGGCGTTTTCACGGTCTCGGTCCTCTCGACCGAGACCCCCATGAGCTTCATAGGCACGTTCGGCTTCAAGTCGGGCCGGGACATCGATAAGTTCGAGAAATGCAAGTCCAGGCCGGGCGAGAAGACCGGCGCGCCCATCGTCCTCGACTACGCCCTGAGTTTCCTGGAGGCCAGGGTCGTGAACTCGGTAGACGTCGGCTCGCATACGATTTACATAGGCGAGGTCGTGGACTGCGGGATGATCGCCGAGGGCGAACCCATGACCTACGCCTATTACCACCAGGTAAAGAAGGGCAAGACGCCGGAAAGAGCGGCGACTTACATAAAGGGAGAGGCGTCCTCTGGCGGGGGCGCCGAAGCCAAGGAGGCCGGCGAAGCCAAGCCCGGC
>JASFEA010000225.1:0-4083 GCA_050125095.1 bacterium
TATGCTCTCATAAATGACCCTGGCTGTATCCACCCAGAGTTGTGGTTGGATATTGCTCGAGTCGGTATTGGAGACCGGAAGAAGGTCCACTTCCGCAAGGGCTCCGAGCTCCGGCACCTTTTCCAGGAGGATACCCGCGTCCTGGCATTGCGATAGCGTGCCGCTTCCATTCCTGAGCATGGTTATGGTCCCGCCGGTGCTCACCAGCAGAACCCTTGGCTTTGCCTTCATATTTCCTCCGGGGCCGGGGGACGACCTTCCCCTGTATCTCGTAGCTCCGCAAATGCCTTATGATTCGTCCGAAGATAATGAACCCCGGTACGCCGGGTCAAGCCCGCGTTTTCAAATACTGGAAGCGTTTCCCGCACCGGATGGCAGTACGAGTGATTTGCGTTGGTGGAGGCGGCGGGAATCGAACCCGCGTCCGAGAATGCTTCCATAGGGACTACTACATGTTTAGCCTGTCTTTTAGATCTCGCTTCATCGAGCTCCGGCAAGCAGGATCTCGTTGACGCCAGCCCCTAAGGTTCTCACTCCAATCACTGGGGCAAGCGATCGGAGCCAGCCTGGCTTAGCGACGCTCCGTTCCAACCACCCAGGCGAGGTCAGAGGGAACGTGGCAGCTTAAGCTGCCATTGCCATATTGTAATCGGCAGTTGATTTTTCCCCGTTTGTTTAACGAGACCAACGGGACCTCGACATGCAATCCCTACATCTTCCATCCCCGTCGAATCCAAGTCGCCCCCTTTAGTATTTCGACAGGAACTCACTCCTATTCAATTCTATTCCTTTAGACGCCCCAAGTCAAACGAGTGTTCCGGGTTTTTGAAGGTGTGAGGACCCTTGGAAACATGGCTTTGCCGCCATCCGGGATTCGCTACCTCACGGCCTGACGGGCCACCCTCCCCGACTCCTCGGTGATGCGGCGGAGGCTGGCGGCGACATCGCCATTCAGCGCCCCGGGCTGGAGCCGCCACTCCCAGTTCCCCTCCCCCCTGCCGGGCCAGTTCATGCGGTACTCCGCCGGAAGGTTGAGGATGTCCTGCACCGGTATCACGGATGTGCAGGCCGGTGAGTGCATGGCAAGTCCGATCATGACCTCGCATACATTATCGGCTGTCACATCGCGGGAAGTATAAACGTTAAGCTCATGCTTCTCTGCCTTCTTAGCCTCGGTCTCAAACCAGCCGCGCGTGGTGTTGTTGTCATGGGTGCCCGTGTAGACCACCGAGTTCTCCGGGTGATTGCGCGGAGTGTAAGGATTCTCGTCCAGGTTGCCCTTGAAGCCGAACTGCAGCACCTTCATGCCCGGGAAACCGAACTTCTCCATTATTGCGACTACATCGTCGGTGATGACCCCGAGGTCCTCGGCCACGATGCCGCCGGCCGGCACCTTGGTCGTCAGGAGGTCGAAGAACTCCATCCCGGGTACGTCGACCCACTTGCCGCGGACGGCCGTCTTGTGATGCGCGGGGACTTCCCAGTAGGCGGCGAAGCCTCGGAAATGGTCTATTCGCATGAGGTTGAAGAGGCTGAAATTGTGCTGCATGCGCCTCACCCACCAGTCGAAGTTCTGTTCCTTAAGGACTTCCCAGTTATATACCGGGCTCCCCCAGAGCTGGCCCGTCTTGCTGAAGTAATCCGGCGGCACTCCGGAGACGAACGCCGGGCTCTTGTCGTCTTTGAGCTTGAAGATATACGGCGTGGTCCATACGTCCACGCTGTCATAGCTCACGTAGATGGGGACGTCGCCGAATATGTCTATTCCGCGGTCGTTGCAGTAGTGCTTTAAGGCATGCCACTGCTTGTAGAAGAGGAACTGCAGGAACTTATGCTTGTCCTTGGCGCCGCCTAGCCTGGCATGCGCTTCCCCCAGGGCATCGCCGTTGCGGTCGCGGAGTTCCGGGGCCCACTGGTTCCAGACGGCGCCGCCTGCCTCGTCTTTTAGGGAAGCGAACAGGGCATAGTCTTCAAGCCAGTGGGAGTTTATGTTTGAGAAAGCATCGAACTCGCCGCGGTCACCGCGGTCGCAGAAGCGCTGGTAGGCCCGGTCGAGGACCCGGCCCTTGTATTCTATGACCGCCGGGAAGTCGACGCGCCCTGTCGCGAAGCCAGGCACGGGCTCCAGGTCGCCCCGCTCTAAGAGCCCCTCACCCACCAGTACGTCCAGGCTTATCATGAGGGGATTGCCGGCAAGCGAAGAATTGCTGCCGTAAGGCGAGTTGAAAGCCACCGGGTCGGTCGGGTTTAAGGGCAGCACCTGCCAGATGGACTGGCCCGCCTCGGCCAGGAAGTCGGCGAATCTGTATGCCTCCCCGCCAAGGGCGCCGATGCCGTAGGCAGATGGCAGCGATGTTATGTGAAGAAGAAGCCCGCTTTCCCTTTTTCTCACTTACCCTCCTCCATGAGCAGGCCCACCGGGAACAACCGGAGCGCCTCGCCGACCGTTATCGCGTCCGCTCCCAATACGCGGAAGCCGCTTATCGCATCATTCCACCTTCGCGGCGCGCCTGGCGGCAACTTCACAGCCGTGTCACCCCAGACTTCCGGGCCCAGCGGGAATTCACCTTCGCCCACCACGCCGGTCACGAAACGCGGGACGATGCAGATGGCGAAAGCCCCCCGCTCGGAACGCGCAAAGGCGATGACATTATCCGCGAGTTCCCCGCCCGCCTCAAGTTCTATATAGGACCCTTTTCGGAAAAGATACGAGTTTGCCTTCCTGGCTGCAAGAGCTCTCTGGATGAGAAGCATCTTGACCCGCCCGTCGCCTATATTATCAAGGCACTCTCTGATGGTCGCCTCCGGGCGTTTGGCCATTCCCCGCATTATGCCGTCGAGCATGACCGCGCGGCCCGCATAGTCTACAGGCCTGCGGTTGTCGGGGTCTACCAGGTTGAGATCCCATAGTTCGGTCCCCTGGTAGAAGTCGGGAACGCCCGGCGCGCATATCTTAACAAGCGTCTGGGAGAGCGAGTTGAGGGCCCCGTAATGGGCAATGCGCCTCTGGAAGGGCAGGAAGTCCTCGAGGAACCCGTTGTCCTGCGAGCGCGCGAGTATGGTCTCGGCGAACCGCGCGAAGCCGTCCTCATAGGCCGTGTCCGGGTCGCGCCAGCTCGTATGCGTCTTCGCCTCGCGCGCAGCCTTGCGCACGAACCTGGACACACGGAAACGGTAGGCCGTAAGATCTTCGTCCTCGAAGGGGTAGCTTCCCACCAGAGTCTGGTAAAGGGCATATTCGTCGTTGAGGTCGGGTATCTCTTCGCCCTTCCTGCCGGCCTTGCTGGGGGCATTGAGCTCGGCCCAACGCTTCACCCTTTCACCCCACTCCTCCGGGATCTCCGATAGAACATTGATGCGGGCCCTGACATCCTCACCCCGTTTGGTGTCATGCGTGGCCGTGGCATTCATCGAGTGCGGATGCGAGGCGCTGCGCGCCAGGATAAAGGCATGGAACTCGTCGGGGTCGGTTCCAAATGCGATGGGGTCGCCGCCTACCTCATTAAGGGAGAGGAGGCGGTTGTAAACATAGAGGAAGGTGTCTTCAAAACCCTTGGCCATGACCGCCCCGGTATACTGCTGCAGTGTCATGGCGTATTCTATGTTGCCCGTGCCCGCACCCGGCCCTCTCGCAAGCCGCGGCATATCCATGAGCACCATGGCAAGCAGGCGCAGTTCATCCTGAAGGCGCGGATTGCGACGCTGCGCGAGCCCCAGCGCGCCGGCGAGCGGCGTGCCGTCCTGCCACGACTGGTCGGTCGGGGTGAGATACGTGCGGTAAACCGCAAGCTCGGCCAGCGTCTCCACCAGCGCCTCCCTTAATAGACCGGTCGGCGGGGTCTCCTCAATAAGGTCCTGCATTCCCGGCTGGTCCTCAAGAGCAGCATGCATTCGCGGCTCCCCCAGCGCATCGGCAAGCCAGCGGGCTAGATTGTCCAGATCGGCGCCCAAATCGGTATTCATCGCGAGCTTCTTCTTCTCGTACAGCACCTCCCTGGGGTCGTCTTCAAAGCCCGTGAAACCCAGGTAGACTTCGTCAAGCCGGTCCTTATTCGACCTGAAGCAGAAGAGACCGTTCAGGGC
>JASFEA010000226.1:0-4067 GCA_050125095.1 bacterium
CGATCAACACAAATCCAAACGCGGCTCCAGGGCATTTGAGGTTGTTAGGGCGCTGGCGCGCCTGCTAATATATGCATATGAAAAACCGTTGCATTAACAGGGCGGCCGCGATCCTGCTGATGTCGGCTCTTCTATTCCACTCTTCGTCATGGAGCCGCGGCGGAAGCGGGTTCGCGGACAGAGAGGATCTCCCCCCTTACATTCTCGAGATGGCGCCTCCCGTTGATAGGGCCCTCATGACGGCGCCGATGCTGGGACGCCCCACGGACACCTCCATCACAATCAGCATAGTGCCCGCCATGCCCGGCACATTCTCTGCCGAATGCGGCAGCGAACCGGGGACGTACGACAGGAGGTCCAAATCTTACGAAATCGCAGTGGTAGAGGGGCCCGCCGCAGCGGTTGAGGTACTGCTCTCGGACCTGTCGCCCGCCACCGCTTACCACTACAGGATTATGCGCAGAGAAGACGGCGGTGACTCCCGGGAGGTCGCCGGGGGCAGCTTCGGCACGCAACCGGCGCGCGGCTCGCCTTTCGTGTTTACCATCCAGGCCGACTCGCATCTCCATGAGCTCCTCCTGAATGAAAGCCGGGACAAGGCGGGAGTCTACTGCCGCACCCTCAGAAACGTCCTAAACGACAAGCCGGCTTTCCATATAGACATGGGAGACTTCGCGGGGATCGAATGGTACTCGGGGGGAGCCGCCCGATCCATCGAAGAGGCCCTCAGGCGATATCTGCTTCAGCGCCTATTTCTGGGGGAAATAAGTCGCTCTATACCTTTCTACCTGGTCATCGGAAATCACGAGGGCGAGCAGGGCTGGCGGCGGGAGCGCGAGGGCGACAGCACGGAAGTGTTCGGGGCGCTCGCCCGGAAGGCGCTCATTCCCAATCCCTCTCCCGATGGTTTCTATTCGGGCAGTACCGAAGAGACCGCGTGTTGCGGCCTGAGGGAGAGCTATTACGCCTGGGAGTGGGGCGACGCCCTCTTCGTCGTACTTGATCCCTTCTGGTATACCATGACCATGCCCCACCGAACGGGAAAGTACGAGCCGAGCAATGACGCCTGGGATTGGACGCTCGGGCTCGAGCAATACAAATGGCTGTATGAGACCCTCAACTCATCGGATGCGAGGTGGAAATTTGTTTTTTCCCATCATGTCACCGGTGGCTATCGATATGACATGGGCAAGCTCCGCCCCTATGGACGGGGCGGCATCGTCGTGGCGAAATACAGAGTGGCGGGCGAGCCCAGCTTCGAATGGGGAGGCGAAGACGAAACCGGTGAATACGTCTTCGACGAAAAGCGCCCCGGTTGGTCCCACGGCCCGGTGCACGATGTAATGGTGGCCGGCGGAGTGGACATCTTTTTCCACGGCCATGACCATGTGTACGTTCATGAAAAACTGGACGGCATCGTGTATCAGGCCTGCCCGCAGCCGGCCAATCCCAATTACAACGACGGCTTCTACAACCCGGAGCTCTACAGGGGGATAAAGCGGAACAATTCGGGCCACCTGCGCGTGACTGTGTCGCCCGATTCCGTGGTTGTTGACTACGTGCGGTCGGTACTTCCGGAGGATGAGCCGCTCGAGGAAGACGGGGTGAAGGTAGGCAACGGGAGCATATCGCATTCCTTCACCCTGAAGAAATAGAGCTCGGCCTCCGGGTCCGCTACTCCTCGGCAGAGCCCCCCGGCCCGTCATCGCGCCTCTTCGTACCCACCTCGAACACAAGATATGAATATGCTATATGCCCGACCGGTTCGTAATTCTCCCTCAGCCACCGGAACCTCTCCGGGTCCCTTGTGCCCACCAGGTTGTTAACGTCCACGACTATTGTTCCGGAATCAGGCGCCGCCGGCGGCGCTTCTTCGCGCCCGCCCCTCCTCAGGCGCTTCCATTGCTCGACGACAAACGCATCCGGGTGTTCACGCTGATACTCCGCAAGCAGCGGCTGGTTCTGCCCCCACTCGATATTGGAGTCGGCCAGGAGCTTGTAGGCCATTTTCCGGTCCCATACGATTTCATTGAAGTAGGAGATGTAATGCGGGAAATATGAAGCGACGGAAATCACAAGATATGCCATTAGCCCGGCAACCGTAATTATGAGCCTGGGATCATACCGGGGCCTATCCTTCAGCAGACTCCCGCAGAAGACGAAGAGAAGTGGGAAGACCACCAGGAAATGCCGGATCCCGATCTGCATGGTGAAGAAGAGGTTGAAGTAGATTGCATACAGCAGCACCGGGACAATGACGAACACCTCGTCGTCGAAGAACCTGTAACTCCGCCGCCTGGCGACATAGTTCACTGCAGCGAGCAGAATCATGACCTGGATGGCGAGCGGGACCTTGAGGGCGAAGGCTATAATGTAGTAGCCCTTAAACCCCCCGGATTCGCGCACGCTGCCCAGGAGATAGACATTAGGAGCGCCGCCCCCGGGCTCCACGCGCCGCTGCCCCCAGTCGAGCCCTTCGAGAACCGGGTACGGAAGCGGGACCCTGGCGCCTCCAAGCGGTCCAAGCCGTGACTGCAGGTTCGTGAACGCCGCGCTTCTCCATTCGTATGCTTCCATCTTGGTCATGGTCCGGTTAAAGAGGTACCCCGCATTGATTACGAGCAGGCTGACGGCGATAAAGAGAAGCAGATATCCGGCAAATGCCCGGCCGCCGGCCGGCCGGGTGCCGCCCCCAACCGCTTCACTCATACGGAACTGCGGGATGGGATTCATTCTGTGTCCCAGGTAACGAACTGACAATATGGCGAGATAGGCCGGGTACAGGAAGAGGCAAACGTACTTGGTCAGCTGGCATAGCGCCAGCGTCAGCGCGCCTGCAACCGCCGTTCCCCTTCCGCCGTGATTCACCAGTCGCCAGAAGTAATACAGCGCGATCACCGCCATCCCCGCTCCGTAGATGTCATTCGTTATGAGCCGCGAATGAGCTACTATATTGGGGGATAGCGCGTATAGTGCCATGGAGAGAAGTCCGGCTTTGAAACCATATAGACCGCGGGCCCACCTGAATACATAGACCGCGACAATCGCCGAAAACACGATAGTTACAAGTCGTCCCCTGCGGGCATCGGCCAGGGGGCTGGCGAGCGACTTGAACCAGCGGTTACCCGCGAGCGCCCGCGGAATTGCGTTGAGCGCCGACACGGGCATCGTGCCGTCAATGAACCTGTCGGAATCGCCCTCCAGCATCCTGAGGCCATATCGGAGATGAACAGGTTCGTCACGGGTGAGGGACTTGCCGCGAATGCTGATGACGCATGAGATGACGAACACCGAGAGAATCACCAGTATGAGTAGCAGGCGGCGGCCGCCGATCGATTTGTCCATACTGCTGCACCCCAAGGCTCAGGGAAACGGCGTCGGGAACGGCTCGGTCACGCGGAAGACGAAGAGCGCATTCCCCAGATGCGCCACGCGCTCCTGGCGCTTAAGAAATTCGCGACTGACGGTATATTCTTCAGTCTCCTTGAACATTATTTCCGCATAGTCTCTCGCCCCCAGGGCAAGATACACGGGGTCCTCCCCGGTGGGAGGCGCAAGCTGACCTATTACCGGGATTCCATAGATGTCGGGCGCGGGGGTGGCGAGACCGTAGGCGGCGCCCCTACGGGTATCGCGCTCTTCCATAAACCGGCGAAACGCAAGCAGCTCCTGTCCCCAATCGACGTCCGAATCCGCGAAGTACCGGATGCCGGCGCCCGGCCCCCCTGCGGCCTCATTGAAATACGGAATGTAGTCGGGATACGTGCGGATTGCATTTATCCCCTGCCAGCAGAGGAGGGCGACGATAAGCGCCGTCCACCACCTGCGACGAGGCAGCGCTTTCACGGCGGCCCCGGCAAGGATGAACATGAACGCATATGCCGGCAGAACATGTCGCATACCGATGTTTATCTTGCTCGTCATTGCGAACCCGAGCCAGATAAGGCCGGGAAGTATGAAAATGAACGGCATGTAGGCCCTCCCACCGCGCAGCGCCCGCAGGGTGGCAACGGCGCCGGCGAGAGCGAGGATCAGGAGGGGCAGCGGGGTTTTAACCGCCAGTGCCA
>JASFEA010000227.1:0-4001 GCA_050125095.1 bacterium
CAGTAGTACCGACCTGCGGGCTGTCGTCGTCAACGGTAAGGTCCGAGAAATCGCCGTCAAAGCCGGGGCCCGAACCGGTATTCGTGCCGCTGACCAGCCAGGGCGTGTAATCCACGCCGCTACCGCCGTTGGCTTCTGCCTGAACGGACGCGGCCGCGCTATATCCCCACCAGTTGGAAGACGCGTCCACCGTCTCGGTAACAACGCCGGTGTTCACCTGAACGCCGTAATTGGTGTTTCCGCCCAGGTCGTTGTTGTAAACCCTTACGCGCTCGGTATCAATAACGTGGCGATCCACATTAACACCAGCGTCGCCACAACCGCTTATGACGTTGCCTTCTATGTGAATGTCCTGACCCTTGATATTTATGCCGTAGCGCGTGGACCCGCTGAGGTCATTATCGACGATATTGATATATGTGGTATTGCCCCAGAACGACATGGCGTCCTTATGCCCGGTCAGCGAGTTGCCGGACAGAGTGACGTTGCTGTTATTGCTGCCGCCTATACCCCTGCCACTGAAGGACCCTGTAGTGGAGTTCCCGGTTATGCTCGCGATGTTGACGCCTGTCATATACACAGCGGATTCGTCGCCAGCCGGGCTGGCCCCCAGCGCGACCGCGTTGTCAGAAACAGTCACGTTGCTGGCCGCATTGGGCTGTACAAATACCCCGCCTTTGTTGACGGTCATCCGGTTATGGTCAACCGTGATGTAGTCGTTTCCTTTATGGATTACGCCGATCGTGCCGGACATGATGTTGTTACTGAGCGTTATGTAATCATCCCAGGCGCGCACAACACATTCGTCGGCATTGCCCCAGGCCTGGTTCTGATCCAGCGTGAAACCGTCTATGGTGACGTTGCTCACGCCTGTGCCGATATCCACCAGGATATTGGGATTCACGTAGCCCAGTCCCGTCATGTCGATTACCGACTCGTTCGCCGGAACCGTCCTCGCGCCTGTCGGCGTGGGGTCGACGCCGTACTGGGCGCCGCGCAGCTCCAGCGACTTGGTGATACTCAGGCGCTGGCTGTACGTCCCCGCCGCTACGTTGACCGTGCTACCGCTAACCGCGTCAATCCCGTCCTGGACTGCGGCGAACGCGTCTACCCCGAAGGTCCTGTATTCGGTCTCCCCGGGGAACTGAACGGGGTCGCCGTCAGGCGTGCCGGCCCAGTCGTCGTCCACATAGGTGGTTGCGGGCGGGCCCTCGAGATAGTAATTGTCAAAGGTCAACACGCCGTCCGCACCGCCATCGAATCCCACCGCCAGTTTCCCGGCATCGAAGTCTATCCCGCCGACCGTGGCCGTGAAACTGCCGCCGAAGAAGACAGTCCATACGCCGCCGCTTAACCGGTAATAAGGCGTTACGAACCAGCCGTCCCCGGTGGAGGCCTTGGTGAAATCGAAGCGAAGGTCGAAGTCGTTCGCGGTAAGCACCCCGGGGTTCAGGCCGTGGCTCGAGCCTCCTTCGCTCGTCCACTGCTGGTAGCACTGGAACAGGGTGCCCCCCGCGGCCCCGGTGGCGTCCAGGTAGAAATTGACTCCGAGGTTTTTGAAATGAGAGCCGTTATCGGCATCCTGCAGATTGAAATATATGAACCTGTCCGCGGGACCGGTAACGCCCGTGGCATCGATGCCGAGCACTACCAGCGACCACGTGGGTCCCGCCCCAATACCCGTCAGGTCCCCCTTCCAGCTGGAACCCGGCTGCAGCAAGAACTCATGCGCTCCGGCACTGCCGCCGAATCCCGCGAGTGTCTGCGGTCCGACGGTCCCCGGGGGCGGGGAAGTCCCAGCCGCCATAAGCGCGCCGGCCGTCAGAAGAACCGACGCGGCAAGTAAAATGACCAACCAGTGTCTAGATTTCACAACGCAGCCCTCCTCTGCTTTGGGCCCGGAGGCAACACATGACAGCAGCCATTGCCCGAGCACATCCAACTAACAGGCAACAAATAACAGGCAACGCAGAAAGGCCGGGGGGAGCGGAAGAACTCCCCCCGGTCTCGATCTGTATTACCTCACCTTCACTATCTTTGCTGTGGACTCGTAACCGCCGGCACGCATCTTCACGAAGTAGATGCCTCCGTGAACAGCGTTGCCTCTCGAGTCCATGCCGTCCCACATCTCGCTGTAGGCGCCCGGCTCAAGCGTGTTGTTCATAAGCTCGCGCACAAGCCGCCCGCGAGCGTCATAGATCTCAACCGTAACATGCTCGCTCCGGCTGAGCTCGAAGTGAACCGCCGTAGCCGGCGTGAACGGATTCGGGCGCGCGCCCAGAAGCCGCGTGAGAGCAGGAGCAGTCTCCGGGTCATAGCTATCACTCACGACGTCCACAGGCAGGTTGTCCGTGCCGCGGATATCGATCTCGGAGAAGTCTACTCCGGTGTTCGAGCCCTTCACCGCGAAAGTGAGCCTGGCCAGCTCGCCGGAACCCCGAATGGCCTGGTCGGTACCAAGCGCAGCCAGGTCCAGCCAGATCCGGCCGGGAGCCGACTCCATTGCGTCGAAGAATACGAGCCCGTTGGCCACGGCCTGACTGCGGGAAACCGAAATCAGGTCCAGCGACTGCGTGTCGTATTCAAGCACGACGCTCACGCCCTTGACCTCCGACGCGTTTCCTCCGAGGAGCAGTGTCATAGCCAGCTCGTCGCCGCTCGATGTGGCCGGCACGAGTCTCACGGCCACCGGCCCTACTTCCTCACGCTCGAGCACCGGAGCGCCAAGAGGACCTACTAAATTGTAGTTCATGGCGAAAATCATGAGATCCTCGAAATCGACATAGTCGTCCGGAACAGGAAGCCCCAGGCGGCTGTAGTCGTCTGATGGGCCCACATCGCACTCGTTGTATGGACTTACTGGCGGGGTCGTTGGACTATACTGCCAGTAGGCCGAACTCAGATTGTTGATGTCCTTGGCGTCGACGAGGCCGTCGAATCCCCGCGGAGGAGGAGGCGTCCAGCCGAACATATCTGTAACGTCCCCCAACCAGTAGTTGGTCGCGCGGTCACCCTGCGCGAACCCCGGCGGGATGCTGCCGCCCGGCGGAGTTCCGCCGGTTGAGTTCCCGGCGCAGTCATAGGCGAACGCGTGATAGAAGTAGATGTTGCGATCTACGACCGGATCATCGAAGCTGGTGCCCGTGCCGCTGTAGACCACCGTGCCGTCACCCGGATTCGCAGGGTAGCCCATCGCCGGCGGCTGGACATACTCGGGATACGCCCCCGTATTCCAGGGCTTACGCACGATCTCCACGTGGTCGAAGTCGCTGCCCGGATTGGTCCACGAAAGGCGAACCTTCTCATGGCCCGGTGCGGCGTCGAATGCGGTAACCGCAGGCGGGGCGATAGTGTCCTTGATGAAGTCCCAGATTACTATGGCGCTGGTGTTACCCACATCGTCGTCACAGTAGAACTCCACCGTATGCGGGGCCTCCGAGAGTCCGGCAAACCCCGGCAGAGTCCATGACGCATTCGACCAGGAGCTGCCGGCGTAATTGGTGAAGAGGCCAGCGTCGGCCGTCCAGGTCCCCCCGTCGACGCGATAGAAGGCGTCGTTGAGGTCACCGCAGGCGTCACTCGCGCTGAGGTCCAGGACCGGGGCAACCGCATAGCACTCGCCGTCCGGCCAGGGGCCGTTTATCGTGAAGACGGGATCGGCCATGTCAACTACGATCTGGCCGTCGTCCTCATAGAAACCGGTTAGCGGCACGTTGTCCTTGTCGCGGATCTTGATGATGGTTATGTCTATATCGCTGATGCCGCAGGCAAGGCCCGTAAACTCCACAGTGAACATGGTCCCGGGACCCGTGACTCCGGGCTGGGGCCCCATGAGCACGCAGTCCACCGTAATTTCGTTGGTCCCACTCGTGTTGGCGAAGAAGGTTGTCGTTCCCTGGTCGCTCAGGAGACTCCCCTGCGTGACCTTGCTGACGGCCGTACTCGCCACGGCGCCGTCCCATGAGAACTTCACCGAATAGCCGTACATCAGGCCACCACCG
>JASFEA010000228.1:0-3996 GCA_050125095.1 bacterium
GGAGAATGGCGAAAAGAGTCCTGAGCGAAGGTCGCCCGGTTATATTCTATATACACCCGAGGGAGATCGACCCGTGCCATCCCCGGTTGCCCATGGGCCCCAGAAGGAGATTCAAGAGTTACTTCAACCTGAAGACAGTTAGACCTAAGCTGGAGAGGATCCTCGGGGAGTTCGATCTCACCACTTTTGAAGGCTTCCTCGAGACCAACCCTGACCTGAGACTGGACAAATGACATCAAGCCATAGAACCAGCCGCTTCTTCCACTCCTACGCGAATGACTTTGACGCCATTTACGGCACGAGCAACAGCCTGTTGAACCGGTTTGTGAACCGCTTTCTCAGGAAGAGCATGAGACTTCGCTATGAGAAGACCATTGATGGCTGCAACCCCATTGAGGGCAGGGCGGTATTGGACATCGGTTGCGGGCCGGGGCATTATGGGATCGCTCTCGCGAGGAGGGGAGCAGGGCATGTGCTGGGAATTGATTTTGCAGAGGGGATGATAGACCTGGCCAGGGAAAACGCGGAGGTAGCGGGGGTGGCCGACAGATGCGAGTTCATATGCGGTGACTTCATGGCCTATCGGCCCGGCCGCAAGTTCGACTATTCGATACTGATGGGATTTATGGACTACGTCGCAGATCCTCTCGAGGTCATCGAGAGGGCGGTGGCTGTAACCTCATCGAAGGCCTTTTTCAGCTTCCCCGCGGACGGCGGCTTCCTGTCATGGCAGCGCAAGCTGCGATACAGGAGGAGATGCGACCTCTACCTCTACAAGCCCGGCTATCTAAAGGGCCTCTTCGCGGGTATCCCCGGGGTCAGGGCGGATGTTGAGAAGATAGCCAGGGACTACTTCGTGACGGCCTCCATCGAATCGCCCCGGAGTTCTGAATGAAAACGAGAAGCTCGAGAACCACCTTCCTGGTGGGTGTGCTGTCGGGAGTGGCCTGCCTTCTCCAGATAACGGGCCTGATAAGGTACGCAGGCAGGCTTCCGGACGACCGCCTGGGCATCGTTCTCTACATCGTAACCATCGTCGCTTTTGCCCTGGTTTCCATCGAGCATTTCGCTCGCTGGCGCAAGGAGAAGCGCATGGAGAGGGAAGACTAGCCGGTCCGAGGACGGGGCGTTTGGGGCTTGACCGTGCCCTCCGGCTGTGGTATAAATCGTGGGTTGCCGGATGCCCGAAATGGGGTTATTCTAAGCACACAAGGCGTTCTTTCGAAGTATCTATTGCTGTCCAGCATAAACCTTTTACGGGCATATTCGAGGGGATTTTACGCTGAAAATCAGAAAAAAGGAGGTGAGGAGCCAGGCTGAACTCAGGTGCATCCTTGCTATTCGGATGACGTTTTTTGGGGTTTTCGTGTTTCAGAGAGTGGAGGAAATTGGAAGTGGCTAATTACGAAGCTGATTTCATGAAGCAACTGGAGGCCAAGAACCCGGCGCAGCCCAAGTTCATCCAGGCTGCATCCGAGGTCGTCCACAGCGTCCAGCCCTGTCTGGAGAAGCACCCCGAGTACAAGAAAGCCAAAATACTCGAGAGAATGGTAGAGCCCGAGAGGGTTATCATGTTCCGGGTGCCGTGGCAGGACGACAAGGGCGATTACCACGTACAGCGCGGTTTCCGCATAGAGATGAACAGCGCCATCGGCCCGTACAAGGGGGGCCTGAGGTTCCATCCGACGGTGGACCTGGGCACGCTCAAGTTCCTCGCCTTTGAGCAGGTCTTCAAGAACGCGCTGACCACGCTGCCAATGGGCGGCGGCAAGGGCGGTTCGGACTTCGATCCCAAGGGCAAGTCCGACTCCGAAGTCATGCGTTTCTGCCAGTCTTTCATGTCGGAGCTCTTCCGCCATATAGGTCCCAATACCGACGTGCCCGCGGGCGACATCGGCGTCGGCGGCCGCGAGATCGGCTACATGTTCGGCATGTACAAGAAGCTGAGGAATGAGTTCACGGGCGTGCTCACGGGCAAGGGCCTCAACTGGGGCGGCAGCCTTATAAGGCCCGAGGCGACCGGCTACGGCGCCGTCTATTTCGCCGCGGAGATGCTCGAGACGCGCGGCGAGACGCTCGAGGGCAAGACATGTCTCGTGTCGGCATCGGGCAACGTGGCCCAGTACACCTGCCAGAAGCTCCTTGACCTCGGCGCCAAGCCGATTACGCTTTCCGACTCGAACGGTTGGATCCTCGACGAGGAAGGCATCGATCGCAAGAAACTCGCGTACGTGATGGAGCTGAAGAATATTAAGCGCGGCCGGATCAAGGAATACGCCGAGAAGTATAAGAGCGCGGTGTATACCCCGGTCGACCCCAAGCTCGATTACAATCCGCTCTGGGACATCAAGGCCGACTGCGCCTTCCCGAGTGCCACCGAGAACGAGATCAACGCCAAGGACGCGGCCAACCTGGTCAAGAACGGCGTCTATGTGGTCTCCGAGGGCGCCAACATGCCCACGGTCCCGGAAGGCGTCGAGGTCTTCTTGAAAGAGAAGATTCTCTATGGCCCCGGCAAGGCGGCAAACGCCGGCGGCGTCGCCGTCTCCGGTCTCGAGATGACTCAGAACAGCCTGCGTTACGGATGGACGCGCGAGGAAGTGGACAAGAAACTCCAGGACATCATGAAGGCTATCCACAGGCAGGCGCATGAAACCGCGGCTGAGTACGGCACTGCGGGCAACTACGTGAACGGTGCCAATATCGCCGGGTTCATCAAGGTAGCGGACACTATGCTGGACCTGGGGCTCGTCGGTTAAGAAACCGGAGAGTGCGTTCAGCAGAGAGTCCGAACTTGAGAATTGAACCGGGAATGCCGGCCTTCGGGCCGGCATTCCCTTATGTTATGATGTTATGCGCTCTGACCTGTTTTATGCGCTCTGATCTTCAGGAAGCGTGCTTTCAGAATGTAAGAACGACCGTGCGCTTGCGGTTGTGCTCAATCGGGACCTCGAGGCCCTGCCCCTCGTTTGTGGCGCTGCCTGATATCGTAGACTCCTCATCCAGCCTTACGTACATCCTGAGGTCTTCCGAGAAATAGACGGTCTGCTTCCCCTCTCCCTTGAGAACCAAATCGTATTCCACGCCTTTACTGCTGCCCCTGCCTTCGGCCTCGAGCGTATAGACGCCGTCAATCTGCACGCATTCCCTGCCGCTCTTCCTGGTGTAGCCTCCGGCCGTGTAGGTGTGGTTGGCTACTATCAGCACTTCTCCACCATAGACCGGTTCGGTGAATTGCCTGGTCACCGACCAGGAGTCGCCGCTTCTTACGGTTCCTCCCGGCATGCCGGGAAACAGGTCCCGAATCTCGTTCTTGAACCTCGCCTCCCCGATGGGTTCGGCGGCGTCGCCCAGGCTGATTTCGGGGAGCCCGTCGAATCCGTTCAGCTCCGATACTTCTCCGTTGGGGGAGACATCCGCGTACACCGTTTTCCCGGGCAGAAACTCGAAGCTCGGCTGCTTGAGGAGGTCGGGATCGTCGATTTCCATGGTCCAGTTGTTGTACACAAACTCGAGCCTCATCCCCCAGCTGCCGGCATTGTAGACCCTGACGTCGTACTTGGCCCGGTACCTGGCTTCGGTAACCGAAGCGCCCTCGGACTCGCCCCTCTTGATGACTATGTGGTGGGCGTCGAGGATCTTGAACATGCTGTCCCTGCGGCGGTCGTACTTGAGAACGTATTTGTCTCCCGACTTCCCGCCTCCCGAGCATGTTATGAGGGCGACGGCGAGCAGTATGCACAGGAAAAGAACGCGGCGTGCTGCCCTGTTCATATGTTGCCTCCCTGTATTCGTAAGCGGCTCCTGCGTTTCATCCCGGCCCGGCGTCCAATTGCCGCAACGCCTGCCATTATATCAAATCGCCGGCTGGAACACATAATCAATACTCACGATCGATGGATACGGGGGCGGCGGAATGAGATTATATCCGGCCGCCCTGCCGGTGAGTCCTGATTCAAAGATCATTTCCAAGTACGGGTTCGGAACCACCCGGAC
>JASFEA010000229.1:0-3982 GCA_050125095.1 bacterium
CTTATGCCTGCGGGCCTCAGGGCAATCCGCCGTCGGGATTCTGCAAGCGACAATACGGGATAACCAGGCCGCGGTCCCTTCCGGCTCAGGCAAGCGGCCGGCCATGACCATCGTGATTCGCCCGGCGGGTGCTCTGCCTGATTAAGCGGGAGTCAACCTTGAAGTATCGCGCGTTGCGCGGCGGCATGTCAGGCGGATACAGGCAAGCAGGCTGCGGCAGCGACAGCAAGATTCACAGGAAGCGTGCGGATGGCTGAGAAGAAGGTGGACCTTAAGAAGGCCGGGGACGAGGAGCTCGTTACGCTCGCCAGGGCGGAGAACACAAGGGCCTTCGATGAGCTCGTCAACCGCTACCAGAACAAGATATACAGGCTGGCCAGGCGAATGACCGAGACCGAGGAGGACGCCGAGGACGTCCTCCAGGAGGCGTTCGTCAAGGCCTACAAGTCATTGGGCGGTTTTAAGGGCAAGTCCAGGTTCTCGACCTGGCTCTACAGGATCACCGTCAACCTCGCACTCATGAAGCTCCGGAAGCGGAAACTCGAGACCGTGCCCATCGATCAGCCCATCGAAACCGGGGACGGAGCCGTGCAGAGGGAAATAGAGGACTCGGGGATGGATCCTCTTGAGAAGATGATCGCCGCCGAGTCGCGGGCGGTTCTGGACGCAGCCGTGCAGGATCTTCCCCCGGGCCACAGGGCCGTATTCGTGCTGAGGGACGTTGAGAAGCTCTCGACCGAGGACACGGCCAGGGTGCTCGGCATCACGGTGCCGGCTGTCAAGTCCAGGCTGCACAGGACGAGGCTCATGCTCAAGGAGCAGCTCATAAGGTCGGCTGCGGCCAGGGGCATACCGTTGCCCGTCGACGTCGGGCCTCCCAAGAAGAGGCGAAAAAGGCGGGGAAAAAGCGAAACTTTGATACCGGAAGGCGCATCCAAAGCCCGGAGGGTTAATCTTGGGTAAACTCGACTGCAGGTCGATTCTCCGAACGATGTCCGAATACATTGACGGGGAGCTGGGAGAGAGCGTATGCAAGGACGTCGAAGACCACCTCACCACCTGCAGGAAATGCAGATTCCACGTCGACGCCGTCAAGTACACCATCAAGATGTTCGATGAATGGCGGGCAGACGACGTGCCCCCCGACGCAATGATCAGGCTGAGAGGCAGGCTGACAGACGAAACGGGCTGCCTGTTCGCATTCCCGGTCGATAAGGCCATGCGGAAGGCCTCCGCCGCGAAGCCGGCCCGAAAGAAGACCTCAGGCAAGAAGACCGCCGCCGGGAAGGAAGCGGTTCGCAAGAAGACCACCGGGCGCAAGAAGACCACTGCGCGCAGGAAGACGGCGCGCAAGAAGACCACCGCCAGCAAGAAGACCAGCCGCGGGAGGACCACTGCGCGCAAGAAGACGGCAAGGAAGAGAACCTCCCGCAAGAAATCAGGAAGCAGGAAGGCAGTCAGAGAGAAGTAGCTCCGCGGGACGCGGCTGCAAGAAGACCTCGCGCCCCAGGCCCGCTACCTGGTCCCGAGAATAACCGCGGACGGCTTCGTTATGTCCCGGCACTACGCTCCCAGGTCAGTGCTCAAGCGCCTGGAGCTTCCGCATGGCACCCTCGTGCCGGGGCATGAGCTCCAGCGTCTTCCTCCATTCGGCCTCTGCGCCTTCCCTGTCCCCGGTCTCGTATAGCGCGTTTCCCAGGCTGTAGTGGGCGGGGTAGAAGGTCGGGCTTATGGCTATCGCCCTCCTGAAGTAGCCCATGGCTTCCTGGAACTTGCCCTCGCGTGAGTAGGTTAGCCCCAGGTTGAACACGGCATGGGGCTTGCCCTGAGATATGTCCTCAGCCTTCTCGAACTGGTCGCGCGCCCTGCCTATTTCTCCGCGGGAGAGATACAGAGTCCCGAGGTTGTTCCTCGCTTCGTAGCTCGATGGGTTTCTGCGTACCGCCTCTTCATAGGCCTCCAGGGCCTTTTCCTGCATGCGGGCCGCCTCATAGGCCATCCCGAGCCTCAGCACGATGCCCGCGTCGTCGGGCTTCATGTCCCGTGCCTTCTCCATGAACTCGACGGCTTCGGCGGGCTTTCCCCAGCGCAGGTAACACTCGCCCGTCGTCACGTAAGGGTCCACTATGTCCGGCCTGAGCTCCCTCGCGGCGTTAAGATGGGTGAGCGCCTCTTCGTAGCGGCCCTCCGAGACCAGCCTTACTCCCAGCCTGTACTCGACCAGGTAGCGGTCCCCGCCCGCGCGGGCGGCCGATTCCAGCATGCCGAGACTCTGCTCCAGATCCTCTATCGATCTTAAGGCGATCTGGTTGCCCGGATGCTCGGTGAGGACCTTATCGTACATCTCCCTTGAGCGCCCCATCTCGCCGATGGCGTTATACATATGGCCTCTTATGATGTCATCGGATATGGCCATGCGCGGGGCGAGCTCCCGTGCCAGGTCCTCGCGCCCGATGCCGGCGGCTTCGACATTGACGAGTTCGGCCATGGGATCGGCCCGGAACGCCAGGATTTCCTCCAGGTTGGAGCTCAGGTAATGCCTGGATACTCCCCTTCGCGCGATGCCGAACTCGAGTATGGGATGGTCGTCCGTATTGAGAGGCGCATCCCCGCACAGACGTTCCACGCCCTCTCCGTCCAGAAGCAGGCATGAAACCAGCGAGTAGGGATCTTCAACCGATATTGCCCCGAGGTCCTGCCGGAGCCCCTCGTCCTCGAAGGCTGCGGCGATGCGCGCGAAGTCTATGCCGGCTTCATCGTCGTTCTTCCCCACCAGGAGCGCGTGCTGGGTGAAGCCCGAGTAGCCGTACCAGAGCATCATGTTGGGGAAGGCCTCGTGGAAGGACCTGAGCGCGATCTTGAGATCCGTAAGATGCATGTCCAGGGGCAGCCAGCAGGAGAGGGCCCCGCCGGGCTTGAGCTTCTCGCGGCAGGCTTTGAAGTGGTCGTAAGTGTAAAGCGCCGAGCCCGCCTCGCCCACGCCCGGGTAAACCGAGTCGGTCATGATTACGTCATAGGTCTTGTCGGTGAGGAGAATAAAGTTCTTGCCGTCCATTATTATGATGTTGACCCTGGGATCGTCGAAGACATTGTGATTGATGTCGGCGAAGTACTTCCTGGCTGCAGTGATGATATCGGGGCATATCTCGATGCCGTCGATCCTCTCAATGTCGTGCAGCGTGAGTATGTACATGGTCTCGCCGCTTCCGAAACCTATATGCGCCACGAGGTCCTGGCCGGCCGCGAGCAGCACCGGGAGATGGGCCTGGAGCTTCTGCGTTATCCTCAGCATGAAATTGGTGCCCGCGACGTCCACGCCGTCCACGGCTATGAGGTCGTACCACGGGTACCTGTGAACCGTGACCGTGCCGCTCGTTCCCTCCTTGAAATATAGGAGCTCGCTCCCCTCCTGGCCGATGTTGAAGGCCCTTGCGAATATTCCCGGCGGCAGCAGGGAGGCCAGCACGATGAAGGCGACGAATACGGCTGCCGCCGTGCCCGCCCATAACCTGCGGCTGTAGCGGCATGAGAAGAGCAGCATGCCGACGCCCAGGTTGAAAGCCGCCATGAGGGCGATGGACCTGGCGACGCCGAGCGCCGGGACCAGTATGAAGCCCGCCGCAAGCGCGCCCGCCACTGCGCCCATGGTGTTGAAGAAGTATACCTTGCCTATCGAGAAAGACACCGTCTCCCTGCGCCTCGCGATTATGCGCGCGACGACAGGGAAGGTTGCGCCCATGAGCAGGGTGGGCACGAACATGATGAGCGCGGCCTGCAGGAAGCCGGCTGTCCGGTTCTCTATGAGGTCGCCGCCGGCGTCCCTGATGCCCAGGGCATGATGGGTGACGTCCATCTTGGAGATGGCGTATATGGAAACGAGCACGGCCGCGCCGATTATGATCTCAATGATGGCGAAAGTATCGGTGAGGTTGCGCCAGCGGTCGACGAGCCTCGAGAATACGAAACTGCCTATGGCTATCCC
>JASFEA010000230.1:0-3973 GCA_050125095.1 bacterium
CCGCTTGTAATAGGCCCGCACGGCCACAAGTACTTCATAAGCCCCGACTTCGTCGCCAAGTGGAATAACTTCGAGGCGGATACCACGCTTATCTACGGCGGATTCTGCTACAGCATGCTGGGGGGCTGGGGCGGCGCCCTCGTGGACGCCGGGGCAGGGGGCTATTTCGGGTTCAACTGGTCGGTTTACACCAACTGGAACGCGGGCTGGGCGATCAGCCTATTCACGGAGATGAGCGACACGCTTCGCATACATCCCATGACGACGGTGGGGTGGCTCTATGGAACGCCTTACCTTGACAAGCTATACTATGACGAGGAGGCTCCCGAGGGCTTCGTCGGGATCTACTATCTCGGGGATAACGACCTGGCCCTCTACCATACGAGGGTCCAGGTGGACTTCGCCCTCATTGACGAGGTGGGCATCGACCTCATGTGCGATATTGACTGGGACTGCACAAGCCCAAGGTCCAACCTCAGCATTCACAAAATTACCCGGCCCGTCAACATAGGCACCAGGACATACGAGTCCGAATGGGCCGTTTACAGGACTTTCACAGGGAGCGTGACCGTGTACGACACGGGCAGGTTGTACCTCAGGTTCAATCCGGCCTTCACGCGCATAGACTCCTTCTTTGTCACCAACTCCTATGAGTACCTGGCAGATGCAGAGAAACTCAACACCTATGGCTATCCTGAGACCAAGACCCAGTCCTACGGCGGCCACGACCTGCCCATATGGGTGAACGAGCCCGATTTCAGTCGTTACATCTACGGGGTTCAGGGGCGCGACGCAGCAGACTACGTGGACTTCGCCACATGCTCTTATGTATTCCCGGATGGCACCTTATGCGCTATCGACACTTACGAATTCACGGACGAAGTGCTGCAGATGATGAGGTTCGATTTTCACATCGACTAGCGGCTCAAGGCGCGCTCGCGGCCGCGCGCGAATGCCGGGCCGCACTCACTGATGCCTTTGGCGCTGCCGGGGCAGCCACGCAGAGAGCCGCTGGCCCTTATGCGGAATTCGATCAGGACGGTACATCCGCAGTGGTAATAAACAGCCGCCTGTACTACCAGATTTTCGCGGGTTACAGATTCGACGCGCCCCGGCCTCTCAACAGGCTGACGGACAGGCTGACCCGGTGGACCCTGGGTGATGAGCAGGCTTAGGCTACAGCTCGTCGACCTTAAAGATCGCGGACTTGCCGTCTATGATCTGCTTGCCGAACTCGATGCAGTGACTGATGGCTTCCTTCTTGCTCCTGTAAGCGTTGGCTGCGTTGAATTCCCCCTCAACTGAACCTCCACCTCCGCATCGGGATTCCGCCGACAGGTTGCTTGCAGCCCCCTGCCTTCTCTGGTAGAATAGTGGGGAAGAGGCGAGGAGGGAAGCAGACCATGAAGTCAATATACATTCCGGCCGTGCTCGTCATGGCCTCGCTCGTGCTTCTGACGGGATGCGGCAAGGACCGGGTCACTGACACAGGACCCGAGTACTCCAGGACCACTCCCGAGGGTCTCATTGAAGCGCTGGCGTACGCCCTTGAAGAGAAGGACGCCGACATTTACGCTGAGTGCCTGCACGACGAGTACTTATTCACGTTCACCGCTAAGGACGCAGACGACATGGGTCTCCCGCCCGGCACACCCTGGTGGGATAAAACGGACGACGTCCAGGCCATGAACAAGATGTTCAATGATCCTACCGTGAGGGAGATCGAGTGCTTGATGCCGGTATACGTTGGACCACCGCAGGCCCCAGACACCGCAACCTACAGACTTGAGCTCAGCCTCAAGGTACCCATCATCGAAGAGGACGCGGAGCAGGGAATAATAATGTGGGCGAATCACTCATGGCTGGACGTGGAAATCGTCCCCGACCCTTATGATGGTGACAAATGGGTATTCAGGGGAATCCGGGAGGAGTGGAAGGGAGATTTCGGACCCGGCTCGGCGCCCGCCATGAGTCAAAGGGCCGAGTACACCAGCTTCGGAAGCATCAAGGCGATGTTCTGGGTGGAGGACTGAAGCCGACCTCGCGCTTGTCCGCCACCCTGTGCTTGCCACTTGCGGCACCGCCAGCCTCATCGCGGCCTACATCTTGCCGAGCTCTTCCAGCATCTTTACGGCGTTATCGTTTTCAGGATTGAGTTCCAGCGATTTCCTGTAGTTAGCTATGGCCTCTTGCTTGTCTCCGTTTTTCATGTATGCCTCGCCGAGGCTGTCGTAGACGTTGGCCGACTGGGGAAAGACCTCGACATTGAAATTGAACACCTCTATGGCCTCGGGCACATTGCCCTCGTTCATCAGGTGGTAACCCGTCCCGTTGATGTCGCTCTCCTCCAGGAAGACGTCTTTCCCCTCATCGATAAGTTGCCTGACCCTGGCGATATTGGCCCCGACTCCTTCTGTCCCGCCCGACATTATGATCTCGGATGCGATGAGGTCCTGATGCTGGAGGTAGAAGAGCCTCACGTGATCATAATGCTGGGGCCTCAGCCAGTCATCGCCCTCATCCTTATAGACCTGCATGTCCTTGACAAAAGAGAACTCCGCGTCGAGAGAGAGTTTCCTCTGTACTTCATCAAGCGCGAGCCCGGCCGCCTCGGCTTCCGCCACGCGGCCCCACAGCCTTCTTATGTACTCGAGATGCTCGAGCGCCCGCTCCCGCGGAAGCGGCTCCTGCACATCGCTCAGTACGAGCAGGTCCACCGCTTGCTCGCCTTCCAGCACTTCTTCCAGTACCGCGATCCAGCGTGGGACATCCAGGCGTGCCTGGTCGTGGAAAGGGTGGGGGGCGAGGTGGAGCCAGCTCATGACCGACGTGTTGGTGATGGCGATTCGCTCCTCCGGGACGACCGCCACGGTGATGGCGTCGTAATGCCCCTCGCGGCCGAACCAGATGAGCTCAAGGGTGAGGTCGCCCATATCGAGAGTCATTCTGTCCTGATAGACCTCATCGGGGAGGACCAGCGAGAAGCCCGACTCGAGCTCCTCGGCTCTCCGGGCGCATGTCAGCATCCAGTCGTGCCCTCTTGTGTATTCCTCGGAGCCTTCTTCCAGAGTCGCCAGGCGTTCCCGCATGACGTCTTCCTTCCAGCGCCACATCTCGACGAGGTCCCGGACTTCGGCCTGGACGGCTTCTTCCCGGCCCTCGTATTTGGCAAGGAGATTCTCCTGGCTTATGATGACGGCGTCTTCGTACGCCGCGTTCCCGCCGATGAGGTCGAGCCTGTCGATCATGTTCACGACATAGGCGAAGTCGTCCCGGCCCAGCGTCTTCGCGATCTCCCGCCTGAAATCTGCCGCCGTGGGCTCGCCCCGGAAGGTATCGAAAACAACCAGGCCCTTCTGGGCCTCGATAACAACCTGCTGCCCGAGCTCGGGCTCCTTGAAGAGAGTTATTCTGGGGGATAAGTCGACAGCTTCGAAGTCCGCCGCTGCCGCCATGCCCGAGTCGATGAGGCAGGCCGCCGCCATGAACATGAAGACGACTGCAGCGAGCGCGGCCGGCGCGACCGGCAGCGCGAGGCGCGGGAAATCTGTGTGACGAATGCCAGTAAGCGAAGTCATGGGCTGATATCCTCGATTCCGTCAGGGAGATAATAAGACAAGGCACGCCAGTTGTCAGCCTCAGAACTAGTGTTACCCCAGATTCGGGCTGGTGTCAAGCCGCGTTGTCGGCAAATGACGGAGAAGGCGGACCTGGATCTCAGCCCTGGAATTCCAGGTCAGGTTGTGCTATTATACCTCCGGGTGGAACAGATAAACTCTCTGACAAGGAGGTGCGAGATGTCCAGATACTGGTTTGCCCTGATAGCCGCGCTGATCCTGCTTTCATGCAGCAACAGCATGGACAGCGACCTTGATTATGCGGTCTACAATAATACTCCCCGCGCTCACAGCCTGTTGGACACTGAAGATCCCGACATGGCTATTGATATGCTGGAATATGCTTATGAACATCT
>JASFEA010000231.1:0-3968 GCA_050125095.1 bacterium
ACGTCACGGCCGCGGCCATCTTTGAGGTCCCACATCAGATCGGAGTATCCAGTCTCCAGGTCACCCTTCAGGAGATTGCGCACGTGCCTGCCGCGGACGTCGAAGATGTCTATGCTGTATTCCGACGGGGCACCAGACGGTACTCCGAGCCGCACGCTCACACGCGAGACCGCAGGCGAGGGGTATGCCATCAGCGTCAATGACCCGGGAACTCCGCCGGGAACATTCACCCCACTTCCCGGCTCCGGCGGGCCTCCGTATAGATTGCTGTTGTGCCTGTCATGGCAGAATTTGGGCCATTCCATCCTGGAGGAGTCATACGGAGCACTGAGGTCGAAGACATGCATAAGCGCGTCATAACCTCCCACGGCGACTTCGATGTCGCCGTCCAAGTCGATGTCGCAGAGAGCCGGCGCAGAGTATATCTCCCCGGCCATATGTCTGGGCCATCCGTCGAGACGGGTGCCATCCGCGTTGTAAGCGTATAGCATATCGTCGGTGCAGCCGATGACGACTTCCATTTCGCCGTCTCCGTCAATGTCGCCGACCACAGGTGAAGACTCGAAGTCGCCCTGGGCATATACCGGCCAGCCGGCACGCACGGACCCGTCGTCCGAGAAGACATAGACGCAGGCGGTATCGCCAACACCCCCCGTCCGCATGGTACCGATGACAATGTCCAGCTTCCCGTCCCCGTCCAGCTCCGCAAGCGCCGGCGACGACCTGACCGTGCCCCTCATGGACTGCGGCCAACCCGGATGAACGTCTCCGGTGTGGTCGTAAACCACCATGCTCTGCGAGAACATTTTTCCTGCAACCAATTCCACATCGCCGTTTGCGTCGATGTCGCCTACCGCAATCGAGCAGTAGATTATCCCTGGACTTGCGAAAAGCCCATCGGGATTGAGATAGCCCGACCCGTCATGGTTGTAAATGTAGAGACCTTCACTCCCGGTCGTCCCTACGATGATCTCCAGGTCGAGGTTGCCGTCCACATCCGCAATCGCCGGCGATCCGTAAATCGAACCCTGGGCCTGCGCGAAGAAACCGTTCGGCTGCAGATAGCCGGTTCCCTCATGATGCCAGACATAAACCTGGCCATAGGTGTTGGCTGCTATTATCTCGAAGTCAAAATCTCCGTCTATATCCGCGATACACGGGGCGGCTCTCACCTCCCCGCCGAGAGTCCTGAAGAAGCCGTCGGTCATACGCAGCCCCGACCCGTCGTGGTTCCACGCATAGAGATTCCCGTCATTGGAACCCACAACGACTTCCAGCTCCGGGTCGCCGTCGAGATCGGCAATCGCCGGCGCAGACCATACCATGTCTCCGGTCGGGCGTGGCCAGCCGATGCGTGCCACACCGTCATACTCCCAGACATGCAGGTGGTGGTCCTTTGAACCGGCCGCCAGTTCCAGTGTGCCGTTTCCGTCGAGGTCGCCGGGGCAAACGGATGAATAGATCACATTTGTCGGACCGACGGGCCAGCCCGCCTGATATGGAGCGCCCGTCCAAGCGCGAAGCGTCTCGCTGGGCGAGCTGACATTTCCCATCGAATCGCGAACGCATATATAGTAGAAGTAATCTTCCTCGCTTGCGAGGCCGTCGTCAATCAGGCGCGCATGACCGTCAACAACCCCGGCGAGGTCGTACGGGCCTTCCTGCTGGCCGGCCCTGAAAACATCAAATCCGCGGAATAGGCTGTCGCTGCCTGCGTCCCACGCCAGCTCCACGTAATCGCTACCGCACAGGTAGCGCAGTCCCGTCACCGCTGCAGGCGATCTCAGTGAGATTATCTCAGACCAGGTCTTCCCGTAGGCGTCCGTCAGGTATATCTCGAAGGAGATCACGCCGGCCGTACTGCGCACGACATATCCATCCCCCTCTGCATACTCGCGGCTCGCAAGATCGCCGTAAGTGCTGACGCTGTCTTCTGCCGTGATGCCGCTCATGGGTCTGAGCACGCCTGCTATGTCCTTCAGCCCGCCGCCGCCGACATTGCGCACCCCGTAGATTACGCCGAGACTGTCACCCGAGAGCGGAGTCACCTCTATTCTCTCTCCATCGAGGGCGCCGTCGCGGACGAGCACCCGGAACCAGTCGCGCCAGAGGCCGGCCCCGCCGTCTTCAATCTCGATCTCGAACCAGACGCCGGTGCCGTCGCCGGCAGGTCCGGTGAATTCGACATCGTAGGCGGCCATCACCTCTTCCGGCCCGACGTCACCGTATACCTGACTGCCGTCATGAATCACAACATGGACGCCGCTCCCACAAAGGAGGTCGAAGCCCTCTTCTATGCTGCCCGTCTGCAGGACGCCCGTAAGGACGATCGAAGTGTCGGTGGCGGCCAATATGTCCTCGGGTCCGAGACCCTCGCCGCGATAACCCGCGATCTCCCCATACACCTCAAGGCTGCACCGGTATGCGACGGGGCCGTCACCCTCGCCGCAGAACCTCACGTGCCATCCCATCCCGTCAAGCCAGAGCCAGCATCCGTATTCGGCGCCGTAGTCACGCGGCGCTCTCCCCATTACCTCATCCGTGACACCGACCTCGAAGGGCATCGTCGGGGGACTCCGGCCTTCCCTGCCCACATGCACCAGGCTGTCGGGGGGCCAACCGTCAAGCTCAACATCCACCAGCAAGCTGCAGCCCTCCAGAGCGACGAGGTCCGCCGTCACGGCGGCTGCGGTATCGGCATCGCCGTTTACCAGGGCGACTTCCAGACCAACCCGCTCTCCCCAACCCGCCTCGCCGTCGCCGTTACCCGTCCAGCCGGCGCCGTCGTCGACAGACACGCCGCTTATGTAGCATCGACCGCCCGCGCCGGTAACATCCACGCTGTCGGTCAGCACCAGGTAGCCCTCCCGGCTCACCACGAGACTCGCCGCGCCCGGACCGAGAGGACTATACTCGAGCAGAGCCGAACCACCCGCATCCGTCAGGGCCGCGCCATACTCGCCGCGCTCGCCGGTCATCACCACCACGGCGCACTCAACCGGGCCGCCGCCGTCCTCAACGGTCACCGCATAGACGCTGTCGCCGTACGTCATCGCACCCGCATGCACGGCATAAAGAGTGTCGGGATCATCCATATACACGGCGAGGACGGGATCGCCGAAGAGCATGTAGGTGAGAACCGTCCAGCGCGCCGAGCCGTCCCGGTCCACTGCCGACGGGATCTGGTCCTGGTAGTGAAGCGCGCATACATCACCAAACCTGTGCACGCCGCGGTCGAAGAAGTAATCGCAGAAGGCCTCAAGTAAATAAGCCGCTATGAATTGGAAGTTGAACCGCGTCGTGGCGTATGCCGCGATACACCCGCCTCCGGGATTGGCAATGTAATGCCTGAAGACACAATCCACGTCCACAGCATTGTTGTTGCAGTTCAATGCATAGACGAAGCCGCAACGACCCGCATTGGACAGCGTGTCGAAGTCGCTCACCTGGATGTATGGCGGCGCACCCTCCGCCGTTGAGGTGCGGAAGGCGTCACCATGGCCCGCAATGAGAGTCAGGCAGTGGCCGCTGTTTATCTCCGCGAGACAGGGCTCCCGGCTCATAGTCCCGGAGCTCTCGTAAAGCTTCGTAGTGCCCCAGTGCGAGGGGAAGCTGAGCGCCGCCTCATCCAGCAGATCTGCCCCGTCGAGATTGGGGAGCAGTATCTCGGCCATCAGGAGGGCCGATCCGGCGAAGCCCGGCGCCGGGGCCGTCATATATTCCATCGCTTTGTCTGTGTAGCCTTCGGCCTCGGCCCCGTTGCGGACCGGCAGCCTGCCGACGATTATCTGCGGGTAGAAAGTGACTCCGTCACTGATAACCGCCACCCCGTCACCCCATTCACCGAAGACATCATTTCCGTTTTCATTCCATGTGCCTTCGAGACTGGAATAATACATGTCGGTGGGTATGCTCTCGCCGCCGTAGTGATTGGTCCAGGCATAGCGGATGGGAACCACAGACGCGTC
>JASFEA010000232.1:0-3922 GCA_050125095.1 bacterium
CAGGGCTGCGGCGAAGACTGAAACGGCGAGCAGAATCAATAGTGGGTATGGTCTCATGCTTTTCTCTCCTTCCGGGGTGCTTGTCGATATTTAGCAGATTTGGGATTAGGTTTCACCTAAAAAACAATCTGCGACGGCTCGGCACGGCGCGCATCCAATTAATTGACACTTTTCTCGTGACCAATTGACAGTGGTGGTGCGATTACATTATAGTGTTCATATAGCCGGATACCGTAAATCGGGGAAAGGAGTACTGATTGTGAAGAAGCTTCTGCTGGTGCTTTTGGTCGTATTCGCAGCGTTCGCCGTTTCCTCTTGCGGCGAGAATACAAATACCGCGGTCGACGAGACCCAAAAGGAAACCGAAGTCGCCGACGCACAAGACATGCAGGTCACCAAGTGCGAAGGCAATGTATGTGAGCATGAGGCGGGCTCGAGCCGCGAATGCGCCGTTGAGGGCAAATGCCCTCACATGGAGCAGGCCCGGATCGCCAAGGCGGGTGTGGGCTGCCCCTATGCCGAAGAGTGCATCAAGGCCGGGAAGTGCACGGGCAAGTGCGGGGGAGCGTGCAAGGGCGAGTGCCAGTGCGAGTACTGCAAGGCCAAAGCCAATCACGTGTGCACGGAAGCATGCGGCGCCAATTGCCCTTATGCCAAAGCGGCCGGCGTAGAATGCGAGAACGCCAGGAAGGCAACCGAAGCCGACGCATGCAAGGGCTGCCCGAGGGCGCAGGCCTGCAAGACCGGGTCATAATCGAATAGGAACAGATTGCAGGGGCCGGGAAGGCAGGACCTCAGGGTCCGAGCCCGGCCCCCTTTTTTAATTCCTGCCGCTTGACATCTGCCGCTCCTTCCGGTACGATCAATTAGATACCAGATTGCTTACCAATAAATGGAGGGCTTGATATGAAGAAGTTGTTCCTTTCCGTCATGCTGGTTACCGCCGTAGCGCTTGTCTCTTGCAGCCAGGAGACCCAGACCACGGTCGACCAAGGGGCCGCCATCGTCTCGGATGCCGGCGATGTGAAGTGTTCATGCGGCGCCGGGACATGCAACGCCGAGACCTGCTCGGGCGGAGAGTGCAGGTGCGAGACCTGCGTGTGCAAGTGCCCCTGCGGGTGCAGGTTCGAAGGCGAGTGGGAGTGCGACGACGGCGTCTGCACCAGGGTGCTTACCTGTGGGTGCAAGTGCACGGCGACGTGCGGCGTCAAGGAAGACGGCTCGAGCAGGTGCGAGTGCTCATACGAGTGCCCCGACGGCTGCGCCGACGGATGCAAGTGCATGAACTCCTAGCGGCGGGGGCGGAGACTAGTAGTCTTTCTCAACGCTGACTCCGAGGCCGGTCTTACTCTGATTGCTGTAAAGGGTCTCGAGCTTGATGAAGCGGTTTAGCGTGTACTCCATTACAATATAGGAAGTGGATTTCTCCTTCAGGGCCTGCTCGTAGGTGAGAAGCAGGTCGGGCGTCAAGTATTTTCCAACCACGAGCGCCGAACCCTGGTCGCCCTCCCCCCTTGCGCTGCGCAGGCTCACAACGTCCACGCCACCCTGGCCGGAGAGGCTCTGCGATAATCTGGCGGCCCCCATGGCGACGGCGATCTCCGCCGTCCTGCTCCTCAGCATGTCGCCCTGGCCCTCATCCAGGCTGTCGAGCGGCTTGCCGAAGAGGATCATGGAGACTATGTCCCCCTCTGTGAGTTCCGGCTCGGACGTGAGCTCGATCTCGGGCTTCTCTAGCGTCCCTCCCAGCCTTATCATCAACTTGTAGCTCTCGATATTGCTCGTAACCACAAGGTCGAGGGACGGGTTGATCTCCTCCTCCCCGTAGAATGAAATGGTGCCGCGGTCGAGGTTGAAGATGCGCCCCAGGAAGATGAAAGTCCCGTTACTCGCATTGAGGTCGCCCGAGATAACCGGCAGTCCTTTCTTCTGAATGATATCGAGCTTGCCCTCCAGCTCGACCTCCAGGCCCTCGCCGCGCAGCCAGAAGCCATGGGCAATGTCCAGCGTGATATCATAGTCGGCCTCAAAGGGCGGCCGCCCTGCGGCTTCGGACGCCGAATCCGGGGCCGCGGCCGCCACTTCCAGCGAGTCGGCCCCCGGTCGCCACCTGGTGTCCAGCAGAATAGCCGGCCCCTCCACCGGGTGCATTTGCTTGACCTTCTGGGGCAGGTTGATCGTCCCCGATTGAATGGAGAGGTTGCCCGCTATTACCGGTTTCCTGGCAGTACCCTTCAGCGTGAGGTCGCCCTGCATCATGAGCGACACCAGCCGCTCGATTTTGATGCCGAGGTCTCTCATGCCTACTTTGCCGTCCATCTCCGGGTCGTCGGCCGGGCCTTTCGCGGCAAGGTCGACGGTCATGGTCCCCTCGAGCCCCACTCCCTCCGGCAGGAAGACGTCGATGTCCTCGAGGGGCAGGCCATCCGACCTGACTGCGGCGTCCATGCCTTCCTCATATGCCCCGAATTCGAAGGGGTCAAACTTGAGAATTACCGGATAGCTGAGATTGCCCGTGAGCAATGTCGTATTCCCGCGGGTCATGACGAACTCGGCCGCGAGGTCCTCGGCGCCGTCGATGCCCAGACCTGCGGCGACCCGGCGGCTGAGTTCAAGCGCGCGCTCTCGCATGGCGGCGTCGCTGAGGGAGTCGGGCCGGACCGCGCCTCCGATCGCGACTCCGAAGTCCGCCATCTCGGGCCAGTCGGGGAAGCCAATCGCCGCCGCGAAGTAAGCTGCCGGGCTGCGCGGGGAGCCCGAGACTTTGATATCGGCGTCTATTCGCGCGACCAGGTCGTCGGCGCGCCCTGGCGTTTTGTCCTGAATCATGACGGGGTAGCCGTCGAGGCTTATCCTGACCCCCACGGCGCCGCCGCGATACACCATTTTCGGCGGATACGCCGTGACCGACGCCGGCAGGCGAAGCGATCCATCCATAAGTCTCGCTCCACCGGCGTCGAGGGCCATGGTCGAGGTGACCCCGGTGTCGCCTGCCGCAAGGTTGAAGGTCAGCGCCGCCGCGCGTCCGTCGTCGAGCACGAAACCTTCGATGCGCGCCTCCAGGCTGATACTGTCCGGCGCGGGAACGTTGAGATCGGCATTTAAATGCCGGGGCCAGGCGGCGGCGGGCATGTCGACGCCAGGCGGGGGGTGCTCCGGGAGTTCGAGATCGGCCGTGGCCCTGAAGTCCACTCCCTCCGGGCCCGCGTAACCGTCGGCCGTCACCTCGCCCACCTTGCCCGTAAGTATCATCCCGTCGACCGCGAATGCCCCTGTGGCCCGCTCAAATGTTATAACGAAGGTCTCGGCCGCCCTGAGGTCTCTGCCATGAGCCAGAATATCCAGCGTGTCCACCCGGCATATCACGCTGTCGCCGATGCTGAGTTCCATGCGCTGTCTGAGCCTGTACTCGCTTCCCCTCGCGCCCAGAGACACGCTCGCGGGGAATAGGCCGGCGGCGCTTGAGGATGCGAATTCGGCCACAAGCGTTTCGAGCTGGACGTGCTCCGACGCCAGACCGTCGGCCAGCAGCAGGCGGGCCCTGGTGCCTGAAGCGTCTACTTCGAGCGTGCCCGCAAGGCTGGGCACATGGTAAGAAGCGGCGGCGACTTCTCCCCGCAAGGAAGCGTTTATCTCGGGGCTTCCTGAGTCGATCCCGACTCCGGAGAAGTCAGCCCTCGCCAGTGCGTGCACGTCGGGAGCGGAATTTGAGAAGCGCCGCAGAAAGCCCGCGTCGTCGATCTCGGCTCTTGCGAATCCCGACCCTGCCGATTTTTCAAAAGCGCCGTCAAGCGCGACGCGGAGCTCCTCCGCTTCGAAAATAAACTCGTCGACTGTAACGCTGTCCCCCGAATACGACAGGCGGGCCAATCCCTGAGTGAGCCATTGCGTCTCCGAAAGGTCCAGTGCCAGATTCAGTTTC
>JASFEA010000233.1:0-3894 GCA_050125095.1 bacterium
GGGGGCATCTACTTCGTCACGGCTGACCTCGGCGGCAGGGCCCGCACGCTCAAGCTGCCGATCGTCCGCTAGCCCGTGCCAGCCGGGCCTAAAGCGTTTCCATCTCCGCCTCAAATTCGTCCAGCATGCGGCGCTTCTCCTCCGGGTCGAGGAAACTCGTGCGCAACCCGTTCAGGGCCACCTGCTTTATCTCGTCCAGGGTGAATCCGAGAGGGCCCGCGAGCGCGAGGTACTCGTCGGTGAGCGTCGTATTGAACATCACCGGGTCGTCCGAGTTCACGGTGACGACAAGACCCCCGTCGTAGTAGGACCTTATGGGATGCTCGGCCACCGATCTTACGACCCCGGTCCTGACATTGCTGATCACGCACATCTCCAGGGGTATGGCCCTGGCGCGGAGAAGGGCGACGACCTCCGGGTCCTCATGCGCCCTGACGCCGTGGCCTATGCGTTCGACATCGAGCTTCTCCACCGCCTCCAGTATGGACTCGGGTCCGGCCGCCTCCCCCGCATGCGCCGTCACGTGGAAACCCCGGTCGCGCGCCTCCCTGTATACCTCTTCATAAGCGCCCGGCGGGAACTCCTGTTCGCTGCCGCCTATGCCGACGGCGACTATGCCCTTATTCAGGTAGGGAGTGGCCTCATTCAGGCGGATCATGCCTATGTCGGGCCCGTGGTCGCGCACCAGGTCGATTATGAGTTCGCATCTGATGCCGAAGTCGGCCCGCGCGCGCTCCACTCCCGCAAGTATGTTGTCGGTGATGCCCCCGGTCTTGAGGCGCTGCATATGGTAGTCGCCCGGCGAGTAGTGGGCTTCCACATAGCGGATGTTCTCCTCGCTCAGCGAGCGAAGCACCTCGTAGGCCATGATCTCGAAGTCCTCATAGCCTTCTATGAAGGTGTTTTTCCATGTCCACATCTCTATGAAATGTCCGAAATCCTTATAGGCCAGCCTGGCCCTGAGGTCCTCGACGCTCTCGACGCCCGAACGTGAGCCGGCCCTCCTCGCGAATCCGTAGAGCGTCTCTATTGGAATGGCGCCCTCGAGATGCAGATGCACTTCCGCCTTGGGCATTCCGGCGATGAAGCTGCGAAGACTATCGGCAATCTCGTTCAAGGCGGCCTCCGGTTGGTGGCGGAGCCAGGTCCGCGGTGCCCCCGGGTGCCGGCAACCTCCGGCCGGCGCCCCGGCGCGGCCACCCCCGCGGTCCTCCAGCCATATTACCAGATGAACGCGGCGCGGTCACGCCAAAGCAGGCGACCGAGGAGCCGCCTGACGAGGAACTATTTAATGTTGTCTGGGTAAGTATATTTGTTAGGATAAGTGTATGAGAGACAAGGCCAAATACACATTGGCGGCGGTCATGGCCGCCCTTGTCTTGACTTCCCCGGCTGCCGCGGCCGGTTCCCCAGACCGGGAAACCGCCCCCGACTTCCTTATCCGGCAGTGCGTGCACGCCGACTCCATACACCTATCCGACTATCTCGAAGGCCCCGTGCTCCTGGTCTTTTATGACGGCGGGTTCGTGACGAATATACAGGCGCTGCGTTACGCCAAGGAATGGGACAGGCGTTACAAGGGAGACGGCCTTACCACAATAGCCATTCACTCTCCCTTCCTCGAGCCATCCAAGATTATATACAACGCGATTGAGGTCGTGGGGATCACCGGCGCCATGGTGCCGGTAGGCCTCGACCTGGAGAGGGAGGTTTACGACCTCTACGGCATTACCGCCCTGCCGGCCTTCGTTTTAGTCCAGCCCGGTGGCGCCATCGCCGCCGCTTTTGCAGGTGAGACAGTGTACGCCGACGTCGAGAGCGCGGTGCAGGATGAGCTCAAACGGCTCAATCCGGACATCGTACTACCGCTGGTCGCCAGGCCCATGAAACCCCGGGACGACCCCGACGCCAGGCTTTTCCCGGCGACCCCCTTAACCCAGCTGGGCTATGCGCCGGGCAATATAGCCAATGCCGACTCCGGCCTGCATGACGAATACGGCGATTACGAGGACAACAGGAGCAGGGATCGCGGCGTGGTATTCTTAAACGGCAAGTGGAAGGTCGGGGAGTACGCCGTAACGTATAGCGACTCGCTCGGGGGGGTCAACAACCACATCCGCATCATCTACAGGGGCAAGTCGGTGTGGATCCTGCCGGCCTTCGAAACAGGAAACAAACCCAAGCTATACGTAATGCAGGATCGTTCATACCTGGACAAGAGTATCTGGGGAAAGGACATACTCGGCGACCAGCAGGGCAAGCCCTATGTTCACATGGCATACTCGATTCCATACCAGATCGTGGATAATGAGGCATTCGGAGTGCACCAGCTGGAACTCATCCCCGGCGAGGGCGACGTCTCGGTCTACTACCTCTTCTTCGAGAGCGACGTTCAGAACTGACCCTGGCGCGGTAGGGGATCCTGACCCGAACCAGCGTGCCCTTGCCCTCCTGACTCTCGATTACTATCTCACCCCCGTAGGCGTCCACTATTCCCTTTGAAATGGCGAGGCCCAGACCCGAGCCCTGGGTTTTCGTGCTGAAGCTGGGCTCGAAGAGCCGGTCGGAGTTTTCGCGGGCTATCCCACCGCCGGTATCCAGAAAGGAGACTTCCACGAAGTCCTTGATGCGCTCTTCATGCGCGGCCCTGCTCGACGCGACGAACCTGTATTCCATGTCCGTCCGGTCCTGCCTGCCCACCCCCGACGTTACATGCAGCCTGCCGCCCCCGGACATGGCCTGCACCGCGTTCTCTATAACATTTAGAAACACCCTCTTAATTTCGTCACGGTCCACGTCGACGGTCGGGATCTTTACCTTGAGGTCCTTGGTGATTTCAACCGACTCCATCAGGGCGCGCTCGTACTGCGCAAGACTCTCATTCACCATTTCATTGAGATCGGTGGACTCGACCTTTCGCTCCGGCATGCGCGAGAACTGGGAAAACTCGACGGCGATGCGCCGCAGCGATTCGATTTGCTCGATGATTATGGCGACGCCGTCCTCGAGGATCTCATCGAAGTCCTGCTTGCCGTCGCGATGCGCCTGGAGAAGCTGTTGCGCCGAGAGCTTCATCGGCGTCAGCGGGTTCTTGATCTCATGCGCCACCTGCCTGGCCATCTCGCTCCATGCGGTGAGCTTCTTGGACCTGATGAGGCCGCTGATATCTTCGAACACTATGACCTTGCCCAGGGTCTTCCTGCGGGCGTCCCTCATCCTGGAGCCCACGGCCCGGAGCGTCATGACAGTGCCGTCGCGGCGGGCGAAACTGACCTCCCGCCTCACTATGTCCTCGCGGTCGAGCCGCTTCATCACGTCGGCGAGACCGCCTGCCCCCGATTTGTAAAGGAGCCCCATGGCGTCGCGGCCGCGGGCGTTCTTGCCCTTTACGCTCAGTATCCTTTCGGCCGCATTGTTGAACGCCGCAATGCGGCCGCGCCTGTCGGTGGACACTATGCCGGCGCCGACATTGCTCAATATTGTCTCTATGTAGCGTTTGCGCTCGTTGAGCGCTTTACGGCTCCGCCCGAGGGCGAATGTCATCTTGTTGAAGGAGGTCACCAGGTCTGCTATCTCATCGTCGCCCGTCCGCGGTATGCTGAAGCTCAGGTCGCCGGAGCTCACCCTCATGGTTCCCTGTATGAGCTGGCGTATAGGCGTGGAGATACGCCGCGCGACGACCAGCCCGACGGCGAATACTATGCCGATCACCACGACGAGAAGGTAAGATATGGCGGACACGGTCCACTCCAGCCTCCTCCCCACGTCGTCCTTCGCGAACACGAGCGGCACCGAAACGGCCCCGACGGGCCGCCCGCCCACGTCCCGGAGGGGACTGTAACCAACGACCAGGTCGGTTGACTCTATTCTCTCCCAGGCGTAGTGGACCTCCCT
>JASFEA010000234.1:0-3870 GCA_050125095.1 bacterium
AAATCGACATCCGCGGCACGGACAACCTGCCTGTGGACGTCGTGAGCGATAGCTATGACCCGGAGACTGCTCCTGCTCTCACGCGGCTTCTGGGCGCGCGCCCGAATCCGTTCACGCCGGCTACGGCGGTTCACTTCGAGCTCAGCCGGAGCGAGCATGTTACGGTTGAGATCTATGACGCTCGCGGGCGGCTTGTGCGCGAGCTGATGAACAACACGCTTGAGCCGGGCGCCTACAGCGAGATGTGGGACGGCACGGACTCAAGAGGCAACGCTGTTCACGGAGGCATCTACTTCGTGAAGATGCGTGCCGGCGCATACGAATCTACGGCCAAGGTGGTAAAGGTCAGGTAGATTTCGTCAGTTTCCACCCGGGGGAGCCTTGCGCTCCCCCGGGAGCTCGTGTACAATGGACGCACAGCCGGAGGTAGAGCATGAATCAAGTGAAGGTTGTCTTTCTGGTCTTCTTGCTCTTAACGCTGCCGTCGGCCGCCGGTGCCGTGCCGGTGGTCTATTGTGAGCCGGAGACCAGTACGGTGGATTCGGCCGAAGTCTTCCAGGTCGGCGTCATGGTCGACCAGCTGGATACACTCTCCAATTACCAGATCATATTCACCTACGACTACACGGTGCTCGAATTCGTGGACGCCTATCAGGGCTCGCTGTATGCGAATAGCGGCCTGCAGACCTGGTTCACCGTGGAGGAGGAGTCGCTGGGCACCTGGGAGGTTTTCGACGTCATCTTTCCTGCCCTCACATACCTGCTGCCCCCGGGGGAGCTCTGCAGGCTCGAATTCAAGGCTCTAAAAACCGGCTTTTCGCCCATTGAATTCATTTCGGTGGCATTGACGGACAGGTACCGCGAAGGTATAGCCCCCCTGACCTGGAGGGACGGCTTCATAGTGGTCGGTGACCTTGCCGGAGTCGAGGGCGGCGCTTCCCGTGCCATGCCGCCAATCGGCTTCCCCCAACCGAATCCGACCCGCGGCGCAGTGACCGTTCCCCTCTGTCTGTGCGGAAAAGACAGGAACTGCGGGATTACCGTCGGCATATACGATACCCGGGGTAGTTTTGTCGCGGGCCTTGCGGATAGGGTGGGAATTACCGGGACGGGCCTCGTATGGGATGGCTGTGACTCAGACGGCAGGAAGGTCCCTGCGGGCATTTACTATATGAGGGCAAACTGGCCCGAAATCAACGCTGCACGCAAGATCGTCATAATAAAGTAAGCCGACTGACCGGGACTCACTCTCTATGAAACTTCACTAGGGTTCCGGGAATCTAATATGATTGAGTATACAAATGCGATGGCGGTCCGGCCACAGGCGCAGTAAGGCTGGTCATAAAGGAGGTAGTTATGCGCATTCTCTCACTGACAATTGCAGTAGGCCTGGTCCTGATCTCTGCCGCGGGTGCAATCGCGCACGCTCCCAGGGAAGTCGAACTGGAATTCGATCTCGGAGAGAAGGAGCTCCAAGTCACCATAGACCATCAGGTGACCGATGTTGTGAAGCACTTCATCAATTCCGTAACCGTGGAGCTTAACGGCGAGAAGATCATCGAGCAGAAGATCACCGAACAGGAAAACCTCAAGTCGCAGGTTCTGGAGTACCGCATAACCGAAGCCAGGGTGGGTGATACTATCACGGTCGTCGCCGCTTGCAGCATCTCCGGGAAGAAGAAGGCCTCGCTCAAGATAGCGCCGCCACCGGAGAAGGACGCCGAAGAGGGCGACGAAGAGGAGGACGACTAGCTCCCCGATCCCTGCGCCGCTGTTCGAACCTGCGCGCTACCAGAACCTGAAGAACGCTTTTATCTTGCCCCAGGTCGTCGGGTCCGTCGCCGTGCCGGGCACGGGTTCTGTGGCTATGTCGGTGTGCACGCCCTCCACATGCCACTGTCCGCCGTCGTCATCGACGATGAAGTCGCAGAAATCCAGCTCGCCGCTTCCGTTGTCCTCCCAGGCCTGAATATGCCATGGCCGATCGAAATCGGGGTATATCTCGGTCCACCACGTGCATACGGGTTCGGTCAGTGGATCTCTCAGTTCCTCATACTGCCAGTCCCAGAAATGCGGCTCTCCGGGGTCGGCGGCCCACAGAACCTCAAGCGTGTAGGTGACCTCGATCACGTGCTCAGTCGTGGTAACGGGGTCGGCGCCGTCGGGATAGTAAGTCATGTTGATGGTGTCGCATGGGCTAAGGTAGCCGTCGCCATTGTCCTTCCAGTCGGTGATCTCGTACGGGGCGGTGCAGTAATTGGGGTACAGCTCATGCCACGTTGTCCCGACCGGGTTGTTGATATCAATGATGCTGTTGGTGGCATCATAGTAAGTCGAGTCCGCCATGGCGTGGCCCGCCCACAGCAGCAGCGCCAGCCCCATCATCCCGAGCGATAACGTTCTTCTCATGGGTCTCCTCCTTGCGGATTTCGCAACCTGTCTACATTGTGCTGACGGGCTGCCATGCTGTCAAGCACAACCCTCGCCGGAACATGGTTGATGGAAGCCGGTTCAGAGTGTAATCTTGGGCTGAATTCGGATTGGCCCATGACGGGAGGCGTGTCATGAAATCGAAGAGAAATCGGACGGGTGCTATTGCGGTTCTGTGCTGCGGCATTCTGCTGGCGGTTCCGGGGCCGGCGAGCGAGAGCGGTGAGGCGACGGGGCAGGAAGCAGGTTTCCTGACCTACTTCACATATGAACCTCTGGATGTCCGCAAGGAGGCGCTTGAATACGGGCTTCCTCTCGACGCCGGTCAGGTGATCGAATTCGACCAGACGGCTTCGCGCATCATGCTCGGGGCTGAGGCCAGGGATCATTTGCTTGAGACGGGCTTCGTAGTCACGCGTTTCCCATTCGACCGCATGAGCGAGCAGTTCGACGAGGCTTATATGCTGCTGAAGCAACGTGATATTCCTGTATTTGTGACTTCTTCCTCGCTGCTTCACTCGTTTCACATCATCTTCGACCACACGTTGCAGACCATCGAGGCCAGGGACCTTTTCGACCGCATGTGGCATCTCAGCCACGGCCTGTTCAGAGAATGCTATGAGGTGTACGGCGGGTCCGACGGCGAGGTCAGGGAAGCCGCCATGAGGAATGCCGTGTTCCTGGCGGTGGGGCTGTCGCTGCTCAAGCCGGATCCGGCGGGCGACTATCTGGAAGTCGGGAGCTCGCCCAGACGGGAGGTGGACGAGTCGGGAGCCGTCAGAATGGTAAGGGAGATAGAACTTCCCAGCGGCAGCGCGGGGGCGGACCTTGACCGTGAATTCACAAGCCTCGACAAAGCCAAATACGCTTTTGAGATTCCTCCCGATCTGAAAGACGAAGTTGAAAGGGAGCTTAACCTCATCACCGGCCACCGGGGCATGGCCCCGTCGCCCGTTTTCAAGTACGAGGAGGACTACTCCCAGTACGTTCCACGCGGCCATTACACCGTGTCGGCCAAGCTCAGGAACTACTTCAGAGCCATGATGTGGTACGGGAGGATGAGCCTGCTTTTGAAGGGAAGCGCCGACATATCACCGGGGATGACATGCTCGACATGTGACGCGTTGATCTCGACCTATGACGCCCGCGTTCAGACCATCGGAGCGTGCCTGCTTGCAGGCGTGATGGCCCAGGACGCGGCCCTCCGGGATCACTGGGACCGGGTTTACGAGGTCACCTCGTTCTTCGTGGGCTTCTCCGACGATCTCGGGCCGTATGAATATACCCAGGCCATGAACGAGGTACTGGGCGGCCTGGACCGGGTGGGGGACATTGACGAAGAAGCGCACGACCGCCTGAAGGCGAGACTTGCCGAATACGGGAGCCCCAAGATCTACGGAGGGACCGGCAAGTGCACCATACCGCCTCCGTTTACTCCCG
>JASFEA010000235.1:0-3841 GCA_050125095.1 bacterium
GCGAAATGCAGAACCTGCGATGCCGCCTGCCCTATCTCGCCGCTCAGGGTGAACGGCATTCCGAGTACAATTTCGGCGATATCGTGCTCGGCGATTAGGGCTATTACTTTCTCGATAACGGTCCTGCCGTTACCGACCTCGATCAGGCCCAGCGGCTGGGCCGTAATCCGGAGCTCGTCGCTCATGGCGAGCCCCATCCTCTTCTCACCGTAGTCTATGCAGAGCACCCTGCCGCAGGCCTCGGGCCGGACCTGTTTCACGAGCCGGACCCTGGTCCCTCCCCCCTTGGGGAAGGTGATCTGGACGTCGTCCATCACCGACTTCATGATGAATATGCCTCGCCCGGAGGTGGCGAGCATACGGTCCTCGTCAAGCGGGCTTGGAACGGCGTCGGGGTCGAAGCCCGGGCCCTCGTCGGTCACGGTGATGATGACATCGCAGTCCGTGCGCGAGAACACGATCCTGGCTTTCTTCTCCGGGTTCGTCCCGTTGCCGTGTACTATTGCATTGGTCGCAGCCTCGATGGCGGCCATGGAGATGTCGTCCGCCATGCGCCTGGGCACATTGGCCCAGCTGCAGAACGCCTCGGCCACCGAATCGACCAGCGCGAGATATTCGATGCTGCTTGGTACGGAAATCTCAAGCATTGGTTTTGCGACCTTTTCCCGGCTTTACTTGAAGCTCTCTACTGCCTTCTCTTCGCTGCTGTAGGTCTCAAAGATGGTCCCCAGCTTGGTGATCATGAGGAGGCTGTCGATCCTCTCGGTCACGTTCGCCAGCTTGAGGACGCCGTCCTCCTTGCGGAGCGTGGTGTATGCCGAGATGAGAATGCCGAGACCCGTCGAGTTGATGAAGGGAACCTGGCTCATGTTTACGACCACGTTCTTGAAGCCCTCATCCAGGAGGTTCCTGATGGTCTCCTTGAACACGTCGGCGTCGGGGCCGCCCATGAGCTTCCCGGACACGTCGAGTATGGCCACGGTGTCTGTCTTCCTGACGGATAACTTCACGTTTTCCTCCTTTGCTTGACCTCCCTCATCGCGGAGATCAGATTATTCATATCATCCGGCAATGGCGCTGTAAACTCCATTGACTTATTTTTCACCGGGTGAACGAACTCCAGGCTCGCCGCGTGCAGGGCCTGCCTGTCTATGAGCCTCAGGCAGTCTCTGGCGCGGCCCATGGTCACACCCCGGTAATTGCCGTACTTGCGGCGCCTCCCGCCGTAAGTGGGATCACCGAAAACGGGGTGACCGCTGTGGGCGAGATGCACCCTTATTTGATGAGTTCTTCCGGTCTCCAGCTTCACTGCGAGCCGGCTGGCGAACTCGTATTTCTCGATGATTTTGTAATGCGTGACCGCCGTCCGGCCGTCGCTCTTGAGGACCGCCATCTTCTTGCGGTCCGACCGGCTCCTGCCTATGAGGGTCTCGACTCTGCCCTCGCTCTCCCGGGGCTCGCCCCATACGACGGCGTCGTAGGTCCGACTGATCTTCCTCTCCGAGAGGTCCCGGCTCAAGATCGCATGGGCCCCATCGTGCTTTGCAACTATTAATAGCCCGGAGGTCCCTTTGTCAAGCCTGTGGACGATCCCCGGCCTCGCCACCCCGCCTATGCCCGAGAGGTCCTTGCAGTGCGCGAGCAGCGCGTTTACCAGCGTCCCCGTGCGCACGCCCGCCGCCGGGTGGACCACCATACCGGCCGGCTTGTTGACGATGAGGAGGTCGCCGTCCTCGTAGAGAACGTCGAGCGGAATGTCCTCGGCCTCAAAAACGGAGGGCTCGGGGTCCGGGAGAGTGACGCTGACTTTCTCCCCTCCGTGAACGCGGAAGCTGGGTTTTACGGGCTTGCCGCCCACGAGAACCCTGCCTTCCATGAGCAGCCTCTTAACCTGCGAGCGCGTGGCGACGCCGCGGTCCTCTGCGAGGTACCTGTCTATTCTCTGATCCGAGCCTCTGGCGACTTCCAACTCGATCTTCCTCATTCCGCCATGGAACCGGTCTTGGACTTGAGCGAGCAAATCACGACGAAGATTACGCCTACCGTTATGGCGAGGTCCGCCACGTTGAAAGAAGGCCACCTGACGGCTTCACCGGCGCCTATGTCGACGAAGTCGACGACGGCCCCTATCCTCAACCGGTCGATGAGATTGCCTATGGCCCCGCCCAGGACGAGCCCCAGTCCCACTTTAACCAAACCGCAGGCTCTCCTCGACAGCAAAAGCACAACGACGAGCACTATCGCGGCCACGAGAGAGAATATCGTGAAGTACCCGCCGGAGCTTCTCATGACCCCGAAGATGGCGCCCGAGTTCTTGATATGGGATATGCGCAGCGCATCTCCCAGCACGTCTATTCTCGTACCCTCAGGCACCGAGATTACGACCAGGTACTTGGTCACCTGGTCAGCGATCACTATTGCGCAAGCTACGATAATCGAAATCAACGCGTGCCGCCCCCCCGGGATTTCTCCAGTTCCTCCTGGCATCTGATGCATAACCTGGCTTCCGGAATCACCTCGAGCCTGGCATCGGGAATCTCGGCGCCGCAGCTCTCGCAGCGCCCGTATTCGCCGCTTTTTATGCGCTCCAGGGCCTCGTCGATCTCTTCGACTGCCCGGCCCCCGGCTTCGCCACGGGAGAAGGCCGCGTCCCGCAGGGCCTCATCGCTCCCCATGTCAGCCGGGTGCGTGCTGTAGCCCGACACGTCGCCCGAAGTCTCGCGCTGGTTCTTGCCGAGATAGACCTCCTCGAGATCGGAAAGCTCGGCGAGTACTTCTTTGCGCCGGGCCCTGAGCAGGCCTTCGAATTTCTTCATGTCCCGGTTCGCCAACTTCTCCTCCTTCAGATCTTCTCCAGAACGACCCTGGCCGCTTCGTCGCCTATCCTGACCTCCAGGGGCTCCGCGCCCGCGGGGAGGTCGGCCTCAAGCGATTCCGCCAGAGTCTCGCTCTTGATGTGGTCGGCATAGAGGTCGAGCGCATTTGCGGTGTGCTCGCCCCCGGAAACATAGACGCGTATCTTGTCGGTGACGTCGAAACCCGATTGCTTCCTCAGGTTCTGGATCTTGCTCACTATCTCGCGCGCGTAGCCCTCGGCGAGAAGCTCCGGAGTGACGGTGAGGTCCAGGACGATTGCGTTGGTGCCGTCCGACTCGAACGCCACGCCTTCCTTCTCGGTTTTCCTCACGTTGACCTCGACGGCCTCAATCTCCATCTCCTCTCCGCCGAGGTCGACCGTCACGGACGCTCCCTTTTCGAGCTTCGCGACTTCCGCCCCTTCGAGCGCCTTGAGCACGCCCGCCAGGGCCTTTACGCGGTCGCCGAGCCGGGGGCCCAGGACGTCGAACCTCGGGAGCACCTCATAGGTCACGTATTCGGCCAGGCCTTCCTCGAGCTCGACCTCCTTGACGTTGACCTCCTCCTTGAGATGCCCGATGAGGGACGCGAAGAGACTCTCGTCCACCTTCTCGCCGAGGCTGAGCTTGACCGCCGACAGAGGCTGCTTGACCTTGATCCTGGTCCTGTTGCGGGCTGCGCGCACCAGGCTCACGCATTTGACCACCGCCCCCATGGCTTTCTCCAGGTCCTCGTCCACGACCGCAGCGTCGCTCTCGGGATAGAGCGCGAGATGCACGCTCTCGGGGGCCGTATCGTCCACAGGGAGCACAAGATGCCGGTAGATCTCCTCGGCCACGAAGGGCATGAAGGGCGCCAGGACCTCAGACAGCGAGACCAGCACTTCATAAAGCGTCGCGTAGGCGGCGCGCTTGTCGTCGTCCATGTCCTTGCGCCAGTAGCGCCTGCGCGATCGCCGCACGTACCAGTTGGAGAGTTCCTCGAC
>JASFEA010000236.1:0-3835 GCA_050125095.1 bacterium
AAGCGTGTAGCTCTTCACCGCCACTCCACTCAGAGTGGAGATTTCCAGCGCGGCGTTGATGCGCCTTACGAACTCGGCAGAGTTATCCGGGTAGAGCCCGGCCTCCTCGAGATTGAAACCCGCGACAACCTCGCCGGCCCCCAGGGACTCGGCGAACGCCGCGCCTACAGCCACCAGCACGGCGTTCCTGTTGGGGACCCATGTTTCCTCGAGCATTGATCGCCTGCCGGCCCGTATGTCCGCATGAGAAACGGGCTTGAGCTTCCCGTCGCCGGCTATGGGATTGTTGACGAGTCGGCGGAAGAAGCCGAGATCCACTATCTCGTGCATTACGCCGTATCGCCGGGCGCATTCGGACGCCGCCCGGGCTTCGCCCTCGAAGGCCACCTGGCCGTAGTTGCAGGTCAGGGCCTTCAGGATCTCGCCCTCATCGAGCGCGCACTTGAAGTTCACGATTGAGTCGAGTCCACCGGAAAGTAGGACTACTGCCTTCAAGGCTCACTCCTCAGAGAAGACAGCGCAGTTCAGGGGATTCTCCCAGACCTCGACCCTGCTCAAGGAGACGCCGTCCCCGTTCACTCTCGCTGCGAGCTTCCTGTAAATCCACTCGGCGATAACTTCAGCGGTCGGGTTGTTTTGCTTGAAATGGGGAATGTCGTTGAGGACGGCATGGTCAAGCGGCTCTATGACCTCTTCCAGCAGGCTCTTGATTCTGCGGAAGTCGTAGGTCAGGCCCCCCTCACCGCGCGCGGCGCTCCTCAGCGCCGCCCTTACGGTCCAGTTGTGGCCGTGCATATTTGCGCAGTCGCCGGGATAGCCCTCTATGAAGTGAGCCGATGAGAATGTGACTTCAGTGGAGATCTCGTAGGGCATGTACTATTTCTTCCCCTCATTAGGCGGCATACTGGAGAACACCGCCCGGTTCTTGCCGCCCCTCTCGGCCTTGGAAAGCGCCTTGTCCGCCTTCTCGATCAGCTCCTCTTTGGTGACGCCGTCGTCGGGGCAGATCGCGCCGCCTATGCTGATGGTCATCCTGACATCGGCCAGCGCAGGATAGGCGGCCGAGAAGTCGTATTCCTCCACTACCCTGCGAAGCCTCTCGGCCGTGACCGCCGCGTGCTCGCCGATCGTGTCGGGCAGTATGATGCCGAATTCGTCCCCGCCGTACCGGGCCACCACATCTATTTGCCTGACCTTGCCCTCGAGCAGATTAGCGAGCGTTGAGAGGACGATGTCCCCCACGGGATGGCCGAAATCCGTGTTCACCTGTTTGAAGCCGTCCACGTCGACCATGAGGAAGCCCACGGGCTCGTTTGTGCGCCGGTAGCGCTCCAGCTCGCGCGCGAGCTGGTCTTCGAGAAAGCCCCGGTTGTAAACATGCGTGAGAGGGTCACGGAATATAAGCGACTCCAGATGCTCGGCGTTTCTTATCATGCTGCCGGCCAGCATCGCCAGCAACGCAAGGAACCCCTGATCGTCCGAATTGAAATGGCTCTCATTCCGGCTCCAGACCTCCAGCACGCCGTATGTCTTCCCCTGGCAGGCGAGCGGCAGAACCACCACCGACGCGAAACCGTCCTTTCCCGAGAAACGCCTCAGGTCTCCCTTCTGCCTGAGGTCGGAAACATGGACGCACATGCCGTCATCAACCACCCACCTGTCGGTCACCGAGGGCGCGAATCTCTCGGGAGGTTCCGGCGAGCCCGAGGCGACCGATTCGATTACCCCGGACAGGTCCCCGTCGGTAACGTATATGGCCGCGAAGTCGGCCGTCACCATCTCTCTTATGGTGTCGAGCATGCTCTTGAGCACGCTGCCGAGTTCGTCTTCCGATCTGCAGGTCGCGACGGCGGTGAAGAGAGACTCGATCTTCCCGGCGTCTTCCCGCCGCACGAATCCCCTCGGCAGGAAGGGAAGGACCTCGGTCCTGGCGGTGGGCGGCTCTCTCAGGGAGTAGACGTTGCCGTCTTCGCAATCGGAGAATCTGACGAAGCGCAGTCCGTCCTTCTCGACGCGGCCGAGCCATTTCAGCCCGCCCGACCTGCAGAGACCCTGCATTATGGAGAGCGCCCTCTCCCATGCCACCAGCGGGTCCGGCTCCGACAGCGTGCGGACGGCCTCGCGCCTCAGCTCGGTATCGGTTATCTTGGGGCCGAGCACTTCGGCGAGAAGCCTTCTCAGGCCAATCCTCTCGGTTCTCATTCTGCTCCCGTTCATGTGGTTCACTCGCCCCGTCCGCCCGTCCGACGGGCTTCTACTGGATATATCCGACAGCCCTTAGCTGGTTCTCGATCTTCTCCCAGTCCTGGGATCCCAGGCCCGTAGGTTTCTTATACCCCGATTCCTCGGATTTAACAAGTATAACCCTGTCCTTGTAGTTATCCTTGAAAGCTCCGCGCGGCACCGTCCCGTCCATCTCCTCCGGCACCGGCACGCCCAGATAGGTGAGTATGGTGGGCGTTATGTCGATAATCCGGGCGTCCACCCGCTTCCCGGCGGCGACGCTGTTGCCGTACATGAATAGGGTGCCTTTGCGCCTGTGGAAGCCCGAGAAGGCCCTGTCGGGGCTCGGCCCGCGGTCGAAGAGCCTGAGGTCGGGCGTGACCTGCAGCGAGAAGAACAAATAGCCCGGTTTTTCGAGACATAGCACGTCCGGTCCCTTGCCCACGTACGGTCCCTCATATATGTCTTCCTTGACGTAGATGGAGTCGATGATCTTGACGCCGCGCTCAGGGTCCTCCAGGTCCTCGAGGCCCTCGATGAGGCGGTTACGGATGCTGTTGAACTTCTCCTCGGCGTTCCGTCCCGAAACGTCGATCTTGAACTTGCTTCCGAAGAAGTCGGCGCAGAGGACGTCTTCGGTGTTCCCGAGCGTGCGCTGCAGGAAGTTGCGCGTGTTTATGATGTAATAGAGGGGGCCGAAGCCGTGGTCGGACATGACCATCAGGAGGTCATCGCCCTCGAGCCTCTTCATGAATTCGCCCAGGAAAGTGTCTGCGCGCTTGTAGGCCCACTCCACCCGGTCCCCGTAGGCCTCTCGCATCGCCGGGTCATAGAGCGGGTGTTCCTCATCCATGTATTTCCACATGTAGTGCTGCGTCCTGTCGGTGAAGGTGAAGACAATCCAGAAAAGATCCCAGTCTTCCTCTTGCATCAGCGTGAGCCCGACATCTAGCCTGCGAGCCGAGATGTCTTCCATGCTCCTCAAGAACTTCTCCTCATCTCCCTTGGCGCAGGTAACCCTGAAGGCGTCGTACTTGTAAGAGCCCAGGTACTTCTCGAGCTCAGGCGGCCAGAAGTGCGCTATCTGGTCCTCCGAAGTGTGCGGGAACCCGGCTATCATCACTCCGTCGAGCGTGTCGGCCGGCGAGGAGAGGGGAATGTTGACTATACATGCCCGCCTCCCGTACTCGGTCATGATGTCCCAGACGGTGCTGAATCCCCGGTCGCGTGATGTATTGAAAACGGCGGGGCGCTTGGCGCCCTCCTGGAGCTCCTTGAGAAACCCGTAGATGCCGTGCTTGCCGGGATTGACTCCCGTGACCGCCGACGTCCAGGCGGAGGCCGATGACGGAGGCAGGACGGTCAGGCAATCGCCATAGGCCCCGTCGCGCATGATGCGGGCCATGTTAGGGAGCTTGCCCTCATTCACATATTTGTCCACCATGATCGGCGAGAGGCCGTCGAAACCCACGACCACGACCCGGCCCACGGCCTCGCGGGGCCGCTTCACGACGGCTTGCTGCTCCTTCTCCCCGCAAGCGAGTGAGAATGTCAGCGCGGCCGTCATTCCCAGAAGAATAATACGCCTGAGCATATACCTCTCCTTAGCGTT
>JASFEA010000237.1:0-3769 GCA_050125095.1 bacterium
TGTGTGGCGACGGCGGGTAGTGTGTCAGATTGTGTGCCAGAGTCTGTAATAGCCAGGAAAGGGACAGAAATGGGGGGTATGGGGAATAGCAGAGATGCAAAATGACCCCTCTGGCCTGTCACAAAACCGTGCGTGGGGACCGGGGCGCGGGCGCGCATCCTCACGGCTGCCGGCCGCAGGTCCGCGGCTCCTCCCGGCCGCCACCCGTGACCGGCGCTTACTCCTCGCCGTCGGGCGGCTCGATCAGCAGGATCGGCGACGAGTGGCCCTCCGCGAAACTATGCGCTTTCATGGAATAGGCCGCGTAGTGAACCTTGCGCGGCAGCCCAAGCCCTTTCCAGTAGGCGTCGCGCTCGGGTCCCGGATCCGCCGGCGCGGACTTGACCTGATCGGCCATGATCTCAATGGTGAATGACTCCCCGTCGATCACCTCGAGCGTGTTCTTGTCCAGGCCGAAGAAGTCCTTGTAAGCAAAAAACACCGTGACGTCGTCGCCTATGGCCATGAGCTTCACCGTGTCACCCGGCCTGACCACCTGCGTGGCCGGAACGACTACGGCGTTTCCGTCCTCCTGGATGAGCATGATCTCATGCTCCATGGGCACCGTCACCGGCACCTGCCCCGCGGCGGGCGCGACGAGAACCACCCACAGCGTCAATGCAACAAGGCCGAGAATTCCGAGCGTACCTCTTCCGCGCATAGCTTTACCTCCTTACTCGCTAAGGACCGCAGCTCTCGATCGGCTATGCTCAGCGCAAGACCATCATCTTGCATGTCGCCGAGAAGTCGCCGGCTCTCATACGCACGAAGTATATCCCGGGGCCTACGCGCGCGCCATAGCCGTCGCGCCCGTCCCAGGCCGCCGAGTGCCGGCCCGCCGGCGCCACTTCATCCACGAGGGTCCGCACAACCCTGCCCTCTATGTCAATCACGTCGATCTCGACGCGCGCCTGCCCGGGCATGTCATAGCCTATGGCCGTCCCAGCGGAGAACGGGTTGGGAGTGTTCTGCCTGAGGGCGAAAGCCACGGGAAGCCCTTCGCCCGGAACGCCCGCGAAGGTGTTCCGGGTGCTCGCGTCACCGCTTTCGTTGCCGGCATGGTCGAGCGTCGTCACGTGATAGTATTCATAGAGGAAAGCCGACACTTCGGCTTCCGGAACGTATACGTCCATTATGAACTCGGCTTCCCCGAAATCCCCGCTTGCCGACCCGTAAACCGAGAAGTGGTCGAAGTCATCTTCCGGCGCTCCGTCCCAGGCGAGCTCGGTCGCCGTCGGCATATAGAGGCCGCCGGGGGGCGACGGCTCGAGATTGTCGAATGAGCAGCCGCTGTCGACGGGGGACGCGAAGAAAGTGAAGCCCGCAGTCTCGGCGACCACGCAGAACACCGACCAGCACCAGCCGTTGGCCACCGACCAGTCGCAGAGCGTCGGGACCACGCAGCAGTACTCGTTCTCGCCGAGCGCCGGCACGGTGGTTATGTAGTCCCAGTCGCCCGGTGGAAAATCGGTGCCCTGAAGCACGACAGGTTCCCCGGTCGCGCCGGCCGGCACGCCATCCGCGGCTGCCGCAGCACCCGAGCGGCCCGCGGCGCCGGATGAGAGCGGAAGCGGGTCGTCACGCCTGTACACGGTGTACTCGGTTATGGTAATGGGAGACTCGAACCTGTCAAAGGCGGCACGGAACCAGCACAGTCTCAGCTGACCGCCCTGGTCGCCCGGGATGTCGGACACGGCCCAGAAGCGCGGACTGTAACCCAGGGTGCGTATCGCGACCGCCTGCTCCGACGACAGGTTGGTGTAGGTACGGCCTGCGATGATAAGACCGTCATCCGGCGTCGCCTGGATGCAGTTGCCGCGTTCGGAGTTGGCGCCCCCGTATGTCTCCATGTCGATCGGGTTCCCGGTGGGGCCCACCTTCTGCACCCAGATGTCATACGAACCGGCTCCCCACGAATCCGTCATCCCGCTGAAGACATAGCTGCCGTCGAATACCTCGGTGATGGAGATGGCGATATCATAGCCGCTTCCGCCGTAGGTTCTCGTCCAGACGCTGTCGCCGTCGGCGTCTGTTCTCACCAGGAATGCGCAGTTGCTGCCGGGCCCCTCGGGCGTCCGGCCCGCCACCACGAAACCGCTGTCGGGAGCGTCGCATACATCGTATCCCGAGTCCCAGCCAGTCCCCCCATAAGCCTTCTGCCACTCGCAGTTGAGGCTGCTGTCGAACTTGAGCAGGTAAACGTCCTCGCTGCCGGAACCGTAGGAGCGGGTCCCGCCCACCACTATATACCCGCCGTCCAGGGTCTGGTGTACCCTCTGGGCCCAGTCGACCTCGGGCCCGCCGGCAACAATACCGCTTACAAAGTAGCCGTCGGCGTCGAGCTTCATTGCATATACGTCGACATCACCCATGCCGTAGATGTCGGCCCAGCCGGCGATCACGTACCCGCCGCCGTAGGCGTTCGCGATGCCCGAGCCGCGGTCTGTGTCGCCGTAAGAGTGGGTGCGCGCCCAGACGGAATCCCCGTCCTCATTGACGTGGAGCACGAGTATGTCGCTCTCGGCGACGGTTTCGCTCGAGAGCGTGCCCACTATGGTGTAACCTCCTCCGGGAGCCGGCACAACGCATTCACCTTCCTGCTCTTCGGGGCCCCCGTAATGCCTGACCCATACGGTATCGCCATGGGCGTTAATCTTGACGATGTAGATATCCTCATCCGAGGCCCCGGGCAGCATGCAGCTCCCCACCATGATGAATCCGCCGTCGGGGGTATTCTCGATCCATTCGACCCCCTCGTACTCCGGCCCCCCGTACTCTTTCTCCCACATAGTCGGTGGAATGGCCAATGACGAGGCCGCCGCCATCAGAATCAGGGCGGCCGAAAGCGTCAGTACCGTCGTGAACTTGCGCATGACTCCCTCCTTACAGGCAGCACGGATTTATCTGAGCAATATCAACTTAGTAACATCACCTCAGCAACATCACCTTTCTGGTGGCGCTGAAACCCCCGGCCTTCATGCGTACGAAATACACGCCGGGCCCGGCATTCGCGCCCGAGGCCACGCGGCCGTCCCACGCCGCCGAATACCTCCCCGTATCGCGGGTCTCATCGACCAGGGTCGCGACGACCCTTCCCTCTATGTCGATCACCTCGAGGGTGACGTGTGCGGGCCTGGGAATGTCAAACGCGATAGTCGTGCTGGCGCCGAACGGGTTCGGTCTGCTCTCTCTGATAGCGAATGCAACAGGATCCGCGCTGCCCGGAACGCCGGCGGTATTGTCCGCCGCCGCAGGGCCGCCCTCGTTTCCGGCAAAATCGGTCGCGGTCACGAAGTAGTAGTTGTAACCCGCGCCGCTTACGTCATAGTCGGAGTAAATCGTGTAACCCATGAAATCGGCCTCGGCGAAGTCGGGGCTGGGCCCGCCGTAGACCGTGAAGTAGTCGAAGTCGGCTTCCGGCGCGTCGTCCCAATCGAGGTCAGTCGAGCTCGACATGTGGAGATTGGTGGGCGCCGCCGGCGCGATATTGTCAACCGAGTAGCCGCTGTCGACGTTGGAGGTGTAGTAGACCGGCGGGTATGTCGTGTGAGCCAGCACGCAGAATGCCGACCAGCACATCCCGTCGACTATGGTGGAATCGCAGAGCGTCGGCACGTCCTCGTAGTATTCCATGGCGTGCGTCGCGGGCACCGTGGTCACGTAGTCCCAATTGCCGGGAGGGTAAGACAGCCCGGCCAGCAATGCGGGGCCCGCCGGCGCCGCGCCCTGT
>JASFEA010000238.1:0-3744 GCA_050125095.1 bacterium
GGGAGCTGCTCGGCGGTTTGCCCGTCCGGAGCCAGCCAGCAGCTCGGTTTCAAGGACGAGCAAACGCTCGAGATGATGGGCCAGGCGCTCGGATTGCTCTGATTACCTTCCTGACCGGAAGATCGCCGGCACATCACCGGTACATCTCCATCTTGTCAGTGCATATTCAACTCGATACATGATGGGACGGCCGGCGCACCCGGCCGGCTTCTATGTCCGGCGCTCGCCTACATGAACCAGCAGTGTTTCGCCTTATCGAACATATTGACGAAGGCGGCCACTCCGACCATATCCAGACCGGGATAATCGATCAGTTCCTCTTTCTTGATGCCCATGAGGTCCATGGACATCGCGCAGACGTGAATGCGGATTCCGAACTCGGCTGCCTGCTCAATCAGCTCTTCCAGCGTCTGGGCGCCGTGCTTCTTAATGGCGCCCTTGATCATGCGCGGGCCCATTCCCATCATTTGCATCCTGGACAGAGGAAGACTCCCCGCCCCGTTGGGAAGCATCGCGCCGAACATACGTCCGGTCATGTCCTTCTTCGCCGATTTCTCGGGGTCACGCAGGGCGGCTGTGGCCCAGAAGGTGAAGAACATATCCACTTCCGTGCCGGATGCGACAGCCCCGAGCGCGACTATGAAGGCCGCCATCGTGTAGTCCAGGCTCCCGCTCATGACCCCAAGGGCCAGTCTGTCCTCGCGCTTATTGGCCTCAAGGGCCTCGACCCTCTTAACAAGATCCTGCAGGGTCTGCTGATTACTCGCCATATTTCCTCCTTTTCTCAGCCAGTCAGCCGGTTCGCTGCCGCCGCCGGGCCGATGTGAACCCATTACCCGGCATACCACTCTGTCGGCTTCGGATAATGGCCCTCAGTTGTTCCGGACCGCCATTCTCTTTGTTCAATCCCCGACTTCTAAGATGCAATCCTGAGGTTTTAGGTTGCCGGCATCGCCCGTCAATGGGGCGCGAATTCAAACTGGGATTGCGTGGCAGGTGCTCTATGGGGTAAAATGAAAAGAGCTTCATCACAATGGAGCCGTACCTGAACCGGGACATCATGTTATGCGGCAGGAAGATCGGGGAGAAGGACCGGCAAATTGGAGACTTTCAGAGCCCCCAGGGGCTTCGTTCATAACCCAGCTTATCTCGAGGACCGGGATGCGGCTCTAAAGAGGCTGGACCCCGACATCATAGACGGCCCCATTGTCGACCTCGTAATGGGATTCGCGCGGCTCCCGGAGTGCTTTACCATGCAGAGCTGCTACGGCCATTTCGTCTGGGCTCCCGGCCAGGCCCCCGGCAACCTCGAGCGCCTTCCCGAGACTCATGAGGGTGAGATTGAATACAGGATCGCCTACATGGCCTTCTGCCTTGAAAACAGCGCACGGGGGAGGAAGCTGCGTGAGTCGCTGGAGGGCATCGCCTCGGCCGACCCCGAATACGTGCAATTCGGGTCTCCCGACTGGTTCTGGAATGAGTGGCCCAACTCCTATGCGCTGCAGGTCGAACCCGTGCGGCACCAGTGCAGCGACAGCCTAGTCATAGGGTTTGAGGAGGCGCTGCGCATAGAGAGGGCTAGAGATGATTTCTATGACGGCATGCGCGGTGTCCTGAAAAGGCACCTTAAGTGATCGAGTGAGGCTGCCGGGCGGTAATGGCGGCAGCAATAACCCGCGGCGCGCCCCCGGCGGCGGGCCGGAATTAAGGGAACGCATAAAGTGCGACTCAAGATACTGCTGACAGGGTCCATGCGCGGCAGTCATCCGCACAGGCGGATGCTGCCCTGGTCGGCCCTTGTTTGGCTTGCGATATGGTCACTTGCCGCTGCCGCCTGCCTGGCGGGCGGAGGCCAGGATTCCCATGGCGCAGGCCCGATGGGATTCGCGGATTTCTCATTCGGCTTCAAGGGAGGCCTCAACCTGGCGCAGCACGTGGGCATCGAAGAGAGGGGCGCGGAGTATACCGTTTCAAGCGCGTGGCGCGCGGGCTTTGCGGCTGGAGCGTTTCTCGCGTTTCACGTTACGTCCCGTTTCTCCGTGCAGCAGGAAGTGCTCTATGTGCAGAAGGGTTCCCGCCAGGACATAGGCGTGGAGATACTCGAGATCCCGGCGACCCTCCACGTAGTCTATGACATGGACTATATAGAGATCCCGGTGCTCTTCAAGCTCGCGTGGATGAGATACAAGAGCAGCGAGCTCTACGGCCTCGCCGGCACGGCCATGTCGATCAAGGTGAGAGACCACTACAGGCTTGAAGGCGAAGTCACCGACGGGGAAGAGGTGATCCCCATCCGCGCGGACTCCGACATGTCGGAGGTGGACATGTTCGATTTCTCGTTCGCCTATGGACTGGGCATGGAGTTCAGGGCATATGGTCAGGACGTCTTTCTGGAATATCGATTCACGATGTGCTGGAACACGCTGGCCATGCCGACCTACGCCTATGTTCCTTTCGAGGACGAGGAGATTCTGATAGACAATGAGCCGGTCCCCCTGAAAAACCAGAGTCATGCTATAATGTTGGGGATCTCTTTCTGAGGAGGACACCTATGCGACGCGCCTTAATTGCTGCTGTTCTGCTGCTCCTGGGCTCCCATGCGTGGGCCTACGATTACTGGAATGATATACGCTACAGCGCATTGCTTCCCGACTCGACCATGATCATAAGGACTGAAAACGTATACGGCGCCGGTATCAGCAACTACGCTCTCTATAATGAAGGCGGTGTGCAGGAAGCCGAGATGGCGACCATTATCGACGGTGCTTCAACCGTGTCGGCGGCGGTGCCGGGCCCGCTTGCCGGCACCCGTTATTACGGCTTCCGGACGCTGCAGAGCGGCAGCATCGACCTCATGCCGGTGCGCATACCGGATGGCACAGACCCCGCCCCGGAGGACCTGACGCGAATCGCGTCCGACCCCCTGGGTGATGAGGCGTACGGCTATGCGAATCTCGATATCCTGGACTGCCGCATGAGTTATTCCGGGGACCGGCTGTACGGCAGCCTTACCAATGCCGGCGGCGGCTTTCCCGTAATTCAGGGGCTGACTTTTTTCGGCTATACCATTGCAATCAACCAGCCCGGAGTGGCTGATCCCGACACCGTGTTAGGTCTCATGTACACTTTCGAGCAGGCGGGGATCATTAGCCCCGGCCTTTACATGATAACGGGTACCGGCCTGGGCGACCTGACTAAGCTGGGTGAGATCGAGGTGGAGGAGTTCCCGGCCTCGAATTCCATAGTGATCTCCTGCGACCTGGCCGATCTCATGAGCAGCCCCTTTTTCATGTCCTGGTATGATCCCCTTGACCGCGAGATGGATGTCGCGGGCTTCACCCAGCGAATCACCATACTCGGGGGTCCGGCAGAGGCCGACCGGAGCACAGGAGGCGGGTGTTACCTGCGCGAGCTGGGCGTTTCGCACGCGGCAAATCAAGTCCCTGTGCTGGCCGGCTTCGCGGTGGAGGGTGAAGGCCCCACGGCCAGGGCCAGGATCGACTACTCCGACGCTGACTGCAACTGCCCGGTGGTGGCCGAGATCGTTTTCGACGACAGCGTCTCCTGCCCCATGTATCCGCTCTCACTTGACTATGCCCTGCCCGTAACCTATGCGACCGAAGCGGGCGTGGAGCCCCTGGCAAGCGCTTCCTGGACCGGCGCCGTGGTGTATTTCAGCGACAATTCAGCGGATACTGTCGAATACGTCGCTCCGCAGGTCGGCGTGCCGGCTGAACAGGATGG
>JASFEA010000239.1:0-3713 GCA_050125095.1 bacterium
TCAGCGCGCCGTGTAATGGATATAGTAGAGGAGCAGCAGATGAGGCCGCGCATAAGCCTCTGGAGGTAGGAACATGTCAAGGGCCGCTCATTTGCTTCTTCTTATGTCCGCAGTCTCTCTCCTTCTTGCGGGGTCCGGCATTCAGGCAGGGACCCGCGACTACGCCGTGGAGGTCAGCGCCACGGTTCGGGAATCTCCCCCCGAGATCCATTTCTCCTGGATCGCCGACGCGACGGCCAGCCAGTATCGTATCTACAAAAAATCCATAGAGGACACCGTATGGACAGGACCGGTCGCGGTGCTCGACGGAAGCGAGACATCATGGACGGATAGCGACGTGTCGGTGGGTGAGGCATATGAGTACAGTTTCAGGAAGGTGGAGTGCGTCATCAGCGATACGGTAGCAGTGACGAGCGGCACCGACGTCACTTTCACCATACACGACTCCTGGGGCGACGGCATCTGCTGCGACATGGGACTGGGGCACTACGAGGTCTCGGCCTGCGGCGTCCCGTGCGCTTCGGGCGGGGACTTCGGATCGTCTAAGTCGCACTCTTTTACGGTCGGAAGCGTCGAGAATCCCTGCGACGAGGTCGTGGTCGACATCACCCTCGACATATTCGGCGCAGAGACGTCATATGAACTCACGGAGGACGCCACCGGGGACACGCTGGCCCAGGGCGGCCCCTACTCGTCGCCCAGGTTCGGCCATGTTCTCGCGGGGATCGGCTACGAGCCCCCCGATGAATGGGGGACAGTGCTCCTCCTCGTGGAGGAAACAGTGGCCGACTCTCTTACGGCCGAGCTCGAACGTCTCGAGATGGACATGGTCGGCGACGGGTACCGCGTCCGCCGCCGTGACGTGTCGGGCGCCGAGCCGGTGCCTTCGGTCAAAGACCTCATAGTCGCCGAATGCCAGGGTGACCCTACCATAAACACGCTTTTCATACTGGGTGACATAGCCGTGCCATACTCGGGGAACGTTCAGGGCGCGCATCTCAATCATCAGGGTGCGTGGCCGGCGGACCTCTATTACGGCGAGCTCGACGCCGCCTGGACGGACTCAATCGTGAACAACACGCGGGCGAGCAGGCCCCAGAATCACAATGTCCCGGGCGACGGCAAGTTCGACCAGACATTCCTGCCGTCGGACGTGGACCTTCAGGTGGGACGCGTGGACCTGAGCGACCTTATCGAGTTCACAGAGAGCGAAGTGACCCTGCTGAGACGCTATCTGGACAAGAACCACGCCTTCAGGACAGGCGAATTCGATGTCCCCCGATTCGGTATCATAAGGGATGCCGTGGGGGTCGGCAGCGGCACGGCTTACGCATGTACGGGCTGGCGCAACTTCACGGCCATGTTCGGGCCGTCCAACGTGCACATCAACACATGGTTCCCCGCGCTCGAGAGCAATCCGCATCTCTGCGCCTACGGCTGCGGCGGGGGAAGTTTCTCGAGTTGCGCGACCGTCGCCACGACGGCCGACTTCGCGACGCGCACAGTCTATGCCGTTTTCACAATGATGATGGGCAGCTATTTCGGCGACTGGGACAGCACCAACAACCTCATGCGCGCGGCGCTCGGCGCGCAGGGTTACCCGCTCACATGCTGCTGGGCAGGCAGGCCGGCATGGCTATTCCACCACATGGCACTGGGCTATCCCATCGGATACAGCACGCGCCTGACCCAGAACAATCACCTGCTGCATGAGATAGGTTACGGGGGCAGGCAGATCCACACGGCCCTGATGGGAGACCCCACGTTAAGGCTCCTGCCCGTCAAGCCTCCCACGGGCCTCAATCTCGAGGCCCTGCCGGATCACACCATTTCTCTCACCTGGAGCGCGTCCGGGGACTCGGTGATCGGGTACCATGTTTACCGGGCCCATGGGCTGGACGGAGACCGCGAGCGACTGACCGCGGCGCCGGTGGCAGACACGACGTACGTGGACGCGGCGCCGGCAGACGGCTATGAGGTATACATGGTGCGCGCCGTCAAACTCGAAACTTCGGCCAGCGGCACATTCTTCAATCTGAGCCCGGCGGCAATCGACTCGACGGAGGTTTCGGCCGGAATCGAGCCGGCTGGACGGGGCGCGTATCTCCGGAATTTGCCCAACCCCTCCGCAGGCCTTACCAACATCACATACAACCTGCCCGACCCCTGCCGGGTACTTCTTGAAGTCTACGACGTCTCCGGGCGTCTGGTCCGGTCATTCAACCTGGGGATGCGCCCTGCCGGAGAACATACGCTTGAGTGGGACGGCAGTGACGCGACAGGAGACCGGGTATCAAGCGGCGTCTACTTCTGCCGCATCGAGACGGAAGGCTACAGGGCAACCGAGAAGATCGTGTTCATGAAATAGGCGGCCCCCTAATCAGCCGGCCACCTGTGAAGGTCGCTTCTTCCGAAACTCCAATCGGGAGTGTCGAGCCATTCCCCGAAGTCCGCCGGGTACCAGGGGCTGATGGACGGATCGCGGAAGTTCTTTAGAATTTGCAGGTCCTGAGCCGGCATGAATCCCTGGGCCAGCAACATGATTCGCTCGCCAGTCTCGACACGCTCGGCAATGTCCATAACCATAACCGCGTGCCCGGGAAATCCCCCGTCAACGAACACGTCTCCGGCTTCCACCCCGCCGGGACGAGCTACCGCCATGAGCTCCCTGCTGAGGGAGTAAGTGCCGGCATATTCGAATACCTTGTCCAGGTAATCGCGGAAGCACGTGTATGACCCATCGGCTTCCATTAGCTTATGCCACTTGACCTCCCCGCCCCTCACAACCGGTCTGAATCCCTCCCTCCAATCGAGGTAATGGGCCCTGTCCCCGCTCGTGAAGTCGAAGTGGATTTTCTCGCATTCCCCGCGGGAGAAGAGGTACTCCGCGCGCAGTCTCATAGCCACATCCGCACATTGCTGAAGATCCAGCTCGCCCACGTCCATATCGACTACGGCGTGATGGAAGGACTGATTGCTCTTCAGCCTGCCGTCGAAATGACGAATGGGCGCACCGGGCGGGCGAAGCGGTAGGCCCCGCAACCAGGCCGCGAAGGAGCCCTGTTCAGCTTCCACCCTGCGGTACCCGGGAGGCGGCTCGACGCGCAGGGCAAGTGCCTGGCGGGGATCATATTGATCGAGCCAGGGGTAATCCCGGCGGGCGGGCTCTTCGGGATCAGGGCTGACCGCATTCGCCCATATGAGCGCCAGGGCGGTAGCGACTGCCGCGGCCTTTGCAATAGCCATACTTTGAACCTGCCATGAAGTCCAACGCGTATGTCTCTTTAACCCCTTTCAGCCCCACCCGGTTCCCCCTGCTCGAAATCGAAGGGGCATCCGGGTGACCCCGGTTCGCTTTGTGCGCCAGCCACTTGAGTCTTATTGAATTCATACCGCCGCGCGGCTATAGTGGTAATCTCAACGACAATAAGAACCCGGAGGCGCATATGCTGGATGCTGAGAAGATAATATCCGCGCTCGGTATGAAGCCCCTCCCCGGGGAGGGCGGGTACTTCGTGGAATCATACCGGTCAGAAGACAACCTGCCTGAAGGCGCGCTGCCGGAAGGCTCGGGCGGACCGCGGTCGCTGGCGACGGCCATCTACTACCTGCTTACGCCGGACACCTTCTCCGCCATGCACAGACTGCGCTCGGATGAATTATATCACTTCTACCTGGGCGACCCGGTCGAGATGCTCAACCTCCATCCCGAC
>JASFEA010000240.1:0-3703 GCA_050125095.1 bacterium
TCACCGTCCTGCCAGACCACGTGCAGCGTCGAGTCGTCCCCGGCTGCGATAACGGGAGTGCGGCTGTATGATGTGGTGGTCGAGAGCCCCGTGCGCCCGGACCAGGCGGCTCCGTCCCAGCTCTTGTGCACGACCTTCTCTTTCTCGTTGGGGATATTCGCCGTATGGCGCTCGTAGACTATGTGGAGGAGGCCGTCCGCGCCATATGCCATGGAAGGCCGGAAAGAGTCGCGCGCTGGCGAGGCGTCGACATCGACGCGGTCTGACCAGCCGGTGTCGGATCTGGCCGAGCAATAGACATTGTGTGCGCGGAAAAATCCATTCTCCCGGCTCTCCCAGGCGACGCAGACCAGGCTGTCACCGGCCGCCACGCTGGGATTGAGGTCCCTCTCGTGGTAATCGGTTACCTGTTCCTCCGCCGACCAGGCGTAGCCGGGGGTCCGGTATCTGTAGTATATATCATGATTCGCCTGTTCTCCCATGGTGCGCGCGTAAGCCACATGCAGGGTGCCATCGGGCCCGACGTCAATGCAGGGGCTGTAGCAGTAGACCGAATCGCCCGTGATCTTCTCCTCAGCCTGCCATACCCCGGCGGCCCTCTTCCGGTAGTAAACGCTGCTGCCCCCGTCTCGCGTGTCCTGCCAGACCAGGTGAGCGTCACCGGAGACGTCCAGGGCCATAGCCCGCGCCCCGGGGCTCGATGTGAGCTGGGCGGCATTGTCGTTGGTGAGCCGCTCTTCCGGGTCCCACCCGGCGAGCAATACATCGGTTATCTCCACGGTCTCATATGCGTGGCCGCCGATGCTGTCGCTGTAGTCCCCGTATGAGTAGGTATAGTAGTCGATAGTCCCCTGCGCCTGGAAGGCCATCCCCTCTTCACCGGGTGCGCCGGTTGCGACAACGTCCCATGACACCGTGGTGGAGTCACCGTCGCTGAGATTCGGCAGAGCCACGGTACCGGCCCCGCCGGCCAGCGTGAGACCGGGAGACATGGTTACGGTCGCGCTGCAGTCATATGCGACCAGGTATTGCGCCGGCATCGGACTCCTGTATGAGACCGTAACGTCCACCGTGAAGGTGTCGCCCTCGGAGACCGAAGACGGGAAGTCAGGCCTCACGAGCCAGGGGGCGGGAGACATGCCCCAGCACCATGACCATTCGCGCCAGAGATTCTCCACAAAGAAGGTCTGGTCGACCAGCACATCAGGCCCCGAAATAGTCCCGTAATACCACGGGTCATGGATAACGAAAACGCTCAGGCTGTCGTCGTAACCCTTGAGCACCCGGAAATGGCCCGACGAGTGAGTGCCGCTGTACCATGTGCAGGCCATGATAGGGTAGTGGGCGCAAAGGATGTCCTTGACATCGTCATAAATGCCCGGGTCCTCGCCCCAATAGTACTCCACGCATCCGTAACCGAGCTGGCGCTCCACGTAACCCTGGAGGGATGAGTCCTGAATCGCCACGCTCATTCCGCTGAAATGGGCCGACCTTGCCATGTTGTCGCAGTAGCAACCCTCGTCGACGATGTCGTCGGCCACGTCCGCTATGTTGTGCTGGCCGATCTCCTCGCCGTAGTAGCTGAAAATCATCTGGAGTGAGGCCGGCCCGCAGTACCAGTCGGTTATCTGATAGTGATAGGGTATGCCGGGAATCGCGTAGGAGGCCGGTCTCGGGCCCGACCCCAGCACGGCTTCGGGCCGCCCGCCCTCAAGACGATGGGGCGTCTTCCGCAGCGGCCTGTTCAGCGCCTCGGCCTCGGGAACCAGGGCTCCACGCGCGTTGTCAAGCGCAGTGCCGAGGACGGCGCGCTCGGGCCGCTCGACATCCACGAGCCACACGTTGCCTCCTTCACTCTCCATCCTCCAGTATAAGTGCTTGTCGCAACCCTCCATGAGAAGCGCCTCCCCGGGCTCGCGGTCGGGGCCGAGCTCCGCCATCCTCCGCGCTGTGCGCTCTCGCGCCTGCAGGCTGGACACGCGGGGGAAACCGCTGGCTCTTCCGCCGAACCTGTACCAGAGGACCCGGTCCCCCCCGGGGGTCAGCCCCAGTATGCCGACGGTCTCGCCGCCCCCCGATACTACCGGCGCCAGCACGTATGCGGGTTCCAGCGTCCCGGGATGGTGGACAACAAGTACCTCGTCAATCCTGGCGCCGCGGAGTGTTTCCTTTGGAACCACTTCCTCACCTCCGAGGCTTACTGCGCGGTGAAGAGCGATCTCAGCCGTCTCGATTGCACGGGCCTCAACGACCTCGCCGGCGAACGCCGGGAACACGGCCGCCGCGGCTATGAGTGTAAGTGAGACGGTAAATGAAACCGCAATTGAGGCGGCAGATGAGTACGCGCGCATTCCGTTACCTCCTGATGGGAATTCCGTTCTATGCGCCGGGGTACCGGCGCCGGCAGCCCGCGACCCGGTCCGGCGCCCTGGCAAGTGCTTCCACAGTAATGCTCTGTGGGCTGTGGCAGACGTGCCTGCCTGCCAAGACCGGGGCCATTATACCACGGCGGGGGGGGCCGGTCAATGTCACTCAGTTCCGGTCCCGGGGAGAGCCCGTTTTTGACTTGGCGCCCGGAACGTGTTAAAATAAGGATAGACAGGGTGAAGGAAGCCCGTGAACCGGGCTGTATTCCTCACAGCGACCCGGAGGAGATCACTTGAAATCGTCAGCAGCGTTAGTGCTGCTTTTTTGTCTCTGTGCGCTTGCCGCCGGAGCGCATGCGTACGACCTCACTCTGACCGACCCGGCCGGCGACGACTACGGGCCGGGCGATTACGTCTATCCATATGACGCCGCGTTCACGCCGGGTGCTTTCGACATCACCCGCTTCAGGGCCTATGACCAGGGCAGCAACATCAAGTTCGAGGTGGAGATCGACGGGGAGCTGGCCGACCCGTGGGGATCGGGCGCGGGCTTCAGCCTTCAGAGCCTGGACATATATATAGACCAGGACGGAGTAAGCGGATCGGGCGCGACCTGGGCTCTCGAGCGCAGGAACCTGACATTCTCGTCGTCGAGCGCCTGGGAATTCATGGTCTGGTGCCAGGCGCCGTTCGACGGTTTCGATACCCATGTAGTGGACCAGTACGGAGGCGAGTACTACTCGGGCATAAGCGTTGACGCCGACCAGGCCGGCGACGTCATAACCATAACCGTGCCCAAGTCGACTCTGGGAACGCCTGCCTCCACATGGAGATATATCATTCTAATGCTCGGCCAGAACGGCTACGAGCCGGGCAGAGTGCGCCCGGTGAGGAAGTTCGCGGACTCGTGGGCTTTCGGGGGCGGCGATGACGGCCAGTACGACGCCAACGTAGTCGACATGGCGGCGGAGAGCGGCGTCAACCAGGAGAGCCTGCTCGCCAATTACAGCCCGCTGACGCTTGTGAGCCCCATACTCATAAACAGGGTGGACGCAGTCGGTCCGGTCATCACCTACTCGGCGCCTTCGACCTGGGAAGAGCATAAGATGCTCACCGTCGCTCCTGACATAGACGACGACGTCGTTGTCTCGGCAAGCCTTTTCTACAGGCAGCCCGGCAATCCGTATACCGAAGTGGAGATGCTGAGAACCAGCGAGACCGACTGGATCGGTTTCATCCCGGGCTCCGAAATCACGGCGGCCGGCCTCGAGTACTATCTCGACGCCACCGACGGCGCCAACTCAAGCGAGCTTCCGAGCGCCGCATCGCCTTTCGTC
>JASFEA010000241.1:0-3693 GCA_050125095.1 bacterium
CGCACCAGTATGGATGTCCCACCGAGAGTACAACGTATCCGTGGCTCGCCAGCTCTTCGAACAGGAACACATTCGCTGTCATGACACCTGAGGACGAGTAGATAATGATCGGCCATGGCGCACCGCTCGGGTCAACCGGCGCGCCCAGGTACGAAGCGGTCGGCTGCAGCAACACTTCGGAAAGATACGTAGAATCGAATACCCCGGCCTCGACCAGCGACATGTTGAATTCGTTAACACCATCTGGAGTGGGCTTCGCCCCCGGTGGCGGGACTGCCGGGTAGTAAGCTTTTACGGATATCCAGCGGCGGTCGTCCGGGTCCTCAGAGTAATCATCCGGCCGGTCCGGGTCCTCCAGGAAGAGAAAGTCCGTTCCGACCTGGAACTCCCCGGTGGGACGGGGGTAGTCGAAGCCTTTGGTGTGACCCGTAGCGGAGCCTTCACCGTACGCCGGCGCGAAGCACAGGCACAAAAGGATGGCGGCAGTCACAATCCCGAGTGGAATTCGTAGCATCTTCCTGCTCCTCGTAGGGGGTAGTCTCCGTTACTATACCGACGGCCGGGGAAACGTCAATATCGCTTTCCTCAGCGTGTCCCGCGCGGACCGCCTACCACGGGATTGCGTTTTACGGCAGACGTTCTATGAACCTTATGGGCTCTTCTGCCAATGCTAAAGCCGCCTCTCAGGCGGCCCTTAGAGCCGCTCCAGAAGACGCCTGGCAACTTCTCGGCGTCTCTTCTCGTACTTGCCGCCCCGGCTTTGCCGCTTAAGCATGCGCTCAAGCACCGGAGCGGCGTATTCGATCTCTCTCAACACGCCCCTGCCGTTCATCTCGCCGAGCGCGAGCAAGGTATAGTGGAATGGGAAGCGACGCCAGCGCCCTTCCCCGTCCCGGTACTCCTTAAGGAACTTGAGTCCACCGGCGAGCCGCTCTCTCCTCCTCGACAGCCCACCGGCCGCCAGATGGCGCCAGACCGACGCCGTGCATGCGCCGCATCAGAAGAAGCCGCGACTGCCACGGCCCGCCTCCGACTGGCCGAGACGCTTATCCATGGAGCTGGTCGCCCGCGCCAGCGCTTCCTGTGCCGCCGGAACGTCGGGATCCAGCAGAAGAAGCGCCCGGCAGGCCTCCTCCCCGAGTATGTGACCCGTCGCCGCGCCCGATGAAATGCGCTCGCCTGTGAAAAGCCTGATGCCGTTCGCGGCGTCCCTGGGCGTGGGGGCAAACATCCCGGCATAGGAACCCGGGAGCCCCCGCCTGTCGGCCATCCACTTTGCCACCCTGCGGACCTCATTCTTGGGTATGCGTCGTCCGAAGAAGAGCGCGTCATTGACCGCATCAACAGTGCCGCCAAGGCTCCTTGAATTAAGTATCTTCATAATTATCTACCTCTTTCCCGGGGAGGCCTGAAGATCCATTCCACCTGTCACGATATAGCATAGCGAAACGGCGGTCACCTTGAAAGCCAATGTCGTGGTTTGTCGACTCACCGGCGCCACCGGCCGTGCGGGGCGCCTCTGAATCGGATGACCGCATTCGATCCCGTCATCTCCAGCCTGCGCCACTCACCTCCCTCCCGAAGCGCCCGGGCCCATTCAGGAGCCGAAATCCCACTGGCATTTTGCATCATGCTGTTTCGTATAGATGAACTTACCATCGCATCGACGTTCACCGGGTCCAGTCCGCCTGCGTCCACCCTTCGGGCTTCCATACGTCCGATAATCCTGTCCGCAATCTCCTCAAAGATGACCGCTGCATTGACGCTCATATTGGATTCGCTTACACCGAGATACTCATACTCTTCGAATACATAAGGTACCGCCTCACCTCTGAGGGGGATAGCCCGGTTGATTTGAAAATGGAGATGGGGAGCAGTCGAGTTGCCCGAGCTCCCCAGCCGGCCGAGGACCTGCCCCTTGCGAACCTGGTCCCCCTCCTCTACGTCAATGCTTCCCGGCTTGAGGTGGCCGTAGAAAGCGAAGAGATCGTCACCGATGTCGAGGATGACGAAGTTGCCGCCCAGCGTTTCCCCCGTCAGGCTCTTGAGTCGATCCGGATCGAAGGGCTGGCTGTCGGGCAGATCGTCTCTGATGGAAACGACCCGGCCATCTGCCACCGCGAGCACCTCCCCCCCGTACCCCACCCAGTTTTCATTCACCGTCTGACGGCCATGTAAGGCTACGCCGGTGCTGTCGCATCCTCCGAAATCAATAGCATAACGGCCCTTCTGATAGGGGATACCACCCTGTGGCCTGATGGCGCCCGCCCGATGCCCTGACAGGCCCCGACTCACGCTTCTTGCCGCAAGCCAGATTCCATCACCCAGCGGAGGGCCGATGGCCACTGCTTCTCGCTCCAGCGCCACATGTATGGCCCCGCCTTCGACCGTGGCATCAACCTCAGATCCATCATCTTTCAGGAAGGAGTATCGGACCCGATGCGTCAGAATTTTCGGAATTGCGTCTCTCCCGGCGTACGCCAGCAGGGCATGCAGGATCACCCGCTGCCCGCCCATGACTATAGACACGGAGTCCGGCTCTCCCTCCACATGAATTCGGGTCAGACTCCCGACGAGATCTTTCCCGGAATACACCTTCGCCGGAATCTCAAAGCCGTCGGCGATTACCTCTACACTCGCCAGGGAGATCGGCAGCCTATCCATATTCGTGATGTGGAGCTCGTAAGCCAGCAGTATCTCGCCGTCACACAGGAACGGTATCGGTTCTGTATAGGTATCGAGTGCGACATGCCTCGGACTCCAGAAATCCTGCCCCTGGCTCTGGACGGCGAGGCCGGTCACGAGTAGACCCGTGAGAACCCACAATGTCGAAACTAACTTGACACCCTGTTTCATACCCACCTCCGGATTTCTTGAGGAGTCGATGTCAACAGGCACACCACATGACAATTCCGGTTTGTCGGCTCGAGATTCACCAAATCTCTCAGGGGGGTTACTTATGCCTAAACTGGTCCTGTCAATTGCTCGCGGGCCGGATGCCTCTTTGGCCAAAAATGCACGTCTCTGCACTCTTTTATTATCATAGATACACCTGCTTGTCAACCCGACCGCTTGTCCTAAGAGGCCGCAGGGCTCGGGGATTGACGCGCCGCCGATGTGTGGTATAATAATTATGTAAGCCGTTCCCAATAAACGCTTATTGCAGCCGGATCCCCTGCCGGCATCTCCCGGAGCTCGATATGAAAGCAGCAATACTCGCCGGCATGATCGCGGTCGCAATCGCAAGCGCGGCGGTCGCACAGGACACGCTCTGGACCCGCGTCTACGGCGGCCCCGTCAATGACTATCTCCAATCCGCCCGGCACACCTCCGACGGGGGCTACATCTTCTGCGGGGCGACCGAATCCTATGGCGCCGGGGACTGGGATGTCTACATCCTCCGCACCGACGCTGGCGGCGATACGCTCTGGACGATGACATACGGCGGGACGGATCACGACATTGCGAGCTCGCTTGAAAAGACGGCTGAGGGGGATTTTATCATAACGGGGGAGACGGCCTCCTTCGGCGCCGGCGAACACGACGCCTACCTCCTCAAGGTGGACGAGAACGGGGACACATTATGGGCGCGCACCTACGGAGGCACCGGCTACGAGCGCGGAACCCAGGTCGTCTGCGCGCAGGACGGTGGATACGCAGTCTGTGGCCGGACGTCATCCTTCGGAGCAGGGG
>JASFEA010000242.1:0-3690 GCA_050125095.1 bacterium
GGAAGCTGTATAATCGGTGATCAGCGGGATCGGTATAAGGAGTCGTTGGCATTGTGGAAAAATCTCCTATAAAGGAGGGGTAGAAGAACGGAGATTTATCGTCGCAAACATTGATTCAATAACCAGAAAGGGGACTGATATGTCACAGAAAGGTTCGATCGGCATGCTTTTCGATCTATCGTTCACGGAATTCGTTACAACACGTCTTATTAAAGTCCTCTTCGTCATCGGGATTATATTCGCTGCAATCGGAGCAATTGCACTGATAGTCAGCGGGTTCGGCTCTGGCGCTGCCGTGGGGATTCTATTTCTCATCTTGTCCCCTCTAGTATTCTTCTTCTATGTCCTTATTGTGAGAGTATGGTGTGAGATTATTATCGTTGTCTTTCGCATCGCTGAAAACACAAGCAGACTGGTTGACCAAAACAAGCAATAATGCATATATCATCGACCCGGGTGGCTCAAGCGTCCCGCTCCTAGAGAAGCCCGAGCCGCATGAATTCCTCGCGGACGCCCGCCGGGGAGCTGAAAAGGACGGATTTGAAGCCAAGTTGACGGGCTGCCTCTGCGTTCGCAGGGTGGTCATCGATGAACGCGACCTCGGGAGGGTCGAGCCCGTACTCCCACGCAAGGTGACCGAAGATTCGGGGGTCCGGTTTGAGAATGCCCACGCTGCCGGAAATCAGTATGCCCCGAAACCACTCGAGGAAGGGAAAGAGCCCGCGAATGGTCTCGAACTCGTCTGTGCCCCAGTTGGAGAGGATATAGAGAGGAATATCACGCTCGCGAAGCTCGCGCAGCAGCTCAATTGAGTCGTGGATTGGAAGCACCATCTCGTCGACGCCGTCCCGCCACGCCTCTATGAGCGCCGCCTGGTCGGGGAAGCGGGCGACGAGTTCGGCAATGCCCTCATCGAGCGGACGTCCCGCATCCTGCCGGGCGTTCCATTCCCGGGTGCATACCGTCGAGAGGAACTCCTCGACGGCCTCTTCTGTGGGTAGCAATTTCCGATATAGGAGCCGCGGGTCCCAATGGATGAGGACTCCGCCGAGATCGAATACCACCGCCTTACATGGTGCCATCGCTGCGCTACCTGACTATCGCTTTCTGCCAACAATAATGAGCTCCGGCTCCCACTGAATCCCTACCCTGTGGAGCCGCCGCCGAAGCTCCTGCCCTCGCTTTACTAACGCTCCCTGGCCTGAGAGCCCCTCAGCATGCCGCATATACCTTTCAATGACTTCTTCGCTCTCTTTGATAGCCGCTTTATTCATCGGATCTGAATCCGTGTTGGGGATGTCATAGAAGGCAACCTCAGCCAGACCCAAGCCTTCGGCCAGGTCTATGAGCTCCCGGCGGGTAAAGGTCCTGGTGTGAATGTGGCCGAGGGCGGTGTCTATCTCCGCGACCCAATGATGAATGTACATGTCCGTAAGCTGCGGTTCTATCTGTATGTTCCGGTGCGTCTCTCTGATGATCAGGTGTCCTCCCGACCTCAATACTCGCTTCATTTCTCCAATACACCGCGGGACATCCTTAAGATGATGCAAGGCATTGGAAATGCTCACCGTGTCAAATCTCTCATCAACGAAGTCCAGCCGCCCGGCATCCATCTGCATAAACCTCACATCCTCGGTGTTGAAGATACTCTCCGCCGATTCGGTGTACCCCAGGATATCGATGCCGATGATCTCTTCGTAGCTTCTGAGGTTTTTGACCAGGGTCTTGACGAAGTCACCCTCTCCGGAGGCGACGTCAAGCACCTTGCCGCCCGAGATGCCACCCAACGCTTGTTTGAGTATGTTCATCACGACGATATCCCGGCATCGAGATTAGGTTGATTCCGATTATGTGGCCAAAGACTCCAGAACAGGTTGTCCAAGTTGACATGCGCCTTGTGAAGGTAGCACATAGTCGTGCAGGTGTTCAACCGGCGGAGCCGGTCTCGGGGCCCCTATCCGGGCCTTATTGGCACGCCGATGGTCGATACCTGTCTGACTCTGTATTGACCTCATGGCGCGAGTCGGTCATAATCCTCGCGGTGGCAGGGCTAGTGTCAGCTGGTCGCACAGGCCATGCGATTCGTTTAGGCGGACGTCGAGTATGTTTTCTATGATCGAGGGAGACATGGCATGAGCAAGCCTACTCTACATCATCACGGCGATGGAGGCGACGCACACGCTGACCAGGAGTCACACGCCGGAGCTGTGAGGCACGATACACACGCCGACCACGGCACACATGCCGGCCACGGCCCCCACGCCGACCATGGGGCACACTCCCACCACGGGGCGCACGCCAGAGGCGGCGGGCACGACAAACATGAGGGTCACAGCCCGGAGATGTTTCGGGACAAGTTCTGGCTCTCCTTGGTCCTCACGATTCCGGTAGTGTTCTGGTCGGTACACATTCAGGAGCTCCTGGGCTACCGGGCGCCTGACTTCGCCGGCTCGGGCTGGATCGCGCCGGTGTTGAGCACGGTGGTTTTCGTCTATGGCGGTCTGGTCTTCCTCAAGGGAGCGTGGCGCGAGTTAAAGGACCGCCTGCCGGGTATGATGACCTTGATTTCACTGGGTATAAGCGTGGCTTTCGTTTTCTCATGGGTCGTGCAGCTCGGATTCATCAGGGCGGGGGCTCTGTGGTGGGAGCTGGCCACCCTGGTGACCATAATGCTACTGGGCCACTGGATTGAAATGCGCTCGATCTTACAGGCCCAGGGGGCGCTCCACGAACTCGCAAACCTCCTGCCGGATACCGCTACGCGCCTGACAGACGAGGGTGAGGAGAGTGTGGCCGTCGGCGACCTGCGCGAGGGAGACACCGTGCTGGTCCGCCCCGGAGAGAGCGTGCCGGCGGACGGAGTGATCCTGAGAGGTGAAAGCGCCCTCAACGAAGCCATGATCACCGGGGAGTCGAGACCGGTCAAGAAGACGGAGGGTGACGAGGTCATCGCGGCAACAATAAACGGCGAGGGTTCGCTGCACGTGGAAGTCACGGGTACGGGAGACAAGACCAAGCTCTCGGGCATCATGCGGCTCGTGTCCGAAGCGCAAGAATCCAAATCCAGGACGCAGCACCTGGCCGACCGTGCCGCCCGGTTTCTGACGGTGGTGGCCGTTCTCTCCGGTGTAATCACGCTTGTGGCCTGGTATTCTCTGGGCGCGTCCATCGACTTTTCCATCGCCCGGGTGGTGACGGTACTGGTTATTGCATGTCCACATGCCCTGGGCCTGGCCGTGCCCCTTGTCGTAGCTATCTCCACCACCCTGGGAGCCCGGAACGGCCTCCTGGTGCGAGATCGGCGGGGTCTGGAGGAAGCACGGAATCTGAATACGGTGATCTTCGACAAGACGGGGACGCTGACCCTGGGGGAGCTTCGCGTGGTCGAGATGTGCGTGGCCGAAGGCGAGTCGGAGGAGGAGATGCTTCGAGTCGCGGCTGCGGTTGAATCGGAGTCCGAGCATCCCATCGCCCGGGGCATAGTGAAGACAGCCGAGGACCGAAAGCTGGACGTACCGCCGGCGGCCGGCTTCCGGGCACTGACAGGCAAGGGTGTTGCCGCTTCGATTGATGGAGCCGAATATCGCATAGGTGGTCCCGCGCTCCTTGAGGCCGGCGACGCAGAGGTGCCGGAATCACTGAAAAGAGCGGCCGAGGACGCGGCTGGTCGAGGCCAGGCAGCCATCTACA
>JASFEA010000243.1:0-3654 GCA_050125095.1 bacterium
TATTGTCCGTCGCCGTCCACGTGATATCGAAGAAGCTGTCAATCGCCCAGTTCTCGCCACCGTTGGGAGAAGTCACCGTGACCACGGGGTCCTCGGTATCGGGAGTACCCGTTCCCATGGGAGCGGAGCAGACTATCGAGTAAGCCTGGGGACTTGAGAGCGTACCTTTATGCGTCACCGTCACGAGATATGATCCAGCCGCAGGCGACTCGAGATGAATCTGCTCGGCATTATCTCTGATGTTATCGCCGGTGGTTGCGGCGTCGTCGGGGTCGGATGGATCAAGCACATAGGGTTCGTAGACGGTAGAGGTCGCTATTCGCTCCAGACGCACGTCCAGATCGTTAACGAGCATAATGGTCGTGGGATTGAGCGAGGCCGGGGGCGGCGTTCCCGGTGGGTCGGTCCACGCAAGCGACACCCTTACTGACTCGGTGCCGTCCAGATCGATGTAGTACTCCTGGGTCTCACTGTTGGCAAGGGCATCCTCGACAATATACCCATCGTCCGAGGCATCGGCTTCGATGAGCTCCGCCGCATTCAGGGTGTTCATCAGGCCCCAGCCGAACATATAGTCCGGTCCGGAATCCGGGCCCGCCTCATCGGCGGTCTGTATAAGCACCGCCTTCATGGTTGAGGCCAGCGGCGTGGTACCGCTATGAGTGTCCTCATAATGCCTTACGAGCAGGTTGAGAGAGCCCGACAGGTTGGGCGTGCTCATGGACGTGCCGCTGTAGCTCGAATAGGACGAATTGCCTGCATCGGTGCAGGAGTAAAGGGAGACGCCATTGGCGACGAGGTCGGGCTTAATCCTCCCGTCATCCGTCGGGCCCCAGCCGCTGAATGAACTCATGACCACGTCGGACGGGTCTGTCCAGCCACCAGGTATATCGTCTACCGCCCCAACCGAGAGTATGTTCTTGGCCGTACCGTTCCACGATATACAGTCATACCCGTCGCTGCCGCCGTCGGGATCGCGCGTATCGGTACTCCACACCCAGCCGCCATCATACACATAGTGGCCGCCGCCGGGGCCGGGACCGTAGTCGTTCCGATCATTCCCGGCTGATTTGACTATGGTGTAGTAAGGAGCGTCATACGCAATCTCATCCCATTCCTCGGCCTCGACGCTGTAGAAACCGAACCCGTAATCCTCATAAGTGCAGACGTCGATATCCCCGAACCAGTACCAGTCACCGCTGGAGTAGTACCACCCGGTGACATACCCGTAGGAGTGGCTCGAGATATTCATACCGCCTGCCGCCGCGGAAGCCATCTCGGAGTTGTCATTATCCCAGTCATAGGCGGCCAGGGTCCCCTCGTAGGACATGCCCTTGGCCGACGCCTGGACGCCCGCGGCTATCATCGTGCCGGCAACATGCGTGGAGTGATAATGGGTACCGCCAGGGCTGTCCATCTGCGTAACACGGCCGCCGAACTCCTGATGCGTCGTCAGGACACCGCCGCCGTCCCATACCGCAAGCTGTCCCAATGTAGTACCCGAACCGCTGAGCGAGAATCCGCCGCTGCCGCCGGGCCATACATCATCCGTGCTCAGCGTTCTGGCCGCATTGAGGTTCTCCAGCAGATAGAATCGTGGACGCCCTCTTTCGTCGATGCGCATCAGCTGAATATCCGTGCTGGCATTGAGCCGTTGCTGGGCCGGGTCGTCGCTTTCCAAGAGGTCGTAATAGAGAGCCGGGCGCTGTTCTTCCAGTCGCTGCCCGAACATGAGGCTGAGGCTGTCAAGCCGGGCCCGCTGAGTAACAGGCTCCGCGCCTGAGGCACTTCCCGAGCCAAACAGTACCACCAGCGACAGCAGGCCCATGGCAGACCAAAACCGCAATGATATCCCCGATCTCATGTCATCCTCCTCGCATATAGGGATTTGCTTCGTAGAGAAATTACTGACACGCCATACCCTTCGGGCTTCAAGGTCAGAAAGCGCAGACAGGCGCTGTGGATCCGCCCCCCGGCTATCCGACTGCGAAGTGTTTTTCAACGGTCGACATACTTGTATCTCTGAACAGATTCATTATATCACATCTGGGGCCGGAATTCCACCGCGATCGGGGTCATCCGGGCCCCGGGGAACCTTTTCACGATCTGCAGATTAAATGGTCTAGTGGAGCTGGTCTGCTCCTGTATTCACCCCTGAGGGAGGCTATCATGCACGTTGATCTATATTCTCGTCAGAACTTGCTGGTAGTTGTCGTATTTGTGTGTATTTGCATATCTTCTACAGGCCATACACTGGCCGAAGCCCAATCTCCGGATACTCCTGCAGGTGCGAGGTTGATGGAGGTCATCGACCTGATCAATCTGGGTGAACGCGCGGCAGCAGAGGAATATATCGCAGAGGCATATTCCCCTGAGTTCAAGGACGCTTTTCCAATGGCGCAGCATATCGGTGTCTTCGGGCAGCTGCATAATATGTGGCCTGACCTTGAGCTGGCTGAAGTGATTGAGTCAGGTGAGACCTCAATCAAGGCACTCCTGAAGTCCGAACCGGCGAATCTCTGGCTCGATGTGAGTCTCGAGGTGGAATCTCATCCACCCCACCGCATATCCCGCATGGGAGTTGCCCCGGGAAGCGCACCCGAAGGTCACGGGGGATCTCGCAATACCGAATCCGCCATCTTCAGTCTGGAGGACCTTGAATCGTATCTGAGTGACGCAGAGAGCGCAGAGACGTTCTCGGGAGTAGTGATGGTGGCGCGAAACGGGGCCCCCGTCTTCCAGGGAGCGTATGGACTCGCGTGCAAGAATCACAACGTGCCGAACGAGCTCGATACGAAGTTCAATCTGGGTTCCATAAACAAGCTCTTTACGGGTGTGGCGGCCGCGAAGCTGATGCAGGAAGGCCGCCTGGGCCTCGATGATCCCATCGGCAGGTACCTTGATGACTTTCCGGATGAGGCGGCCTCCAAGGTCACAATAAAGCACCTTCTCCAGATGTCCTCCGGGTGGGGAGACTACTGGAACAACGAGACTTATCTTTCCACACGTTTCGATCTGCGCCGGGTCTCTGACTACATGGTGTTTCTGAAGGACATGCCGCTTGAGTTCGAGCCGGGCTCAGAGAGTATTCACAGCAATACCGGCTACGAGGTGCTTGGGGCAGTAATCGAGGCGGTGACCGGACAGGATTACTACGACTATATACGGGACAGTATCTATGCGCAGGCCGGCATGGCGAATTCCGATTCCTACGCCCGGGATAGCGTCGTCGAAAACATGGCCACGGGCTACACCAACATACATCCCTACGACGAGAGGGGCCAGGGCTATAGATGGGCCAACACGCTCATGCTCTCCCCCACGGGGACGCCCGCGGGGGGCGGCTATTCCACTGCCGGGGACATGCTGCGGTTCGCCAATGCGCTCAAGAAGTATGACCTGCTTAATGCCAGGTACACAGGGCTGCTGCTTAACCGATTTGAGGGCTTTGCTGACAGCGATGAGCCGGCCGGGCGCATTGCCTATGCCGGCGGTGCGCCGGGCGTTAGCGCTTACCTCAGCATGGACCTCGAAAAAGACGAGACGGTGATCGTGCTTTCGAATTATGACTCGCCGATCGCCATCGAGATCGGCAGGACCATCGGCGAAATGCTCGATAGTCTGGAATGACGCCGTGCCGAGCGGGATAGACGA
>JASFEA010000244.1:0-3570 GCA_050125095.1 bacterium
CCCGGAGAAGAAGAAGCTCGGAGTGGTCGCCCGCCATATCGAGAGGGTCTTCTATAAGATGGACGGGGAGGGGTTCCTGCCCAGGGAGCGATGGCACCTGTGGACAGTGAGCGTTCCGGGCGGCAGCGCGAAGCAATTGACCGACCATCCGGTGCATGATGAGCGGGACCCAGCCTGGTCGCCCGACGGCAAATACATAGCTTTCGTGTCCAACCGCACCGAAGACCCCGACCTCGATCCCGACGAGGAAGATATCTTTGTCATACGGGCGGGAGGCGGGCGCGCACGCCTGATAAAGACACGGCCCGGCGGCAAGGCGAATCCGTCCTTCTCTCCCGACGGCAAGTACATTGCCTACCGGGGTGTAGACGGCAAGCACTCGTGGTGGAGGAACATCTCCGTATTCGTGGTCCCCGCAAACGGCAGGTCCGGGGCCAGGAACATCACACAGAAGTTCGACGTCCATGCCGCCGCGTGGACAATCAACGATCTTCCCGGCCACCTTGCTGTGATGCCGCCGACGTGGTCGCCCGACGGCAGGCGTATCTACTTCCAGGTTGATATGCGCGGCGATACCCTGCTCTGTTCCCTGGACCGCGAAGGCAGAGACGGCGACCTTGCAATAGAAATAGGTGACCGGGGCGTCGTGGGGGCCTTCGCCTTCGATGCGGCGCATAAGCGGCTGGCGTACTTCCACGGCGACATGACCGAAATCGGCGATGTCTGGGTAATGGACATGGAGACCCGCCGCACGCAGCAGCTGACACATGTCAACGAGAGGGTGCTCGGGAAAGTGGACCTGGGTGTGGTTGAGGAGGTGTGGTTCAAGGGGGCTGCGCGGAACGACCTTCAGGGCTGGATTCTCAAACCCCCTGGTTTCAATCCCGGGAAGAAGTACCCGTCCATACTCGAGATACACGGCGGGCCGCGCGTGCAATACGGCAACTACTTCATGCATGAGTTCTACTACCTCGCGGCGCAGGGATACGTCGTGTATTTTTCCAACCCGAGGGGCGGCAGGGGCTATGGCGAGAAGCACGCCAGGTCAATTGTAAACAACTGGGGAAGCGCGGACTATGACGACCTGATGGCATGGACCGGTTATGTCGCGAGGAAACCCTATATCGATGCACGGCGCATGGGGGTGACCGGCGGCAGCTACGGCGGGTATATGACCAACTGGATAATCGGTCATACCGGGAGGTTCAAGGCGGCCGTTACCCAGAGAAGCGTAAGCAATCTTGTCAGCATGTGGGGGTCCAGCGACTTCAACTGGGCGTTCCAGGAGGAGTTCGGCGACCAGCCGCCATGGGAAAATCTCCGCAACTACTGGCGGCAGTCCCCGATGAAGTTCATCGGCAAAGCCAAAACGCCCACGCTCGTGATTCACAGCGAGCAGGATCTGAGATGCGCGATCGAGCAGGGCGAGCAGGTGTTTGTAGCCCTCAAGAAGCTGGGCGTGGACACGGAGATGGTGCGCTTTCCCGATGAGCCGCACGGCCTGTCGCGGGGAGGCCGGACCGACCGGCGCATAGAGCGCCTCAAGCACATTGTGCGGTGGTTCGACAGGTACCTGAAGTAAGGCAGCCGGAATTGTCCAGGGGTCAGGTCTTAAAATGCACAAAACCGCGGGGTCAGGTCTCAGAATGCACAATCCCCCCAGCAATCCCCCCAGCAATATCCTCAGCGCAGGTGCAGGAGCTCTTCGCCGAGACTTCGTGTTGTGAAGAAGCCACACGTGGAGCGCCGATCGAGCTGCATGAAGTCAGCCGGTGTGCATTTCAAGACCTGACCCCAGGTGGTTAATATAGATCGTGAAGCCTCATCTTGATGCTCTTGATTTTTCCGTCGCGCTCCACCTCCATGCGGTATTCGGTGCCGGCCTCCGCCTTGAAGAGCTCTCTTACTGCGATGACGCCCTTCATTAATTCAACGGATATGCCGTTTACGGATCTTATGACATCGCCCTCTTCGAACCTGGCCCTCTCGGCCGGAGTCCCGGGGGACACATAGAACACCTCGATCTCGTCGTCTTCATTGACCGCGAGCCCGACCCCTGACTTGTCGCAGGGGAAGTCCTTGCCGAAGTTATCGCCCTTCTCGAGAATCACCTGCTGGCGCTCGTAATCCAGGTAGAGAACGAAGTGGCGCAGCACGCTGTTTCCGAGGTTGCCGGTTCCCTCCGTGTTGCCGAGCGCGCCCCCGGCCTGAAGCGGAGACGAGATCAGCGGGTCGTGCAGGGTGAACCCCGCTATCTCAACGGTTTCGAATCTCATGGTCTTGGTCGCGTGGTAGCCCCCGGCCCCGCCCGAGCGGCCCTCCACACCCTTGCGGCCGATGATGCCGTTCTTCATTGCGAATGGGTAGAAGAAGCTTGAGCCCCCGGCCCCTATGTCCAGCGTCCAGTTTCCGTGGTACATTCCGTCGACGATCATGGGCACGACGAAGAACCGCTCCTCGAGGGGCTCGTTTACGGTTACGCCGTCGCCCGTGTACTCGAATGTCACCGGGTCGTAAAAGGAAAGAAGTTCGTTCGCGTAGTCGATCCTGACTACGAAGCGGGACAGGAAGTCGTAACCCAGTATGCCGACCACATCGACGCCCGCTCTTTTAAGGAGGCCCTTTATGGAAAGCACAGCGACCCTCTGCGACTCGAATTCTATGCCGTCTACACGGAAAGGAGGGAGCTCCGCGAACGTCGCCTCGACGGTCGTGCCGGCGCTGTAGCCCCTCATCTTGCCTGCGGTTTCCAGCCCGAGTTCTTGTGCGTATTCCGCGTCGACGACGGTGACGCTCGCGCCCGTGTCGATGATCCATGTCCGGCGGTCGCAGCCGATCGTCACATCGATGAAGAGGTGATCCACGACATAGGTAAAGGGGACGTTCTCCGCGCTGGTTCCCGCCGTGAAGCGATAGTCCTTGGGCTCCTTGGCGGGCGGCTCGAAAATCACCTCGTCTATCTCTGGATTGGACTCGTACTCGGTGATTACCACCGTCTGCTTCTGCCCGATAGGCAGGAGCTCTACTTCCTGCCGGAAGGCCATTATCAGCCCGCCGACTTCGCGGAAATCGGAGAACATGGTATGGGCCTCATGATCCGGTTCCCTGTTTATGGACTTATACATCATGAAGTCACGCGTCCCGATGTAGTACGTCCTGGAGTCGTCGTTGAATCTGTTGGTCAGGAGCAATGCGTAGCATGTGACCCCGTTCACGTCCTCGACGCCCTCGAGGACCAGGCCGAAGTCCCCGGACCCGGGGTCGATGTGTTCGAACAGGGCTATTCCCCGGTCGACCTCCCTCTTGCTGAGAGTGTGATCGTCCTTCTGGACCAGCAGCTTGCCGTTGGAGTCCACCGACCATGCATACTCGCCGTTGTCGCCCGTGGTCTGTTTTATCACTCCGAGATTGACTTCCTGTCTCTTGCGGAGGGGTACCTGCTGCCATTCCCTGATATCGCCCTTGAGACCGAACAGCTCTATCTCGGCCTCAAAGTAGCGGGCCTTCTCGGCCCTAAGGAGGTCAAGGCCTCCGATGGCCCCGTAATGGGCAGAGAGTATTTCATATGGA
>JASFEA010000245.1:0-3570 GCA_050125095.1 bacterium
AGCCGGCGGCCGCATTATCAAGACATGGAGAGTCGAGGACATAAAGCCCATGGTCCTGGAGTCGAGCGCGCCGGACTATTATGACATTTACCCGTGGGTCGGGATCAGCACTCACGAGTCGGTCGAGGCGAGCCTTGAGAAGTACAGGACGGACTTCTGGTCCAGGGTGGAGGAGTCCGACGCGATAAGGGAAGAGGCCAGAGAGGTAACCGGAGGGGCCAGGGGGAAGCGGGAGAAGTTCGAAGCCATATTCGCCCATGTAGTCGAAAACGTCATGTACGTCGCCATCGAGCTCAGGGAGGGGAGAGTCATCCCGTCGAGACCGTCGGAGGTCTTGGAGCGCGGATACGGCGACTGCAAGGACATGGTCGCCCTTGTGATATCAATGCTCGCGGCGGCAGGCATAGATGCCGAGCCCTTCCTCGTCACGCCGCGCGGCGGGGCCGGGCCGGTCGAGGGTTTCCCCGAGCCCTTCCTGCACAATCACGTCATAGTGCACGTTCCCTCCCTGGACGGCCTCTATGCCGATCCCACCTCCGAGGACAGCTGCCCCCGGCCCGTTCCGGCGTCGCTGGCCGGAGCCTACGGCATCGCGCTGCCGAGGGAGGGACGGGTACGCATGGACCGCATACCCGGGGCCAGCCCCGAGGACCACGGTCTCACCCTGGAGGCCGATCTCCGGCTCGTCCCGGGAAACAGGGCGAGCATGGAGGTGAGCATCGCTTATCGCGGGGACCTGGCGGACATCGCCAGGGAGGCCATGGCCTCGCCGGACAGCGCCGACCGCGCCTCTTTCGTTGAGAACAACCTCGGCTACGGGCTGTGGGACAACTGCAGAATGGTCGACTGGGATCTCGTGGAAGAGAGCTGTGAGAGAGTGGTTCTGGAGGCTGTCTTTGAGGACTCGGCGTGGACCGAGTCGAGCGTGCACTCGATCAGCTTCCCCTGGCGCACCGAGGTGGCCGACCCCGGACTGTTATATCCCGGTCCCAAGGGCCGCGAGCTGCCTTTCGTGATGCCCTTCCCGTTCGAGTGCGACGCGGTGATAAAGCTCCACGACTCCCCTGCATGGGAGGCGAAAACTCCCATACCGGTGAAAGTCGCCGGCGCGGGTTACGCGGGCTCGATGACCTCGGAGCGGCGGAGCGGTGACGGCGAATCCTTCGTAGAGGTCTCGCAGCATTTCAGAATGGAAGCCTCCCGTTTCGACCTCGACGAATACGAGGATTTCTGGAACGACTGGGTCCGCTTCGTAGCCGGCGTGTATCAGAGCTACACTTATCGCCGCACCCTCGACAGGGAAGAGCTGGAAAGGATAGAGGACTACGTGCGTACCAATCCCGACGACGTCGGCTTCGCCATGCAGGCCGCGCTGCAGATCCTGGGGGAGGACGCGGGGGGAGAAGGCGAAGCGGGCAGGAAGCGCAGGGAGGCGGTGCGCACGATGGTGCGTCCGCACCTCGGCAAGGAGTCAGCCGGCAGCTGGCCCGGCATCATACTGGCCGTCGTTGAGATGAACGACGGGCGTTACAGGCTGGCTGATTCACTGCTCACCGTGGCCCTCGAGATGGAACCGGGGAACCAGGTAGGGCAGCTTCTCGCGCTTGGAGTCAAGGACGAGCTCGGGCAGCTCGACGAGCTGATAGACCTGCAGAGGTCGCTGCTCCAGCGCACTGCCAACAAGGCTTATGAGGTGTCTCTTATCGCTTACCTGCAGGAGGCCGGCAGGTCCGATGAAGTGGAGGCGGCGGTGAACAGGTACCGCCTGCTCTACGGCGACGCCGACAGCCTGGCCATCAGGCAGGCCCTGGTACAGGGGGCGATCGAGGGACACCGCTGTGATGAGGCCGACTCCATCTTCGCGTATATGAGGGCCGGCCTCGAGGAGATGGAGCGTAAGGGATGGGAAGCCACTATCGACCTGTGCCAGGACGACCTGGAGGGCTCAGCGGCACTTTTCGAGGAGATGTGGGAAGAGCAGCCGTTTAACGGGCCCTTATGCAACAACGTCGCATGGTGTTACGTGCTGCTCGGGCGCGACCTGGAGAGAGCCGAGGAGCTGACCGAGCTCGCCGTGCTGGCCTCATCGGGGAGCACCGCAAGCAGGAACACGTTGGCCACCATCTACGCCCGCCGCGGGGAGTGGGACCGCGCCCGGCCCATATACGTAGAGCTCCGGGATACCGACGACAGGCCCAAGAGCGTCGACACCAACGAGTTCTTCGTGGGCCTCTGCGACTACCAGATGGGGGATGAGGAGGAGGCGCTCGAGCGCTGGCGGCGGATAGCGGAGTCGCGGAGGGACTACGACGCCGCGAGATGGTCGGAAGAGGCGCTCCGGCTCCACGCCGAGGGCAAGTCCGTGCTGGGCTCGGTGTTTGAGAATCTTGAGGATGAATGAGATTCGTCGGGACCCATCACTCTGGAGGGCGAATGGCGTCTGTCCGGGCCCGTCAATCTCGGGCGAGTGACCTCAACTTCGGGGCGATTCGACCTCCAGATAGGCGGGCGTACTTGCGCTGGCGGGTCGCCGCTGGCATGCCTGAAGCCATAGAATCCCTGGCCGCATAGCGCCTCATTCGGCCACGTGTCTCCAGCCCCACCGCAGCAGACACCGCCCCGGAGTTGATGCATATGCAGTGTAATCGATACAAAATAAATAGCTTGTAAAGCCGAATACAAATCAATATGCTTGTATCGCTATGAGGAAATCTCAGCGAATGACGGTGATAGTGGGCGATCTTGTGAGCTCCCGGAGAATAGAAAACCGGCAGCTGGCGTCAAAGACCATCCGTTCAGCCATGGCCAGGGTCAACAGGAGATACGCAAAGGACCTGTATGCGTCGCTTACTCTGACCCGCGGAATCGACGAGCTCTCGGGCGTTCTGAGGCGCAGCGACGCGGCCTACCGGATATGCCGCGATCTCAACGAGGCCCTGGCGCCTCAGGCCTTCCGTTTCGCTATCGTGCGAAGCGATCTCGACGTAGCGGTTAAGTCCAGAGATGCCGCCAAAATGGACGGCAGGGCATTCCACAGGGCCGCGGACATGATCGCGACAGCCAAGCGCATGGGGCAACACTTCCGATTCGACCTGGATTTCAGGTACCATGAGCTCAATCTGTGGATCACCGAGCTCGCGAACCTCGCCCATGTGCTCCGCTCGGCATGGACCGATCATCAGCGGCGGCTTGTGGAACTCTATGCCAAGATGGAAAACCAGGAGGCCGTGGCGAAGAAGCTGGGCATTACGCAGCAGGCAGTCTCGGTCGGGCTGAGACAGGCCCACTGGAAGGACATCGAGCGCGCGGAGCGCCTGGTGGACCGGGCTCTTGAGTCGAAGGGACAGGACAAATCCGAGAGCTTGTATTCACAAATACAAACTACAAAGCTTGTTAGAACGGATGAGGTGGAGTGATGTGGGGATGGCTGAGGTCTGTGGATCTGTTCCAGTATCTGGTGGTGCTGGCGGGATATGTGCTGACGATTGTCACAAGCGGCCTGGTCGTGAGGGGTCTGATAGGCCGCGAGAGCGAAACCGTCGCGGACAAGGGTGGGACGGAGGACTCGGG
>JASFEA010000246.1:0-3542 GCA_050125095.1 bacterium
GCGAAGATACTGGCCGGGGAGCTTACGGCGGGCGAGATGCTGCCCTCTATAAGGGGGCTCGCGCGCGACGTGCACGTAAGCGTCATCACGGTGCAGCGGGGCTACGAGCATCTCGAACGGGACGGGCTCATACACTCCCGCCGGGGTAAAGGGTTTTTCGTTTCTGAAATCAAAGAAGGCAGGAAGAAAGAAATGGCCAGACACAAATTCATAGAGGACCTGAGGCCGCTTCTTAAAGAGGCCTTCGCCGAGGGCCTGAGCGGCGAGGAGATTATGGCGGCCTTCACGGCCCTGCTCAGCGATATCAAACAGGCAGGCAAGACGGATGGACGCAAAGGAGAGAGGTCATGACAAAGGCGATGAGTATCAAAGACCTCGTAAAGAGGTATCCAGGTTTCCAGCTGGGTCCCCTGAGCCTGGAACTGGAACCGGGAACGGTTCTCGGGTACATCGGACCCAATGCGTCAGGAAAGACGACGACCTTCCATTGCATTACGGGGCTCGAGCGGGCGGACGGCGGACGCGTCGAGTTCTTCGAGAAGGTGAACGACCCCGAGCGGCCGGACTGGAAGCTCGAAATCGGTTACGTGGGCGACCGGCACGCCTTTTTCGAGGGATGGAGCGGCGAGAAGAACCTGGCGTTCCGCGCCCAGTTCTACCCGAGATGGTCGCATGAGCTCGCGCGCAATCTCGCGCGCCGCTTCAAGCTGCCGCTCGATAAGAAGGCCAAGGACCTCTCCACAGGCAACCGCGTGAAGCTCTCGCTTGTGAGCGCGCTGGCACACTCACCGCGCCTTCTTCTTCTCGACGAGCCCACGACGGGCCTGGACCCGGTCGTCAGGAAGGAAGTTCTGGACGCGCTCTTCGAGGTCCTCGAGAGCGGCGAGCGCTCCATACTCTACGCGACCCACATCCTTCCCGATATCAGCCGCATCGCCGACGAGCTCGCCTTCCTCATTGACGGCAAGCTCATGATGCGCTGCCCCAAGGATGACCTTCTCGACAAGTGGCGCCGCGTATCCTTCCGGGCGACCGGGGAAGTGCCCACTCTCAAGGCGGCTGTAGAGCACCTTACGGAGAAGAACGAGCACCAGGTCATAAGCGCCAATATCGATGTAACGCTCGAGCAACTCAAGTCGCTCGATGTGGAAGCAATACAGGAAACCAGAATGACGATAGACGAGATCGCCGTGGAAATCCTAAAAGGGGGCGGCCATGTGGCGCATCATTAGAGCCGAAGCCTCCTATCATAAATGGCTCTTCCTGGGATTTCTAGCGGCCATGCCGGGCTTGATAATCCACGAGATGATCGGGCCCGTGGAGAGAGTGCATCCCGCCTTCCTCATCTGGATACTCATCTTTATGCCGATCAACTTCTGGGTGTCCTTCAGAGCCAAGGATAAGCGGGAACTCCAGTACACCCAGCTCCCTGTGAAGGTCCGGGAGATCGGCGCGGCGCGCATCCTGATGGTGCTGGGGTCGGCGCTGGTCTCGACCGCGCTGTACACGGTACTTCATGTAATCGTAACGCCATCGGCGCCGCTCCATATCAAGGCGTTCCTGGTGAGCATATTGAGCGTGGTCTTCCTCTACTCGCTGGTCTTCATCATCATGGACCGGGTTATGGGTCACCCCAGGCTGGGGGACGCCAAGACATGGATCGTGGTCATTATGGGATTCATGGTGCTGGGGAATGTCTATGCTCTTATCGCTACCCGGCGCTTGAGGCGCGTCGGCGGCGAGCCCCCGTTTTTCATCAAGATAATCGAATACATCTTTGAACACCATCCGTTCTCATCGGATCTGCATACGACCGTCACCGTCTGCGTGGTGGTCGGGCTCGCGCTTTTCTCTGTGTGGTCGTTCACGCGACGGAAAACGCAATTCTCATAAAGTAACGGGAGGCAATCATGTGGGAGATTTTCAGGGCCGAACTCAGGTACACCAGGTTCGCCTACTTCATCTTCTTCGCGGCCATTGTCCTGATCGTCCTGTTTCAGGTCATTGGCACGGGCGGTGAACGCCTGTACGTCCACTGGTTCGTTATCGTTATGGCCATTAACGTATGGAACGCGAAGCGCATCAAGGAGAATCGCGATTTCCTGCTCGCGCAGCTCCCGGTACCGCGCAGCGACGTGGGAAAAGCGAGGGCGCTGATGTTGGTCCTGGTGCCGGCCGCCGCCATATTGCTGTACAAGCTTCTTGCGGGAACGCTGGGCCCCGGGGCCGCCAAACTCAGCCACCTGGGCTTCGTCTACGGCCTCACAGTATCGCTATTCGCGCTGCTCTTCATGTTCAGGGACCGGTATGTCGGCACCAAGAACCTGATGCGCGGGAAGGTCGCGCTGATAATCATGCTTGCGATCCTCTTCGGCGCCGGGATAGTCATAATGATCATGACCGAAGACGCCGCCGAATCCGGGGCGGAACCTCCGTCATTCCTGCGCGCGTTTGACGTCTTGCTGCGGAATAAGCCGTTCGGAAATCCACTTTACATGGCCTGTTTCGTCGCCGGGAGCCTGCTCCTCACGTATCTCACTGTGTACACGTTCCGGCGCCGCAGGACAAACGTGCAGTTATAGGCATAAAGCGCCATGAAGCCCGGGGAGACGCCGGCTTTCTCTCAGCTTGGGGCATGCACCTCGCCCACAAAGGGCTTCTGCATCATTGAGTTTACCGTGCCGAGGTCCCGGGTCTGGCCCAGAACCCACATGAGCTTGACCAGGGTGGTTTCCGGAGTCATGTCCATGGCGGGTATTGCCCCGGCCTCCAGAGCGGCCCTTCCGACTTCATAGAGCTCCATCTGGGTCGAGCCGATGATGCACTGGGTGCAAATGACCACAGGTATGTTCCTGCCGGTGGCCTTGCTTATGGCCGGTATCAGGGACTTGGTAAGCGTGGGGATATTGCCCGCACCATAGCCGCCCAGCACTATGCCGTCATGAGTGGAGGCCAGATACTCAAGAATGCCGGGATCGAAGCCCGGGTACACATTGACGAGGGCCACCCTGTCATTCAAAAAAGGCATCAGAAGAGTACTGCGCGGGCCGCGTTTCCTGGCCGCCACGTTGAATTTGATGAAAAGGCCTATATTGCCCAGCGGGTGCGCGTTGACTGACGTGATAGCCTGTATGTCGAACGCCGATGTCTTCTTGGCCCTGGTGCCGTATATTATCTGGGAACCGAACACCACCGTAACCTCGGCTATGTCCGAGACGGCGACACGGACAGAGTTAATGAGGTTGCCGTGGCCGTCGTTGCCGATGTCATCCAGGGGCATCTGCGCGCCCGTTACGACTACAGGCTTGGGTAATTCCTGCAGCATGAAGGAGAGAGCCGCGGAGGTGTAGCAGATAGTGTCGGTGCCGTGCGTGACCACGACGCCGTCGTAGTCCTCTATGCTCTCATAAATGACTCTGGCTGTATCCACCCAGAGTTGTGGTTGGATATTGCTCGAGTCGGTATTGGAGACCGGAAGAAGGTCCACTTCCGCAAGGGCTCCGAGCTCCGGCACCTTTTCCAGGAGGATACCCGCGTCCTGG
>JASFEA010000247.1:0-3501 GCA_050125095.1 bacterium
CTATGCCGGTCGGGTCAAACACCACGACGGTCTCGAGGTCGGCGAGGTCGCTCCGGGTGCCGGCGACCTTCTCGTATAGCCTTCTGCCCTCGACAAACGCCAGCCTGCATCCCGACACATGCATTATGTGCCTCGCCGACTCCGCTGAGAGCGTATGATAGAGGGGAACAACCACTGCGCCGATCCGGGCCGCGGCGAGGTCGGCCATGACCCATTCGGGGCCGTGGTAGGCGAAGATGGCGATTCTGTCGCCCCTGCCCACACCCAGCCCGGCGAGCGCCGTGGCCAGGCTTATCACTCTTTCTTCGAGCCCCGAGAAGGTGATGCCAGCGTAAGCGCCCCCTCCCGGCTTGTATTTGAGAGCGGTTTGGTCCGGGAAGAGCGAGACGGTGTGTGCGAAGGCGGAATAGAGCGTTTTCAGGTTCTCGGTCATCGGCCCCCCGCGGGACGTTGCAGCCCGAGCAGTATATAGGATGCGGGCGGGGCATGTCAACGTGTATGCCGGATTCCCGATTGTCCAACAGAGACCCTGAGTCGCTGCGAAACCCCTGGCGGCCGCTTTTTGAATCCCGATCACGGGCGAGACCCGTGTGCATTTCAAGACCTGACCCCGGAGGGTTGTGCATTTCAAGACCTGACCCCAATGGAGTCAAGGGTTTCGGGGTATTCCGTTGACACCGGGGGCGGTTGGGGTTATCCTCATAAGGCCCGGTGGGGGCGTGTACCCTCATAAGGGGTATTCCCACCATGCGGCAGTCTGGCAGAACCTCGAGAGGTTAGGGTTTTGATACGCAGTATGACGGGTTACGGGCGCGGGGAGATCGAAGAGAACGGTATCAGGATCTCCGCCGAGATCAAGTCCGTCAACAACCGCTTTCTCGAAGTCGCCGTCAAGCTCCCCAGGTTCCTCGCCCCTCTTGAGAGCGATATCCGCGGCGCGGTGCAGAGGAGGCTCTCCAGGGGGCGGCTCTTTGTTGACATATCCTGGGACGAGCCCGGCGGGCCGGCCGAGACCGTGGTTCTGGATGAGGCTGCTGCCGATGTCTATTATAAGCTGCTCCAATCGCTTAAGGACAGATTCGGCCTTTCGGGCGAGGTGGACCTCGCCACGTTCGCTTCCCTGCCGGAGCTTCTGAAGAAAGAGGTGAAGGAGTGGGAGCCCGCGCGCGCCCTTCCCATAGTGAGCGAGGCGCTGGGAGTCGCCCTTGACGACCTCGTGGAGATGAAGACCAAGGAAGGCGAAGCGCTCGCACATGATCTACGCGAAAGGCTCAACCTGATGCTCGCGCGGTTGGACGTCATTGAGAAGAGGGCTCCGGAGCGGGTCGAGGAACTCCGCGATAGGCTGGCCAAGCGCCTCAAGGAGCTTAATGAAAATGGCGAGTACGATGAGGCCCTGCTTACCCAGGAAGTCGTGATATTTGCCGAACGCACGGATTACACCGAGGAGTGCGTGCGATTCCGGATTCACTGCGAGAACTTCATTGACTATCTTGGTGGCGGCGGAGCTGTGGGCAGGAAACTCAATTTCCTTTTGCAGGAGCTGGGGAGAGAAGCCAACACGATTGGCGCCAAGGCCGGCGACGCTCTTGTCTCTGAAAACGTTGTTATCATAAAAGAAGAGCTGGAGAAGGTAAGGGAGCAGGTACAGAACATAGAGTAGTCCCGGCGAATCCCTACGCGCTGCCCTTCGATACTCGCCCCGCATTAAGTGCTGTAGCATATGAATTGCTGTATCAGTGGAAGGCAGGAGGACGGACGGTGAAGCCCCGGGACATTATACGCAAAGTCGCGTTCCCCATAGTGGTGTCGGGCGCCTCGGGCGCGGGCAAGACAACGCTCTGCCATAACCTGATAGCGCGCGAGGAGCGCCTCGTCTTTTCGGTTTCGGCCACCACACGGCCGGCAAGGGGGACGGAGAAGCACGGGGAGGATTACTTCTTCGTGTCCGGCGAGGAGTTCGAGCGCATGAAGGCCGCCGGCGAGCTGGTGGAGTGGGCGGGGGTGCACGGCAAGTTCTACGGCACTCCGAGGGCCTATATGGACGAGCGCATAGCCGAGGGGACATCGGTTCTCCTCGATATAGACGTCCAGGGGGGCGTGCAGATCATGGAGGCCTACCCGGGCGCCGTTTCCATTTTCGTGGCCGCCCCGTCGATGGAGGTCCTCGAAGAGAGGCTTCGCAACCGCAAGACCGACTCCGGTGATTCAATAGGTATCAGGCTAAAAAACGCCATCGGCGAGTTGGAGTATATGCAGAAATATACTTATATTGTAGTGAACGACACAGTTGAAGCTGCGGTTTCCAAAATGGCCGCAATCGTGAGCGCGGAACGCAGTAAGCGGCAGAGATTGTTCGAGGGCATAACCTGGAAGGACTTCGTGGGTCTGTAACCGGAGGTGTTATTTGAAGCGACAGAGAAACGTGGAGAGAGAAGTCCCGGAAGCGGTAAAGAAGGAGGAGATCCTCGACCGGACTGCCAGTGAATACGAGGCCATAGTCGCCATCGCGAAAGAGGCCAGGCGCCTCAATGCCGTTCCAGGCGTGTTCCTCAAGAAAGGCGAGACCGCGCTTCCCAAGGCGGTGGAGAACTTCGTCGGCGGGCGGGTCGATTATGAGGTCGAGGGCGCCGAATTGGAGGCATGCCCGCCGGATACCGGTCGCAAGAAGGCGGTGAAGGCGGCGAAGAAGACAAAGAAGACAAAGAAGACGGCCGGCAGGGCCGCGAGGAAGGGCGCCGGAAGGAAATGAACGTTCTCGTGGGGGTCACAGGTTCCATAGCGGCGTACAAGGCCGCGGAGGTAGTGAGCTCCCTGCGCAAGGCGGGCGTCAACGTAAGCGTAGTAATGACCGAGGGCGCCACGCATCTCGTGGGGCCGGCGACCTTCAGGTCGCTTTCCGGGAACCCGGTGCGGACGGGGCTGTGGGAAGAAGTGACGGGCAAGCCCATACACATAGCCATGGCCGTGGAGCAGGACGTTGTCGCGGTGGTGCCGGCGACGGCCAATATCATCGGCAAGGTCGCGAGCGGCATATGCGACGACCTGCTGTCCACGGTTCTCATTTCCACCAGGGCGCCGGTGCTGATCGCTCCCGCCATGAACGAGAACATGTACCTGAATCCCGTGGTACAGGAGAACATCGCTAAGCTCAAAGCCAGGGGCTATGAATTCATAGAACCCGAGAAGGGCTGGCTGGCTTGCGGGGTTGAGGGGATGGGCAGACTGGCCGACCCCGTGGCGATAGTGGAAGCCATCATGAGCGCCGCCGGCAAGACGTTCCGTGCGGGCAGGGCCGGGAGCGCGGCAGAGGCAGCCGCGACGGGTGGTTCTAAGGCGACTCTCGCCGGCAGGAAGGTGGTTATAACCGGGGGCCCGACGCGCGAGCCCATCGACGCGGTGCGGTTCATATCCAACCGTTCGAGCGGCAAGATGGCGGTGGCGCTCGCGGAGGCCGCGAAGAGGAGAGGCGCCGAGACGGTGCTCATAAGCGGCCCCCGT
>JASFEA010000248.1:0-3453 GCA_050125095.1 bacterium
TTCCATCTTCTCCCGTATTGAGCAATACTCCCGGCCTGCCTGTATTCAAGCGCTATGGCGGCACATAGGCGGTCCCTGGTCCGGGCACCCTTCTTGCTCTCCTCTATGTCTTCATGTCGGAGCATCTCCGGAGGCGTCCCTCCATGTTCGTGCTGGCATCGCTCTGGGCCGGCCTGCTTCTGGCCCCGGGGCTGCCCCTGCGCGACCCCGTCCTACTCGCCCCGCCGTTGGGGGCCCTGGCGGGCGCCCTTGCGGTGGCGCTCGCGGTCACAAGCCGGAGGATGGGCTCCACAGTACTGCTTGCGGTGGGGTTTCTTCTTGCGGGGATTCTGAGAGGCCCCGCGCCTGACGGCGCCCCCGGTCACCCGGGTCAACCCTCGCCGGCCGCGAGCGGCCGGATCCCCGTGGTGCTGCGCGTCGGGCTTCCCTTCCTGGTCGGCCAGTGCGAGGAGAACGTGCGCGCGGGAGTTGAAGAGGTTCTTGCGGGCGAAGCCGGGCTTCGCGGTGCCCGGGTGATCCTGAGGGGACTCGATCACGACGAGCGGAGGGGAGAGAGGCGAATGACAGTGGCGGGAACGTACGCCCCGCCGCAGCCGCCGCGCAATCCCATGGGCTACGATGCGCGCGATACATATCGCCGCGGCGGAATCGCCGGCAACGTCCAGGTGGTCGCGGTCCTCGACGAGGTGCGCGCGCCCGCCGACCGCGCCCTGGCCTTCTCGAGGCGCGCAGTGGGGCGCCTCATCGCGCGGGTGCCCGAGGCGGAAGCCAGAGGTATTCTTGAAGCCACGCTTCTCGGCGCTCGAGGCGGCATCCTGCCCGGGGTCGAGTCGACCATGATAAGAGCGGGCACCTATCACGTGCTCGCCATATCCGGCCTGCATGTCGGCGTTCTCGTCTTCATGATCTCCATACTGGCGACCGTGATGAGACTCGGCAGGACCTCCAGAGTCGCCGTCAGCGTCGCTCTTGTTTTTGCCTATGTCCTCTTCACGGGGGTCAGACCGTCGGCCCTACGCGCGGGCACCTTCTTCCTTGTGCTCAGCATCGCCCGCCTGCTGGAGTACAAGGTGGACTACCCCAACGCCGTGTGTTTCGCCGGGACGGTGCTGCTTCTCGCATTCCCGCCTCTCGCCTGGGACCTGGGGTTCCGCCTCTCATTCGGCGCCGTATTCGGGATGACGCTTTTCCTGCCCGGGCTGACGGGCCGGGCCGCCGGGCGACCCGGCTGCGTCGCGAAGCTTCTCGCTATGGCAGAGCGCGGCCTTATTGCCACCTTCTCGGCCCAGGTGCTCACAATGCCTCTCATACTCTGGACCTTCGGGCGCGTCTCCCTGATTGCGGGCCTATCCAACCTGGTGCTGCTGCCCATAATGTCGCTTGCGCTCACCTCAGGAGTCGAGGGCGCACTTCTGGCGGGCTTGCTGCCGGGCCTGGGTTTCATCTTCATGCGGTCGGCGTCTCTGCTCGTGGTGGTGGCGCTGCGCCTGGCGGAGGTATTGACTGCCGGCTTCAACCCGCTTGTGTATGCCGGCAGGCCAGATCCCCTCCGGGTAGCCGCGTACTACGGCATTGTGCTGTATGCCGGCCTCTCTGGCGGGCGCCACGGGAGAAAGTCGAAACTCGCGCTGCTGGCCGCAGCCCTGGCGCTCCTGCTGGTGCGCGTTCCGGGCCATGGCGGCTGCGGGTCTCTTGAAGCCGTGTTCCTCTATGTAGGGAATGGAGACGCATGCGTGATGAGACTGCCCGGCCGGGAGACCGTGGTGATCGATACGGGTCCCACCACGCGCGATTACGACGCAGCGGCGAGCGTTATCCTTCCCTATCTGTCACTGTGCGGTATCGGGACAATCGACAAACTCATAATCACTCACTCGCATAATGACCACTACGGCGGCATTCCCACCCTGATCGACAATTTCAAGGTGCGCGAAATACTGGTCGGGACCAGGGACGGGGAGGGAGAGTATACGGCGTGCCTGGAGGAGGCGGAGAGAAAGGGGGTGCCGGTATTGACGGTATGCGCGGGCGACGCTTGGGAAACCGCGGGGGTGGAATTCGAGGTGCTGCACCCCGGCCGTCGGGGCGGGCCGGGGATACACCCGGCGGGCATAGCCGGCGGCCTTGACGATCCCAACGCCTGGTCGCTGGTCATAAAAGCCACCTATGGCGGGATGTCCATACTTCTCACCGGGGACCTTACCCCGGCCGCGCAGGACAGCCTCGTCAGGCGCGGCGTGGACCTCGGCTGCGATGTCCTCAAGGTCCCCCATCACGGCCACCCGGGCGAGACATCGCCGGCGTTTGCGGAAGCCTTAGGCGCCAGCCTTGCCGTAATCTCATGCGGCGCCAAGTACTTCGCCGAGCCCGACAGCGGCACCATAGTGCTTCTTGAGGCGGCCGGCATGAAGGCGCTCTCGACCAGGACAGACGGCGCGGTGCTCGTGGAGACGGACGGACATGCTCTCGATTTCCACGCAGTCCTGGACGCCGGGCGCCCCTGATAAGCCGTCCCAATGAGGTTGACTTGCACCGGCCTTGCTGGTATTCTCTCTGCGATGTAAGCTTCCTTTTGCGCATTCTCACAACGGAGGTCACTGTTTTGGCCAGGCTCAGGATTGGTGTGCTTGCTTCGGGAAGGGGGTCCAATCTCAAGGCGATTATAGATGCCATCGAGAGCGGTGACCTCGACGCGGAACTCGCCGTGGTGATAAGCGACGTTCCCGACGCCGGGGCTCTCGAGACCGCCAGAGAAGCGGGCGTCGGCGCCGTCTACGTCGACCCGGAAAAGGAAAAGGCGCGCATGAGCGAAGCCGCCGAGCAGCGCATTATCGATGAGCTGAATAGCCGGGGCGTCGAGCTCGTGGCGCTTGCAGGCTTCATGAGGATATTGAGCCCCCGTCTGGTAAAAGCGTTCAAAATGCGCATTCTCAATATTCACCCTTCGCTGCTGCCGTCCTTCCCCGGCCTCAGGGTGCAGAAAAAGGCCCTCGAGTACGGTGTGAAATTCTCGGGCTGCACGGTGCACTTCGTGGACGAGGGCGTCGACACCGGCCCCATCATCATACAGGCAGCCGTCCCGGTTGAGGACGGCGACACCGCCGAGACCCTCTCGGCGAGGATTCTGAAAGAGGAACACAGGATTTACCCGGAGGCCATACGCCGCTTTGCGTCCGGCAGGCTGAAGATAGAAGGAAGAAGAGTGTTGTTGCTACCCGAAGATACAGGCGAGAGGTGATATGCATGCAGGCATTGACAGAGATTGAACTCAGCGGGCTTGAGGTCTTCTCCAGGGGCAAGGTGCGCACGGTATACGACCTCGGTGACCGGCTCCTCATCGTCGCGTCGGACAGGATTTCGGCATTCGACTATGTCCTGCCCACGGGGATTCCCGATAAGGGCAGAGTGCTGAGCTCGCTCTCGAGTTTCTGGTTCAGGAAGCTCGACCCGGTT
>JASFEA010000249.1:0-3387 GCA_050125095.1 bacterium
TTAAGCACGCCAAAACTTTCGGCCCGCTCGATTTCCACGACTACTACTTCGAACACAAGGTGCCTCAGATCCTGGCAATGCAGAGGGCCCATGAGGTCATCAGGCAGGTGGGCGAGGAGTACACCAAGATAAGCGGGCGGGAATTCCACCTGGCCGAGGCGTACAGGACCGATGACGCGGAGCGCATCGTCATCGCGCTGGGCTCGACCACGGGCACGGCCAAACAGGTGGTCGATAACCTTCGCGAGAAGGGCGAGAAGGTCGGAATGGTCAAGATCCGCATGTTCAGGCCCTTCCCCCACGAGGAGTTGAGAAGCATATTGAGCGGCGCCGGGGCGGTCGGCGTTCTCGACCGTTCCGCGTCCTTCGGGGCGATGGGCGGCCCGGTTATGCTCGAGACCAAGGCCGCGCTCTACGGCGAGTCCACGGTACCCATGAAGAACTATATTTACGGTCTCGGCGGGCGCGATATAACTGAAGCGCATATTGAAAGCGTGTTCGAAGAGCTCAAGGATCTAGCATCGAGCGGCAGGAGTTCCGATGATGTCGGCCTCCTCGGTGTGCGGGAATAGGAGGTAAGCGATGCCATCAATCAAGGAACTATCGAAAAGAGAAGACCTGCTCTCCGGCGGCCACCGCGCCTGCGCCGGATGCGGGGCGACCATAGTGGCCCGGCAGGTGATGCTGGCCGCCGGCAAGAACACTGTGGTCGGCTGCGCAACGGGATGCCTGGAGGTCGTGACCACGATTTTCCCGTTCACGGCCTGGAAGGTGCCTTACATTCATAACGCCTTCGAGAACGTCGCGTCGACGATAAGCGGCGTGGAGGCGGCCTACCAGTCGCTCAAGCGCCAGGGCAAGATCAAACAGGAAATGAACTTCATCGCGTTCGGCGGTGACGGCGGCACGTATGACATCGGCCTGCAGGCCCTGTCGGGCGCGGCGGAGCGCGGCCATAAGATGCTCTACGTCTGCTACGACAACGAGGCCTACATGAACACGGGCATACAGAGGTCGGGAGCCACCCCGTTCGGGGCGGCGACCTCAACGTGCCCGGCCGGCGACGAGATCCCCGGAAAGCAGCAGTATCACAAGGACATGACCAAGATCATGATCGCCCACCGCATTCCTTACGTGGCCGCGGCTTCGCCGAGCCACTGGAATGACCTGGTGAAGAAGGTGGAGAAAGCGCTGTCCAAGGACGGGCCCTCTTTCATCAATATCATCTCGCCATGCCACAGGGGCTGGAGGTATCCGATGGAAGAGACGATCGACATCGCCAGGCTGGCCGTGGACACCTGCTTCTGGCCGCTCTTCGAGCATGACGAGGGCAGGTGGAAAATAACCCATAAGCCCAAGGAGAAGCTCCCCATCAGCGCGTGGATCGAGAAACAGGGCCGTTTCTCCCACTTCGCCGGCAAACCGGGCATGATGGAGAAGGCCCAGGAAGAGGTCGACAGGCGCTGGAACGAGCTCCTGGCTCTGGCCAAGATCGGCGATCTATGCGAAGAGGGCAAACACTGCGACCTGAAGGATCTTTAAACGACAGACTGGCGGGAGTAATCGGCAGCGGTTTCGGCTCCGGTTACTTCCCCATTGCCCCCGGCACCGTAGGCAGCCTCGTAGGAATCGTGATTCACCTTATCCTGGTGAGGCTGGGCCTTATCGGCCCGAACGCGGCTCTGACCTGGCTCGCGGTCCTCGCGTCCGTGTTCGCCGCGGGAGTGGCCGCTTCGCGCCGCTGCGAAATGATATGGGGCAATGACGACAAGAAGATAGTCGTCGATGAGATCTGGGGCATGATGATCTCGCTCTTCCTGGTGCCCGTTAGCGTTACGTTCATCGTCGTTGGCTTCTTCGTCTTCAGATTCCTGGACATCGTCAAGCCGCCTCCCGCCAGGCAGCTCGAACGCGTAGAGGGGGGCTGGGGGGTCATGCTTGACGACGGCATGTCCGGGGTCTATACCTGTCTGGTTCTGCACGTGATGAAGCTCCTGATTAACTGATTCCCGGAGGTTCGCGCGGGGTAAGCCAAATGAAGGCCCATATAATCACCGTAGGCGACGAGATAGTATCGGGCTTCGTGCTCGACACCAACTCGGTTTACCTGGCGGGCAAGCTTGCCGAGGCGGGGATCACCGTGGGCCGCAAGACGAGCGTCAGGGACCATGTGGAGGAGATCGCAGCCGAGATCGACGCCGCGCTCGCCGGGTCGGACATGGTCTTCCTGACGGGCGGCCTGGGGCCGACGCATGACGACTGCACCAAGAAGGCCGTCTGCGAGTCATTCGGAATAGAACTCGTCGAGAGCGAGGACATACTGGGCCGCGTGCGGCAACGCTACGAATCCCGGGGCGTTGAGATGCCGGAAGCGAGCCGGTCGCTGGCGATGGTTCCGGCCGGGGCCGAGCTGCTGCCCAATCCTCTCGGGTCGGCGGTGGGACTCAAACTGACGCGAGAGGGTCGCCCGCTTTATGTTCTGCCGGGAGTGCCGGGGGAGATGAAGGCCATATTCGAAGGGTCGATCGAGACGGGCCTCCTCAGTCTCGACGGGCGCGCCAGTATCAAGACGAAAGTGCTGCGGACCACGGGCCTTACCGAGTCAGCCATTGCCGAGCTCCTGAGCCCCGTCTCCGGCGACCTGGAGGTCTCGCTCGCCTACCTTCCGCGCCCGACCGGCATCGTGCTCAGGCTGACGGCCATGGGCGACACAGACGCCGCGGCCGGGATGGCTCTGGGCCGGGCCACCGCCGTGATAAGGACGGTGCTGGGAAGACGGCTCTATTCCGAAGACGGGGAAGACCTTCACTTCGTCGTCGGCGATATGCTCATAGAGGCCGGCAGGACCATAAGCGTCGCCGAGTCATGCACGGGCGGGCTGATCGGCCATCTCCTGACGGAAGTCCCGGGAGTCTCATCGCGTTTCATGGAGGGCATAACGGCCTATTCGAACCAGGCCAAAATACGTGACCTCGACGTCAACCGCGAGATAATCGAGTCGTTCGGCGCCGTGAGCGAACAGGTCGCAAGGGCCATGGCGGTGGGAGTGAGGCGCAGGGCGTCCACGGACATAGGGCTTTCGACCACGGGCATAGCCGGGCCGACGGGCGGCACGGCGGACAAGCCGGTGGGACTGGTTTACACGGGCATCGCGCATGAAGAGGGCGTTGAGGTTACCCGCAACGTCTTCGCCGGGCCGAGGGGCGTCATCAAGGTGCGGGCGGCGACACACGCGCTCGATCTCGTGCGCATGTACCTTAGCCGCTAGCGGCAGGCATCGCCGCCTGCCGTCATTCGCGGGGGGAAGTAATTGGAGACCATAAGGACATTCATCGCGGTACCGGTGGGGGAGGAAGTCGAGCGTGCGGTCGAGACGGTTGAAAGCGC
>JASFEA010000250.1:0-3349 GCA_050125095.1 bacterium
TGACCTACCTTTACAACTGGTAGTCCCGGCCTTCTCTCCACCAAGGTTTGGGATTGAACATCTCCGCGCCTTCGTATAAAGTGGTATCGTGCAGCTTTTTGCCGAGAACGCAGAGCGCTATTGCGAAGGAAGGAGATCATTATGAAGTCCCCACTCATACCGGTCATCCTGCTCGTCCTCGCCCTGCCCGCTGCCGCAGGCGCAAGGACATGGCTAATTGAAGACGACGGCTCGGGAGACGCCCCGACGATCCAGGCCGGCATCGACTCGGCCGCGGCGGCCGACACGGTTCTTCTTGCGGACGGCACATACACGGGCGCCGGCAACCGAGATATTGACTTTAAGGGCAAGGCCATAGTGGTGAGATCCCAGAGCGGCAACTGCAACCTATGCGTGATCGACTGCGAGGCCTCGGGCGGCGACCAGCATACGGGCTTCATATTCGACAGCGGTGAGGATACGACCTCGGTACTGGAGGGCGTTACCGTGATGGGCGGCTACCGTGAGGACGGCGGGGGAGTGGCATGCTACTACTGCTCACCCAAATTCAACGCTTGCTGCTTCACGGGCAACGCTGCCACCCAGATCGGCGGAGTATTCGATATGATCAACTCCACCGCAATCATCAATAACTGCCTTTTCCTCAGCAATGAAGCCACGGCCGGAGGGGCCATATACACAGACCATTGCTCCATCACGCTCTCGGGTTGCACCTTCAACTCCAACACCGCAAGCGGGAACGGAGGGGCGCTGTATCTCCACGCCAACACTCCCACCCTGGTGGACTGCACCATATCGAATAACTCGGGCCTCCGGGGCGGGGGCATGTATCTCGACGGAGGATGCAGTGCATCCATCGCCTACTGCAAGTTCTATGAGAATGAGGCGCAGTATATGGGAGGCGGCATGAGATGCAGTAATGCGTCTCCTACACTGGAGAACTGCACATTCGCGTGCGACTCCTCGGCCTGGGGCGGGGCCGCGGTGGATCTCGCGTCAGGGGACGAGCCCGGATTCACAAACGTCCTCATCGCCTTCTCCCGGACGGGAAAGGCGATTGAGTGCGAAGGGTCGGGCGCGGGTATCGGATTCGCCTGCTGCAACATCTACGGAAACGAGGGCGGGGATTGGGTGGGGTGCATTGCGGTGCATGCCGGACTCAACGGCAACATGTCGTCGGACCCGCGCTTCTGCGACCTCCCCTCGGGGGACGTTCACGTGGAATCGTGCTCGCCCTGCCTGGCCGGCAACAATACCTGCGGCGTAGATATAGGTTCAGGGGGATCCGGCTGCGGCTGTGGGGAAGCCACCGAGCCGACGACCTGGGGAGGGGTAAAGGCCCTGTACCGTTGATGGGAGGATGTAGCCTGGGGCTCTCCGGGCTCTCCGGGCACGCCGGGGTGCCTCGGACAACCACCGCGGGACGAAGTCACCCACTTTATTCATTTGGCTCTTTGTAGTACCATTCTAGTATGCTGACCCGGATGATAACTCTCTGCAGAAGTACTTCGCTCTTGCGCGGCCCGATCGCCGCTCTTGTAATGGCGTGGGTCCTTGCCGCCGCCGTGGGCGCCGTGCGCGCCGACACCGACTATGAGCGCGAGGTCATGGCGTACAAGGGTTGGAAGGTACGCGGCATAGAGGTCCGGGGCCTCAAGCGAAGAACGGCATCCAACCTCTCTAAAGGGCTCTTTCTCTCGACCAGGCCCGCGTTCTACGAGGATGCCCTCGAGGATGACATGGCCCGCATCAAGCTCTTCATGGCGCGCCGTGGCTACCCGTACACAACCGTCACGCCGGCATTCTCTCCCAACGAGGCATGGAAGGACGTCAAGGTCACCTTCAACATCGACCCCGGCCCCGCCGTCATCGTCCGCGAGGTCAGCCTGACCGGCGTTCCGGAAGACCTGGAGGCCCCGGCCTGGCGTCTGGTGCTCACAACGGAGGGGTCGGTATTCGAAGACGCCAGGGTGGAGGCCACCAAGGCGTCTCTCGACTCGCTCTTCCTCTACCACGGATACGCGCGCGTCGACGTCGTCTCGGACGTCGCCGGGCTCGACACCGCGAGCGTGCGCGTGAGCTATGATATGCGTGCCGGCAGAGTCAACTGCTTCCGGGACGTCGCCGTAAAGGGAGCTCCGGATGACCTGGTCGCGCTTACAGAGAAGGTCTCCGACATCTGGCACGGCAGGCGCTACTCCACGAAGGCGCTCACGGATGCGCAGGACAATCTGAGAAGACTCGACATCTACCGGAGAATCGTGTTCGACATGGCGGAGGTGGGGGAGGACTCGCTGGATCTCACGATCAATGTGGCGGAGCGCGACCCGCGCACGGTCAAGGCGACCCTAAGATACTGGAACGACGAGGGGCTCCGCTTGGGCCTGAGCTGGCGGCACCGCAATCTCTTCCGCGCCGGGCGGGGATTCTATACGGCCGCGGTTGCGTCAAGGCTGCTGCAGCGCGCAGAAGTCTCCCTCTGGTGGCCGGCCCTCCTAGCGCCGAGGACCAAGGAAGAGTTCTCGGTCGGATTCGAGCGGGAAAACGAAGAAGCTTACGAGCAAGTCAGCTACGGCATAATCGTTTCCTCGACCTACTTCTTCACTATAGAGAACAACATCCAGGTTTCATTGCAGGTCGGAGACGTCTCCGTGACCTATAAGAACCCTGATGCTGCGAACCTCGACGTGCCGCAGGGGTTCCTTGCGGTACTCTCGACGCGCGCCAACCAGAACAGCACAGACGATCCTTTTAATCCAAGGCGGGGATTCTCGTCCTGGTCCACGTTGAGCTGGGGCCCGGACGGGATCTCGCAAAATGCCTATATTAAGTGGGAGGGTTCGGCTTCAACCTATCTCGGACAGGTCGAGCCGGCAGTCTTCGCACTCAAGCTCGGCTTGGGCCTGGGGACCCCTCTCGGCGACACGCCTGCCTTGATTCCCGGCACACGCTTCTATTCAGGCGGCTCCAACTCAATGAGGGGGTTTGCGAGGCGCAAGCTCGGCCCCAAGGACTCGGAGGGGGCGCCGCTGGGGGGCGAGGCCAAGCTGGAGGCGTCGGTGGAAATCCGCGGGCCGCTCTTCTGGCGCCTGTGGGGCACGGCATTCCTGGACGCGGGTCAGGTATGGTCAAAGGTAGATGAATTCGACCTGAGCGAGATCGAACTTGCCGCAGGGCCCGGCCTCTGGATCATGACGCCGGTCGGCCCTATAAGATTCGACGTGGGTTACAGACTGACGATGCGCGATGTGACTGAGCCGCGGATGGTGTATCACTTCGCGATAGGTACGGCATTCTGATGAATGAAAACGCAGACATACAGCGCGGGGAGGCCGGACGAGCGGCTTAC
>JASFEA010000251.1:0-3330 GCA_050125095.1 bacterium
TTGGTGGGCTTGGCCCAGAGGCCCTTTTCCGCAGGGAAGGGGGGCCTTATCCTGGGCATGCCGCGCTGGCCCTCGATTGAGGCGAAGAGGGCCGTCTCCTCGCCGCATACGAAAGCTCCGGCCCCCTGCTTTATCTTAAGGTCGAAGTTAAACCCGGTCCCCATGATGTTCTCGCCCAGATAGCCCCTCTGGCGGGCCGCTTCAATGGCGATTGTGAGACGGCGAATCGCCATGGGGTATTCGGCTCGGCAGTAGATATAGCCGAAAGTGCCGCCGATAGCCCGGGCGCATATGATCATGCCCTCTATAACCGAGTGGGGGTCGCCCTCGAGAACCGAGCGGTCCATGAACGCGCCGGGATCGCCCTCGTCGGCGTTGCACACCACATATTTGACGTCGCTGTCCTGCCTGGCCGCAAGCGACCACTTGAAACCCGTCGGAAATCCGGCGCCGCCGCGTCCCCTGAGGCCCGAATCGGTGACCTCCTTTATTATCTCATCCGCGGACATCTCCTTGAGGGCCCTGGCCAGGGCACTGTATCCGCCCGCGGCTTCGTACTCGTCTATGGACTCGGGATCGATGGTGCCGCAGTTCCGGAGCACGATCCTCTTCTGCAGTATGATATAGTCCTCTTCGGCGCCGCCCGTGGCCTCTGCGTCATCGCGGCTGTAGGCCACGTGCTCTTCGAGAACTTTGCCTCCCACGATGTGGGAGTTGAATATCTCGGCGGCGAGCTCGGGCGTAACCTCAGCGTAGAAGACGCGTTTGCCGTTGTCGCGCACCTCGACCAGGGGTTCGCGATAGCACATGCCGAAGCAGCCCGTGCGGGAGAGTTCGAATGCGCCCGGATTGGCCTTGAGAAGCTCCTCGAATTTGTCATAGGCGGACTGCGCCCCGGCGGACAGGCCGCAGGTTCCCATTCCGACTATGACTTTCCTGGCGCCGCTTTTCTTGAGCATTTCCGATCGCCTTGCCGGCTGCACCGGCTCTTTCAGTCCTCGCACGCGGACGCGCTCTGGGCGTCCTCTCTCTGAGCGGCTTCCTCTTTGCGCCGGTAATCGCGCAGGAGCTTGCGAAGCGAGGCGGGAGTCAGCCTTCCGTGCGTGTCGTCGTTTATCATGATCACCGGGGCGAGTGAACAGCACCCGATGCATGCTACTGTATTCAGAGTGAAGAGGCCGTCTTCGGTGGTGTCACCCACCTCAATACCGAGTTCGTCCTCTATGGTCTCGATGATTGTCTTGGCGCCCGAGACGTGACAGGCGGTGCCCGCGCAGGCCCGTACCACGTATTTGCCCATGGGCTGCAGTCTGAACTGGCTGTAGAAAGTTATTACGCCGTATATGTCCGACTCGGATATGCCCGTAACGCTGGAGATATAGGAGATGGCCCTTCGCGGTATGTAGCCGAAGTGGTCCTGGGCAGACTGCAGAAGGGGTATGAGCTCGCCCGGGGCGCCGTCATAGCGCCACAGGCGGTATGTGAATTTCTCCTGTTCTTTTACAGGTGCCACTTCCGAGCCGCTCCCCAGTCATTCGGGCTCTTCATAATTCCGGCTGCGCGGTCAGGGATCCTGGGCGCAGCCTGATTTGCCCGTCGCCGTCAGCGGGTTGTCGTCAATCCTCGATGAGCTTGATGACGGTGGCCTCGCGCACCCTGAGGACGCCGTCGATCTCGTTGAGCTTGTCGAGAATGGTGGACTTCCTGCCGACGCCCTCGCCCGTTATCATTCCGACGAGCTTCTTGCCGTTCTCGATAACGTCGCAGAACACGACCTCGTTTATGAAGAAGACCGTCGTGAAGATCTGCTGAATGGCGTTCGGGTCTATGTCAACTATGATATAACTCATCGTCCCGGGCTGCATGGATGCCTTCACCTGGGAGGGCTGCTTCATAGCCTGGGAATAGATCTTAACGAACTCGTCCACGTCACGGTCGAGCTTGGGCCGCTCCACCGGGGACATCGAAGCGATCTCAACCCCGTCGATCTCGCCTATCTTCTTCTTGACCTTGTCGATCTCCTCCGTGGATTCGCCCTGGGCGAGCACAATTATGTCGAAGTCCCCCCTCACGGCCTCGCATTTCTGGATGCCATCCATGGAGTGGAGGTGATTGAATATATCCATGCTCCTCGCCGGGTCGGTGATTCTTATGGTGAGGTAGGCGCTTACGGACTCGCGTATGCCCTCCGCCGGGGCCTCGGTTGGCGCGGCTGCCTCGCTGGTGGAGCCGGGGGATAGCTCGTCGAGGGCATTCACGAGGTCGCTGATCTCGAAGGGTTTGTCGAGAAAACCCGTGTTCTGTTCGGAGAGCGCCGTCATCTTGAGGGCCTCGTCGCCGAAGCCGGTGATTACCAGAACCGGGAGGTCGGGGTACTGGACCTTGATCACCTTGAGTATCTTAAGTCCGTCGATATCGGGCATGAAGATATCCGTGACCAGGTAGTCGTAAGCGATGCCCTTCTCGCGGGATGCGTTGAGCTCGTGGATGGCGGAGATCCCGTCAGGGCACGCGACTGCGCTGTACCCCTCCTGGGTCAATCCGACCGTCAGGTTCCTCCGGATTTCGGCTTCGTCGTCGATGATAAGTACACGGCCCTTCAATTCGATCTCCTCCGATTCTGCATACCGCAACTATACGGGGCAGGCAAAACGATCGCCCCGTTGAGAACCAGCCTGATTTACTGCCGTAGAAGCGACTTACTGCCATAGAAGCATAGTAACTGAGCCATTTAATGTCAATTGAAAAGGGGGTATAAACCGGCCATAAGTCAGCAGTCTGCTTGAGTTTGGGCCGTGATTCTGGGATCATGACAGGAGAAGACTGGAGAAGATTGAGGAGGATACGGGCCATGAAAGTCATAGCCGATATCAGCGTGGTGCCCATCGGGGTGGGAGTGTCGCTCTCAGAGTACGTGGCCGTGTGCGAGAAGGTCCTCAAGGAAGCCGGGCTTGAGACCCGGCTGCACGCCTATGGGACCAATATCCAGGGGGAGTGGGACGACGTCTTCGCCGCCATCAAGCGCTGTCATGAAGCCATTCACGAGATGGGGGCTCCGCGGGTCTCCACGGTGATTAAGGTGGGGACGCGGACCGACCGGCCCCAGACCATGGACGACAAGGTCAAGAGCGTCCAGTCCAAGCTAGACAAGTAGGGGTCAGGTCTTGAAATGCACAACGCTTTCAACGCGGGAGCGAAGGTGGTTCCGCGGAGGCTTCGCGTTGTAAACAAGCCGCCGTTGGAATGGCCGGCAACGGGCCATAGGCTGGCCGATGTGCATTTCAAGACCTGACCCCATCTCTATCCCCTGATGAGGTCCGCGGCCTTGCG
>JASFEA010000252.1:0-3303 GCA_050125095.1 bacterium
GACCCGGTCCCGGCGGGCCGCCCCAATCCCTTCAGGGGCCGCACCCAGGTTCACTTCGACTTGCCCGCGAGCAACCATGTTAAATTGGACGTCTATGATGTGACGGGTAAGCAGGTCGACGTGCTTTTTGATGATTGTATCGCGCCTGGAAGCCATGCGGTTGCCTGGGATGCATCGGGGCTTGCACCGGGGATGTACTTCCTGAAATTGGCCGCCGGGAGTGATGTGTCCACCGCGACAGTGACCCTGATCAAGTAAACATCACCTGAGGCGCGGTCTCGAACCTGCAGCACGCGAGACAGGGCCGCAGCCGGGGCACACCGGGCTGGGCACGTTCACCCACTCCACAGAGAACCCCAGGCCTCTCTCTACCGGCCCCGGATCCGCCATATGTAGGCCCGTCCCGTCCCCGGCTCCCGCACCAGCCCATTCTCCTTCTCCATACGCTTCACCCACTCCGAGCACGGGCTCTTATATGGCAGGCGTAGGCGGCGCTTGAGCTCGGGGTATGTCAGCCCCTTGCGATTGCGACGAAGCTCGCGGCAAATCGAATCTCTGAAGTCAACGTATCTCATCTTACCGGCGCTCCATGTTAACTATTCGTTCCCCTCACTAAATCGCTTGTCCGCGCGCTGCCTCCTCATGCGCTCGGACTTGCCTTCAAGCCATCCCATCCTCACTTCATCCGGTGAAGGATATAGATGAGGCACGCATGGCTTTATGTCAATGAGCGGGGTGCCATCCACCATATCGATGCCCCTTATGTGGACCTTGCCTCCATCAATCCGTTCGATCTTCACGACCGACACCCCCAGCGCATTGGGGCGCCTCGGCGCGCGCGTCGAAAAGAGCCCGCGTTCCACCGTATCCATGAAGGGCACGACCTTGAGTTTGTAGCCTTCCGAGAGGTGAAAATAGTAGATTAGCAGAGCGTGAGAGAAGCCATCCAGGTCGGCAAGACCCTCCGCGTACTCCGGATATACCTCGAGTATGCCCTCGACATCCTGGCCGCCGCTCGACTGAATGGGCACGTCCTCCCGGGTCTTGAAGGGCGTATGAATGACACCGATAGGTTTAAGTTCAATCTTCTGAGCCGTGGTGCACCTCCTTGCCCCCAGGACTGCACAATTGATGCGTTGTAGGAGACTCCCCACCAGACGCGGGTTCCCCGCTTACTCCCTGTCCGCTATCAGCTTGCCACCGACGCCTACGTTCTCGGGAGGATTTTCCTTGATGAGAACGATCATGGCTTCTTTGGGTAAGGCATAAGCCCTGGCGGCGGCATCCGTCATCTCCTGAACAAGAACCCTCTTCTTGTCTATGTCCTTGATGATAGGTCCCTCCACGTTAATTGTGGGCATGTATCCTCCCTTCCTATTAGTCTCTAAACCCGCGGCAGAGGCGTCAAGCCTCATTAGTCGCCCGCACGGAGCGGCTCCGTGGTCTCTGCCCGCCGGAAGATGATAGCGAGTGACCAGGTCGAGCCCGGGAACGTCACCGCCCACAGGGCAGCTACCCAGATCATCCAGTGCCAGTACATCTGAAGCGCTATAAACGGAAGCAATAACCCATTTGCTATCAAGAACCAGTGTGCAACCCGCTCGATGCCCCTGCCGGTGAACACCATCGCTGCGAAGAGTGTGGCGACGCTCATGAAGCTGTAACCCAGGATGTCAACGGCATACAGGAATGAATCGAAAGGCACGAAGAGGAATTGCTCCATGCCGGCAGTTCGACCCGCCGCAAGACGAGGCATCACCCAGGTGAGCTGCACGTAGTAGTTGATACTTATTAAAACCGCATATGCCGTCGCGAACGCCACAGCCACATGGCTGTATATCTTCCTGTCAGGCGATGCCAACTGGTGAATGCTTACAGCCAGCACGAGGAATGCAGATCCCAGGAAGAGCGAAGGCGTGAGGAGGACGACCAGTCCGAGAGGCGTGCTTGAGCTCTCAGGTCCCCCAGCAGAGCCCAGCCACCCCAGCCACTCCGCTATCTGACCGACGTCATAAGTGATGCTGAACGCGGTGGCCAGTACCGCGCTCCAGAATCCGACCGCTTTTGCTGATGGCGAAATCTGTATGTTCATAGCCTCCCCTTTGCGAACTCTTGCTCTCGCGGGGAGCGGTGCCGCCCCCGCTCTCGCCTGTCAATGCTCCGCTGCAGGCCTTATTAACCGGGAGACTACAAGGCCCGCAAGCACCCAGGCGGCAAGATCATGGACTGCCCAGGCCGACGCGTCAACAGGAGAGTATCTGGCAAGGCCGAATCTCGCCATGAGACCCAGCAGGGCCGCAACGACGCCGATCATCGCGAAAAAGGCCACTCGACGCCCATACTTCGAGAGGGTGCGGTCCGATGAATTCGCGAGCAGATATGCACCAGCAATCGGCGCGAGCAGCATCACGACAAGCCCTACCAGCATCTCCTGCCCGGCATCATCGTGACCGAGCCCCGTGTAGTGCAGGCCGAAGATGGGGTCATCTCCGGGGAATTCCTGTTCAGGCAGGACCTCGGGATTCAGAACATAACGTCCCGTTTCCTTGACATGCTCCACGAGAAACGCATACACGACGCGTTCTTCCGGAAGCTGTTTCATGTCGATGGCCCGGCTGAATCCAAGGAGTCCATCAACCACAATGAGCCATACAATCAGGACGAGTCCACCCAGGAGACCCGCCAGCAATACTCTCTTCAAGCGACCACCTCCATTCTCAGCACTCTACCATCGAATCCCGGCCATGGTACTGCCGACCATTTGACCGAGCTCCTTGTCAAATCGAATCTCCATCATCGGGTGACCCGAGCGCCCGGATACGGGGGATGAAGCGGGGCACGCGGGCGCAGTAATCGCGGTAAGCGGCCCCGAAGCGGGCAGACAGCTCCCGCTCCTCCAGCACGGCTAACACATAGATGACGGGTATATACATGAGCGCGACCAGGTACGACGCCAGATAATTCGTGAAGAGGGCCATCGCCGTGATACCAAGCGCCATTGCCACATACCTCGGATGGCGCATTTTCGAATAGATGCCGCTGGTCACGAGCTGGCCCGGACTTCGTCGGGATATCTCATGGACCCCCAGCAGCATACCGCGAGGAATCAGCACGTGGATTCGCACGTTCATATACAGCGACAGGCCGAAGAGAACCGCGGACGCAGCAACCAGCGGCGCCCTCACGCCGAAGTGCAGCCTGAGGAGCGGGCCCCTGACCAAGTATATCCCCCACATCAGCACCACTATGACCACTGCAACACCGGCGTACGTGACTGCAGTACCCACCCGGCGCCACCACCCC
>JASFEA010000253.1:0-3244 GCA_050125095.1 bacterium
CGGGCTTTTTCCCTATTGACACAGCGGCGCGGGTCTGGTATTTTCCCGCAGAAGTGGTGTAATCACTATAATGCGCGGGGTCGTGGTGCAGCTTGGTTAGCACACTGGCCTGTCAAGCCAGAGGTCGCGGGTTCGAGTCCCGTCGGCCCCGCCATTTTGATCGCGTGGTGCCGGTTATTTCATGGATTGGATCCGTCCGCCGGGTTGTCTAACCATGTAGGGTTCATGCAAGTAACCCGGCAGTCCCGGTTACGGGACAGTGGGACGGGTTCCTTCGCCGCTTCGCGCGGCTCGCCCCTTTGGTTAACCCGAGGCTCAGAAGGCGGCAGGAGTTAGAAGATGAGACTACTTGCTTCCATATTTCTCATAACAGCCTGCGCGGCATTGTGCCTCGCAGCCTCGTCTCCGGCCTCGGCGCGGGAGATGACGCTGGAGGAATGCGTCGCAAGGACGCTCGAAGTCAATCCCAAGGTGCTGGACAGGGCCGAGGGAGTGAACCTGGCTGCGGGCGGCATAGAAGAGGCGCGGTCGGGCTTCCTTCCCAAGCTGGAATTGAGCGGCGCGTATAATTTCGCCGAGAAGACCCAGCGGGTGCAGTTCCCGGGGGCCGGCGGCGAGCCGCAGGAGTTCGAACTCGACTTCACGCTCGACTACTCCTTCTCGGCGAGCCTCACGCAGCCCCTTTACACAGGGGGCGCCGTGTCGAGTTCTTATAAGATCTCCAAGTACGTGAGGGACATCGCCGAGTCCGAACTCGAGGCAACTCAGTCCAACCTGGCCCTGGCGGTTCTCGTTCAGTTTTACGGCGTCCTCGCCGCGCGCGAGGCGATTGTCGTAGCCGAGGAGGCCATACAGAACGCCGAGGAGCACTACGCCGTGACCCAGGCCCGCTACAACGCGGGAGAGGTGTCCGAGTACGACGTAATGCGCGCGGAGGTCGCGGTGGTGAACTTGAGGCCGGTGCTCATCCGCGCCAGGAACCTTCTTGAGGTGAGCGAGCTCTCGCTCAAGAACTACATGATGATGGAGCCCGAGGCCGAGATAGATTTCGTCGGGGTGCTCGAGGAGAGGGACTATGAGGTCGACCCGCGGCGGGCGGTGGACCTGGCGTTCGAGAACCGCCCCGAAATGCGCATGGTGAGGGTGCAGACTGAGATTGCAGAGGAGTCGGTGTCGCTTGCCGAGTCGGGATGGCGTCCGATGTTCGCGTTGCAGGGCACTTATGATATAAGGTCGAATGAACTGTCTCTCTCCGGGGATGACTGGGACGATTCCTATGCGGGCTACCTCGTCCTGAGCTGGGCCGTATTCGACGGGCTCCGCACCAGGGCGCAGGTATCGCAGGCGCGTAGCGCCCGGCGCCAGGCCGACATCGCCGTGGAGGACTTCAAGCGGGCCATCGAGCTCGAAGTGCGCTCGGCCTTACTGGATGCCGAGTCGGCCCGTGAGACCTTAAGGAGCCAGGAGAGGAACGTGGAGACTGCCCAGAGGGGCCTTGAGATAGTCGATGAGAGATACGCCACGGGGCTGGCCACGAGTCTGGAAGTCGTGGACGCCAGGCTGGCCTTAATCACGGCCGAGGAAAACCGGATCAGCGCGCTCTTCGACTTCAACGTATCAACCGCCAGGCTTATGAAAGCCGTCGGCGTTCTATTGAGGGAATACAAACAGGAGTAGGAGCTCGGTTATGAAGCGAGCCTTGATTATCATCATTGTCGTCGCGGTCGCGGTGCTCATCGTCTTCTGGAGGATGTCCTCCATACAGAAGGAGCGCCAGGCCAGGGAAGAGGCGGCCGCCGCGGCGGAGGCCGTAACGTCCGTCACGGTTGAGGTTGCGCCGGTAATCACCGGAGAGATCGAGAAGGCGCTGAGGTACACCGGCAGGGTGGAGGCCGCGGAAGAAGTGGATGTGACGCCCAAGATCGCCGGCAGGGTGATCGAGGTGCATGTCAGGGAGGGCGACAGCGTCAGGAAGGGCCAGACGGTCATGACCATCGACCCCGAGGTCACGGGCATGAAGTTCGAGCCCAATGCTGTCACGTCCCCGATCGACGGCAAGGTTGCGATAAGGTACGTGGACAGGGGAGCCTACGTGACCCAGCAGGTACCTCTTCTCAAGGTCATAAACGACGCGTCGGTGAAGGTGACGGTGGGCATTCTGGAGAAGGACTGCCCCTTCGTGCGCCTGGGCATGCCTGCGAGGATAGAGTTCGACGCCCTTCCCGGCAAGGAGTATACGGCCGAAGTCTCCAACATCAGGCCGATGGTGGACGTGATGACGGGCACGGCCCGGGCGGAGATCAATATGAAGAACGGGACGGGGAAACTGCGTACGGGCATGTTCGCCCGCGTGCAGCTCGTGGTTGAGACGCATAAGAGCGCCGTCCTCATGCCCCGGGACGCTACGCTGCGGGAGCTCTTCTCGGACCGCGGCGCCGAGATCGAGACCGAGGTATTCGTTGCCGAGGGCGGATTCGCCAGGAAGCGCGAGGTTCACCTCGGGCTTTCGAACAGGGATTACTTCGAGGTCCTGGACGGCCTCGAGCCCGGCGACGAGGTCATAGTGGCCGGGCAGACCATCGTCAAGGACGGCTCTGAGATAGACGTACGGAGAGCGCCCTCGGGCAGCTGATGCCCGCGCACCTGATCGCCGCGCAGCCGGTAAAAGCATAAGAGGAGGAGACAATACGGGATGGGACTTCCCGAGAGATCGGTATCCAGGCCGGTAACCTTCTTCATGATCTATATAGCCCTCCTTGCCATCGGGCTCGTGAGCGCATTCAATCTTGGAACCGACATCTATCCCGATATAAGTTTCCCCACGGTCACGGTTGTCACCAGTTATGAAGGCGTCTCATCCGAGGACATCGAAACGCTCGTCACGCGGCCTGTGGAGGAGAACGTCGCGGCGATAGAAGACGTGGATGAGGTCTCCTCTTTCTCGCGCGAAGGCGTTTCCATCGTCATGGTCACCTTCAAGTGGGGCAAGGACATGGACGTGGCCTCGATGGACGTGCGAGAGCGCATAGATTTCGTCAAGCCCTTCCTGCCCGAGGACGCCGAAGAGCCGTTCGTCTTCAAGTTCTCGACGGAGCAGATGCCCATCCTCTTCCTGGCCGTGACGGGCGACTACGACATAGCCGAGCTCAGGAAGGTGGTAGAGGACCAGATAGAGCCCAGGATAGAGAGGGTCCGGGGCATAGCCAGCGCCTTCACCCAGGGCGGAAGGGATCGCGAGATCCAC
>JASFEA010000254.1:0-3237 GCA_050125095.1 bacterium
GGCCAACCAGCTGATTACCAACCGTCATACTTACAGGACGGCCGCTGATATCATCTTCCTCCTCAACTACCAGGCCCTGCCGGCAGTGTCGGGAACCGCGTACGCCGATTCGGCCAAGGCAAAGTTCGTCGGGCGAATCGCTGCATACGGTACAGCCCAGGCACTCGCCGAGTACATACGCGACGCCAGGTACGGCCAGGGCTACGGGAACGGCATCATAGCCTGGGACATAGGAGCCTGGGCAGTGGCAGCAGCCATGCTGGACGCCGTGTATCCATCGGATCCCTATGATTACGGAGCGGCGGCCGACGACATAGCCGAAGTGCTTTGGCAGGATTCGTTCAACGACAATCCCGGCTATTTCGACGTGGACGACGACGACGGCTGGGACCCCACATATGCCGATAAGAATTTCTGGTGGTACACCCTCGGGCTTACCGGCCTCATCGACGCCTTCTCTGCGGCGGATGTCCACACCAGTGAGATCCCGGGCCTCCTTACCCGCCTCCTGGACAGCCAGTATTCTCAGGGCGGTATCAGCGAGTGCTACGGGGCCAATGCCGGTGACGAGAGCTGGCAGTCGACCGCATATGCCGCTATGACGCTGGGCAAGTACGACCAGACAACCTACCAGCGTGAAATCAACAAGATGGGTTACTACATGGGAGCCACCCAGGACGCGAGCGGCGGCTGGGTCTACGCTTCCGGCAACCACTACCCTGAAGTCGGCGGCGAGTGCACCGCCGGTCTCTATTTCACCACCAATGACGTCACTGACGTAATCGTGGACGACGACTTCACGTCGCAGTCGGACGTGGACGTCTACAATGCGGCGAACAGCACCGACTACGTGTGGGGCTATGACGCCTTCGCCGACCTGCAGGACGGCATAGACGCCGTAAGCGGCAGCACGGTCAATGTCCTGGCCGGCACGTATACGGGGAATTTCGTGATAGCCGCTGCCATTACGCTTGTTGGACCCCAGGCGGGGGTTGACGCCAGAGGGCGAGTGGCAACCGAAGCCATAGTGACCAGCACCTCAGGTCATGTAATAAGCATCAAGTCAAGCAATGTCGTCATCGACGGCTTCCACATCACCGGCTCGGGTTCGGCGCAGCTGGTCAGGGCCGACAGCCACGGCAGCGGGCTTCAGGTCAAGAACTGCATACTGGACGGCACGGCGGCGAGGGTGTTCTGGTTCAATATCACATCTCCCAATGTGCTGATCGAGTACTGCGATCTGGACGCCGGTTCCATGACCGATTCATACGCCCTGGCGCATTTCGACGGGTCGGATATCTTCGACAATCTGACCATCAAAGACAACGATTTCGCCAACGGCGGTATCTTCGCGGGCAATTCTGCCTACAATTCCTACAACATGTCGATGACGGACAATCTCTTCGACGGCGCGTCGCTCAACCTGTCGTCGCAGTTCCAGAACTCGCTCATCGACGGCAACACTTTCCAGAATAACACCTATACCAATATGCAGGTGGGTCTCAAGAACTCCACCATATCCAACAACGTCATATACGGAGCCGGGCCTTCGCCTTACACCGGCTACCCTTCGTATGCCATGATGCTGTGGGGCAATCAGTACGGCCTTACGCCCAGCCAGGGCGTCACGGTGGAGCACAATACCTTCTTTTACAACGGCATTGCCGCTCCCGGCGACGTCTCAAACGGGCTGAGGATACTCTCCGGCATTGACGCCACCACCATCGACGTCAATGAAAACAACTTCATGAACGGCGCCACCCAGACCGGGGCGTATGCGCTGGTCAATCAGGGTACGGGCACATGTGACGCCACCTGCAACTGGTGGAGCGATGCCACCGGGCCCAATGATCCCATGAATCCCTCGGGGCTGGGCGGCTCCATATCGGGAAGCGCCACGTTCTGGCCCTGGCTCACGGGTCCATATCCGGCCGGTGTCTGCAACGGTTACGGGCCGGACAACATAGCCGTGGATCCGGCAAGCGTGGCCTGCCTGAGCGCCGCTTATCCCTGCGACACTGTGGACATGCTCTTCACCCGGGTCGACGCAACACCTGTGAGGGGCTACAGCGTGACCTTCCAGCTGAGCCCCGAGCTCATGCTCTGCTCGACCCCGGTGGCGAGCATCGTCCAGGGGCCGTATCTCCAGAGCGTGGGAGGCACCAATTTCCAGGTGCTGGATAACGGCGGCGGCGTTTACACCGTGGACTGCGCCATTCTGGGACTTCCCTGCGGGGCCACGGGCTCCGGCGTTCTCTTCACGGTTGATGTCAAGGGAAGCAGCGGAGACGGCACGGGCACCATCACGGTGACGTCGGTTACGGTTAGGGACTGCGCCAACGCGCCCGTCCCGGCCCTGCCCGGACCGCCCACCAGCGTGACCATCGATGCCACCCCGCCTGTTGCCGTAACCGATCTAGCTGCGGCGCAGGTCAAGACCGGGAATCCGGCGGGCAGCGTGACAGCCATCACGCTGACCTTCACGGCACCCGGCGACTGCCTGTACAGGGAAGTGTACCGCGCGCCCTACGGCGACTATCCCGAGTACGATGACGGCACGGGTTCCGAACCGGCGGCCCCCGGGTCCTACCCTCCGGGCGCCCCCTGGACGCTCACCGGCGTGACGTCCACCGGGCAGTATGACATCCCGTCCAGCCGGGACTTCTGGTACTACGTGGTCTACACCAAGGACGCCTGCGGCAATGTCTCGGCGGTGTCCAACAAGACCACGGGTACGCTTAACTACCATCTGGGCGACGTCACTGACGGCGCGACTCCGGGCAACGGCGACAACTTCGTGCAGACTGTCGACATAAGCCTGCTGGGTAGCAAATACTGGGCGACGCTGGTTCACAACGATCCTTTCAATTATCTCGATGTCGGCCCGACAACTGACTTCTCGGTGGACGCGAGGCCGACGACCGACAACCGGGTGCAGTTCGAGGACCTCATGATGTTCGCCATCAACTTCGGCCAGGTGAGCTTATTCGCCGGAACGCCTCATCGTGCGGTCGAACGGCCGGAGCTCGCCGTTTCGTTTGAGCGGAGCCGCATTACCGACCTCGTCGAGGCGGCTGTTGTCCTCAAAGGCAATACGGCCTCGGTGAAGGGGCTGCAGACGGTGGTCTCCTACGATCCGTCTCAGCTCGAGTTCGTGCGGGTCGTGCGCGGCGGCTTGCTCGCCAAGCAGTCGGCCACCGTGTTCTTTGAACACATGGTTGACGCTGATGGCGTGCA
>JASFEA010000255.1:0-3201 GCA_050125095.1 bacterium
ACCAACATATGGTTGACTACACGACCGAGCTCAATCGCGAACTCGTCTTCAAGACCTTCAAGGACTTCGCGGAGCATGACTTCATGGACCTGCCCGACTCGGTCTTAACCTACATCTCCGAATACCCTGATGGATTCGATTGCGCTGAGGAATAAACGGCGGGCAGGGGCTTCCTTTTTGCCCGGCCCGGGTCTTCATGCCTGCCGCGGCCCGGGTCTTCATGCCTGCCGCGGCCCGGGTCTTCATGCCTGCCGCGGCCCGGGTCTTCATGCCATCGCGGCCTAGCGCAGCAGCACCATCTTCCTGGTCGCCGATTCGGAGCCCGCGCCGACGCGGTATAGATAAACGCCTCCGGCCACTCTGCCGCCGTTTGAATCCAGACCGTCCCATTCGAGGATATGGGTCCCGGGCGGGAGTACTTGATCCAAGAGGCGCCTCACCTGCCGGCCCTCCACGGTGAAGATGCCGGCTGTAACCCTCTCCATGCGCGGGAGCCGGAAGGCGATGCCCGTGCTGTTTAGGAACGGGTTGGGAGCGTTCTGGTAGACCGCGAGCGAGCCGCTGCCGTAATCGGGAGTCGTCTCATCGGTCCTTCGGATGAGTGTGTAGGAACCCAATCGCCTCACGAATGCCACGACCCCGGCCTCGCCCCGCCTGAGATATGAATCGACCGCGACGGCCCGGCCCTGCTCGACTCTGGCCAGCGCCAGGCGCTCCGGGTCCGGGACATGTTCGCCATAGGCGACCGAGATTTCAAAGAAGCCTTCAGCGCCGAGTGCGCCCGGGGACATGTCGTATACGACATCCCCGGGAACATATCCGGCATCTCCGGCGTCGATGCCGTCTGCCGCCGACTCGAAGACCAGTATGTACGAGTCCCTCTCGAGATGGCCCCCCGCCAGATGCGCGGAGAAATTACCATCGGGGCTTAATACGGTGCCTCCAGCGAGGGCCGATACGCTTGACGAGGAGAATGTCCTTGATGCCGAGGCCGGATTCCCCCTGAGATCGCTCCCCGACACCTCTATCGAGATGTTGCCGGTCGAGCCCAGGTCGAAGTCGGCGCGGCAGACATGCTCTTCTTCATCGGACATGGCCAGGTCGACGGGCGTGCCGCCGACGCTGCAGGTCATGCTGGCGCCGTCCATCGCCTCCGAGGCGACTACGAACACGTCGAGATGATTGGTTATGTAGGGATTCTGGAATACCGAGACGGACAGAATCGGCGGTGTCTGGTCGTAAGGGATGACCGAAATCGTGTCGCGTGCCGAGTAGTTGAAAGCCTCATCGTAGGCGAAGATCGAATAGTAGTACCTGGTTTCGTTATTCAGCCATTCGTGATCGAATGAGTCGGGCTCCGCAGGCCAGGCCGGGAACCGTCCGTCGCTTCCGTTTTCAACCGCCGTCCCGGTCGCGGCGCTGGCGGGATAGTCCGCCGTGGAGTATCGCACGGTCACGCCCTCAACATCTTCGTCATCCGGGGCGATCCACCTCAATCTCACGCTTCCGTCCCCGGCGGCTGCGGCCGAGAAGGCTGCGGGCCAGGGCGGGAGGTTGTCCCGGGGAACGGCACTCGCCCGGGAGGGGACAGAGTAATTCGCCGCCTCGTCTGTGGCAAAGGCCGAGTAGTAATAGGTCATGTCGTTTTCGAGGCCGCAGTGCACGAAACTGTCGGCCTGGGCCCTTTCGCCGTGGAATTCGCCGCCCGCGCCGTTTTCCAGGGCCGTGCCTTCGGCCGCGGACATGGGATAGGAGACCGTCGAGTACCTTATGAGCGTGCACTCGTAGTCATGGTCTCCGGGATTCGTCCAGCGCAGGGTCACGGCCGAGTCTTCTGCGGCCGCTGTGAAGCCCTGAGGCCAGCCGGGAGGGAGCGTGTCGGCGGGCGTTCCGCTCGCGCCCGCCCCCACCGAGTAGTTGAGTCTGTCGTCATATGCGAACGCGGTGTAGTAGTAGGTCTCGCCATTTATGAGACCGTTATGAGTGAAGGTGTCCTGTTCAGCCGCCTCGCCATGGAAACGCCCGTCGGCGCCGTTGGGGACCGGGCCCCCGTCTGTTATCTCCTCCGGGAAAGACACGGTCGAATACATGATGAGAGTCCCGTTGAAGTCGGCATCGTCCGGGTTTGTCCAGATCAGACGAAGCAATGTATCGGCCTGTTCGACAGTAAATCCGGTGACGGGACCCGGGGGTACGGCGTCACCGGGCGAAGCGCTGACCTGGGCTGCTCCGGAATAGAGGGGGATCTCGTCGAACGCGAACAGCGAATAGTAATATGTGATGTCATCAGTGAGGCCGGCGTGTACGAAAGCCGTATCGCCTCCCGGATCTCCTTCGAAGACGCCCCCGTTTCCGTTTTCCACGGGGCTGCCGTCCACCTGAGTCAGAGGATAGGAAGCCGTGGAGTAGCGTACCATCACTCCCTCGAGGTCGGCGTCACCGGGATAAGTCCATGACAGCGTGATCTGGGCGAGAGCAGGTTCGGCGCCCGGGCCCGAGGGAGGAGCCGGCGGGTAGACGTCCTCCGGGGCCGCAGTCGCCTCGAGGCCGACCGCGCTCTTGAGGTCGCCGTTATATGCAAAGGCGGTGTAGTAGTAAGTAGTCCCGTTAGCGAGCCCGGTATGGAGGCAAGAGTCCTGGCTCGCCGGACTCCCCGGGAAGTAGCCGAGGTTCCCGTCTTCCACGGGAGCACCGTCGCCGGGGCCTGTGGGGTAGCCTGTGGTGGAGTACAGTATATAGGCTCCCTGCACAGGTGGGTCCGGAAGCGTCCAGGTAAGGAGCATTGATTCGTCGCGGGAGGCTGCCGAGAAAGCCTCGAGAGCCTCGGGCATGTGGGTCGGGCAGCCCTGTCCGAGCGCGCCCACGAGGCCGCAGCCGTATCCCGCCAGACAGGGTGACGCGTCCTGCAGCGCGTAGTCGCCGCCGGCGGCATTGCAGAAAAGCGGGTCTTCCGAGAAGTTGCCACCTCCATCGATGCCGCAGATGTCGTCCCCTCCGTGGTTGCCGTAGACATCGTTACATGAGAAGACGGGGGTCGTGCCCGAGAGGCATGTCATGGCTTCGCCGCTCTTGGTCCCCGATATTATGCATCTCTCCACGGACCCCCCGCTCGACGAACCGAAATAGACCGCCGAGAAAACCGAGTTGTTATGTATGGTGCAGTTGGCTATCTGCGGCGAGCCGCCCGTGACATTGAATACG
>JASFEA010000256.1:0-3171 GCA_050125095.1 bacterium
GCTTCGCCGCTCTTGGTTCCCGATATTATGCATCTCTCCACGGACCCCCCGCTCGACGAACCGAAATAGACCGCCGAGAAAACCGAGTTGTTATGTATGGTGCAGTTGGCTATCTGCGGCGAGCCGCCCGTGACATTGAATACGGCTCCCGCGGTTGTCGAGATCCCGGCGATGATGCAGTCTTCTATGCGCGGACTCGCGTTCTGGATGGATACGGCAGACGCCCCCATGGCCCCCTCGAGGCCGGTGATTGTGAATCCCCTTAGGAGGGCGCCGCTTCCGACGTCCCTGAAGGCTATGACGTCGGCGGCGGGGGCCGTCAGGGCCGAGCCGCCTGCGTCGATGAAAGTGCTCTCGGGGCCGGCCTCGCTCAATATCACCAGCGCCTCATCGATCTCGAGACCCATTGCCGCGTGCGTTCCGGGCGCTACGATGAGGGTGTCTCCCGCGTCCGCTATGTACACTGCCTCAAGCAGGGTCTCGACGTCATCCGGCACGCGCAGCGTGTGCGAGTTCTCGACTTCCGTGCCGCGCAGCCTTATGCCTATATCGCTGCTGGCATGTCCCTCGACGCTCTTAATGTCCTGCCACGAGCTACCGTCTGTGCTGACGAAGCACCTGCCGGTTTCGGCCGGGCCCTGGTCGTCGAGCGCGATGGGCGAAGCGAAAGACTCGTTTGTAAACCTGACGACGGCGCAGACCTCATCGCCTGCGTCTATGACCACAGGGCCGGCGAGCTCCACGGAGTGATAGCCGACCTCGGGATAGGCGTGGTCGAGACTGCTGGCTAGAAGACCTCCGGGGGAAGAGCCGTCGAAGTCATCGTAGAGATAGACGTCGACGTCGCTCGTGGCGTCGGTCGTCCAGAACTCGACTCTCTCGATGCGCATGTCCTCTTCGGGATAGAATCTGACCAGCGCCCATCCGGTGGTGCTGCCGAATTCCTCGAAATCCTCGGAGTAGCCGCCTTCGTCGTAGTAGAGCAGTCTCCCGTCCGGATCGTAAGCCTGCCACTCGGACATAAAGGACGTGTACCAGCCCATATTGGCCGAGCCATAGCCCATGGTGAAGTACCCGGACCGGACTCCGTAGCCGCAAGGCCCGCCCCACTCGCTACCCCAGGAGTTCTTGCATATCCAGGCGCCCTGGCCGCCGGCATGGGCGAGGTCATCGTCCCATCCGATGATGAGCACGGCATGGTTGGGCTCGTCATTGCCCTCATGAAAGAGCGTGTATGAACCGTCATAGTGCCTGAACTCGCTCCCCCATGAGTCGCCGGAGCCGGCGTAGAAGCTCGTATACACGGGGCCATAAGTGTAGACGTATGACTTCACGAGTTCGGGGTCGGGGATCGTGTCGGCCGAGATCAGGTTCCATCCCAGCAGCGTGATTATGTAGGGGCAGGTTGTCTTGCAGGCCACCGGGGCGGCGACGTAGGGATCGCATGTCTCCAGCACCGCGCCGTACTGGGAGAGGAAGCTGGCTATTCTGAAATAATTGCCGCCCGAACAGCTGCTCTCATACCATTCGCATTCCTTGGCGTTGTTTTCCGAGAAGTCGTACTCGGGCTCGCCTGCCACCAGAAGCCTTGCTTCCACGTTCGCCAGAGCCGCGAATGCGTAGCATGACCCGCATGCGCCCTGATTGCGCACGCCGGTCACCTTGCCGTATTCCCGCCAGTCGAATCTCGAGGGGAGTGAGGGCGCCTCCAGGAGGGGCAGCTTCTGTCTGGTTCTGGGGATGTGCACGCCCGGCGGGATGAATCCCGTGGCCCGCCCGGGCGGGGTCTCCGAATGACCCGAATACGCCGAATACTCCGCCGCTCCCGGCGCTCTCACGCCAGGCTCTTCTCCTGCCGATGCAAACGGGCACGCGAATATGCATGCGAGTGCGGCAGCCAGCGCGGTCAATTTATAGGTGCGCAATCCGGGTGTCGAGACGATCACACTTACTCCTATCCAGGAGCAGGAAACAGGGGGCGCTGCAACATGACTATACCCATGGCGGGCCGGTTCCACAACCGGCCGACTTTTACCGGTCTAACCCCGTCAGCGCGAGGACGGTGATCGCGAGCCACCTGAGGCCCGCAGTGAGCGAGTCGACCTCGACGTATTCATCCAGAGAATGAGTTCCGCTTCCCGTATAGGTCCCGAATGATATGGCCGGTATACCCCTTGAAAGCGGTAGGGCGGCGTCGGTCGACGCGGCGTTCAGGACCGGCTCAAGGCCCGTGTGCCTGGCCGCGGCCTCCGCAGTTTTAACCAGGTCGTGTTCGGCGTCGATGACCGCGCCGGGTCTCGTCCCGATGAGTTCGGTTTCCGCACTGACGCCCTCCCGGGGCGTCTTGGCCACAATGTCGAGGAATCGCTTCTCCAGGTCGGCCACGGTGCCTTCGTCCAGGGAGCGGAGGTCCACCTCGATGGAGCATTGCTGCGCGATTGCGTTTATGGATCTGCCCCCCTGTATCTTGCCGACATTGAAAGTCGTCCTGGGCTCTTCCGGCACCTCCAGTGAGGCGAGCCCGGATACGATGCGGGCCATCTCGTGAATCGCGCTCGGCGCCCCGAAATGGTTCCACGAATGCCCGCCCGGCCCCCTCAGTGTCACCGCGTAACGCCTGATGGCCTGCGAGCGATAGGTTATCGCGGGAGACATGCCGTCGACGGCTATCGCCATGGCCGTCCGGTCGCCGAGTTCGTCGAGAACCTCGGCCATGCCCCCCAGATTGCCCAGTCCCTCTTCCCTCACCGTGCCGCAAAAGACCACATTGCCCGCGGGCCCGACGCCCGTCTCATTGAAGACCTCCGCGAGCGTTAGAATCGCCGCGACATTGGCCGCGTTGTCACCGGTGCCCGGCCCGCGCAGAAGCCCGCCATCGATATGCGTCCTGATGTCGGTGTCCATTGGGAAGACGGTGTCGATATGCGCGGCCAGGAGGAGATCCACCGGCATGTCTTTGCCCCGGGTATATGCCAGCACGCTGCCTCCCTTGAGCGAGTGAACGTCCTTCAATCCGGCCCCGGGGAACGCGCGCGTGAGGTACTCCGTCCTCCGGCTCTCCTCGAAGGTGGGCGACGGGATTTCGGCGATCTCCCGAAGCCGGGCTATCAGCGCGTCCCGTGACGCTTCTATCGCCGCCATGACCTCTTCGAGTTGCGCTTCGTTCTCGTT
>JASFEA010000257.1:0-3130 GCA_050125095.1 bacterium
CCGCGCTTCCTGAAAATCTCCTCTGCTTCTTCGAGTTTGTCGCCTGCAGCCATGATGACACCGTCCCGCGGATAGCATGTACAGAGATACCTAACTTTGTCACTATTATTAGGTAATACTGTACAGCCCGAGCCCGAATTGTCAAGAGAAAACCCGGCCTCAGGATTATGTTGTGTGAAACCGAAACCGCTGTGTGGTATCATCCCTGTGAGGAGATATGAAAACGAAGAAGCGCTTGAACCACAGCATATACCTGAAGGCGCTTCGCCGGATGAGCCCGGCGGAGAGGTTGGCTAAGGCCTTTGAACTATCGGAGTTTACCAGAAGCCTGTTCCTCCACGGTTTGCGCCGGAGATTTCCCGATCTTGCGGAGGAATCGCTGATGAAGATCTACCTGGAGCGCCTGAGCAAATGTCACAACAGGAATTACTGAAACGCGTCGTACGGGTTCTGAACGACCTGGGAATCGAGTACATGGTATCCGGGTCGCTCGTATCGAGCCTGCAGGGCGAGGGCATACCTGGACGAGTGGGCAGAGAGCCTCGACATCGGGCCCTTGTACAAGAAGTTGCAGGAAGAGGCGGAGGCCATATAGACTGTACAGAGATACCTAAAACCGTCATTATTCTTAGGTAATGCGGCCTAGTTTTCTTTCTTCAATCTCTCCAGCACCTTAACCGCGTTTTCGTTCTGCGGGTCCAGCTCCAGGGACTTCTCGTAGTTCTGGATCGCCAGCGCCCTGTCTCCACGGGTCAAGTAGGCCTCGCCCAGACTGTCGTAGCCATTGGCATAATCTGGAAACAGGATGACGTTCAGCTTAAAAACCGCTACGGCGTCATCGACAAACCCGTCCTGCAGGAGCTCATATCCGAGATTGTTCAGGGTTCCCTCGTCGATTTCACAAGGTTCCGCGTTTCTGAGCTCCTGCGCCATCTCCGCCATGGCGTCCATCCCCTCCGTCCGCAAAACGTAACCCATGACCGCCCGGTGCACCCTGCCCGGGGGCGGAACGGCGAAGGTCAGCGTATCGGCTCTCAGGCGATAATATTCGGATACCGCCGCCTCCAGTCCAGCATGCGTGCCGATATCCTCCTCGACATACTGCCACAGTGGGCGTTTGAGACGCACGTCCTGGTACGGACGGCCGTTGGCCAGCTCATGAATGCGCAGGACGATTTCGTCGTTCACGAGTCGCATGCTGGAATTGCTGAGCACGATGATTACGAGTCCCTCGTCAGCCCAGCGATAATGGGCGGACTTGAAGAGGTACATCGTGCCATCATGCCAGTATAGAGAGGTTTGCTGTCCCGTGTCCGGGTCCTTGACGAGAGAGACCTCGCCCACGAAGCCGTTCCCGAACTTGCCGTAGAACCTCTCCAGGAATGCCTCCGAAACGTTCGGAACCATGTGACGAGACCTCTCGTGGCGCATCCCCAGGTACAGGGAGCGATATTCGTCCGAAAGCAACGTGTTGCCGGACAAGGCCTCGCTGAATTTGTACAGATCCCGCACGGTGGAGTAGATGAAGCCCGAGCCGAACCAGACGACGCCCGGATCGAAGGAATGCTCGGGGCTCCAGGTCACGATTCTCCCGGGTATTCGGTGATAGGAAACAGCCGCGCCCTCAAGGACCAATCCCGCTTTGTTGCAGCCCGTGTCCGTCATGCCGAGCGGCTCCAGGATCTGCTCGGCGAGGACCTCCTCGTAGGCCTTGCCGGTGACCTGCTCGATGATCAATCCGAGAATGAAATATCCGGCGTTCGAGTATCCGTAATCCGTCCCGGGCTCGAAGCGCAGGCCCCGCTCGGACAGCTGCTCGATGAAGGTCTCAAGATAATCACGCTTCCGGGTGGCGGGGTAATAGCGCTCGATGCCCTCCGGCAGGCGCAGCCCGGAGGTGTGGAGCAGGAGCATCTCGACCGTGATCCGTTCACCGACATCCCTGGGGAATTCCGGCAGGAAGTCGGCAATCGTGTTGTCGAGCCGCAAGGCTCCCTTTTCCACGAGCTGGGTCACCAGCATGGCGGTGAACTGCTTGGTGATGGATCCGATCATGAACCTGGTGTCAGGCGAGTTGGGGACGTTCCGCTCCGCCTCCGCCAGGCCATACCCGCGTTCCAGCAGGATTTCCCCCTCCTTTGCGACCAGGACCGAACCTGCGAAGTCCTCTGCGGCGACGTATCCGTCGATCAGTCCGTCGATCTTATCGGCGAGGGAGCTTGTGCCCTCGGGTACGGCGGCGACGGGCGACAGCAGGACGACAAGCAGTGCCGCGGCAAGCATACTGCGACGTGTTTGCAAGGTATTACCTCCGGATTCTAGCACACCCTCTGGTTTCCGAGAACTCTGTCTTCGTTGCCAATTTTTTAGTTACGCTGGTTTTACTATATCATAGACCGCATGTGGCCTGCCTGCCAAAAGCTGATCCGGTCTGAATCTCGGTATTGTGAGTCGTCAGCAAGAACCGGACACGAAGGAGGTAAATCCCAGAAATCGGGTGACAGAGCGGCCATCTTGTGATTTGCTGTGAGCAGGAAGAATCCTTTCCGTGTCACTGCATTTTCAACACCGGTCCAAGGAGGTCCACAATGCTTACCAAGCCTGCCGCCTGGATTACGCTGCTCGCCCTCGCAGTGCTTGCGGTTGTCTTACTGACCTTGGGTTGTGGCGACGATAAGTCCACGACCCCAAACGTCGAGCCCACGGCCTCCTTCACGGTGGATCCTGCTGCGGGCCCGGCCGAAACTGTCTTCGAGTTTGATGCCTCAGGCTCGTCGGATACCGAGGACTCCGTTTCGGCGCTCGAGGTGCGGTGGGACTGGGAGAGTGACGGGACATGGGACACCGGATGGGCAACTGTAAAAACCGCTGACCACCAGTATGCCGCCGTCGGCATAAAGACGATCACGCTCGAGGTGAAGGATCCTGGCGGAGCCACAGACCAGATGACCCGCGGTATCGTCGTGACCGACGCAGACGCGGTCCCGGGTGATCTGGCGATCGTTCCCGCGGGGACCTTCACCCAGGGGGACGGCCAGGCATATTGCGGGGCCGACCAGCGCCAGGTGACCCTCACCAACAACTTCTATCTGGGCGTCTTCGAGGTCACGAACCAGGAATACCGCGATAT
>JASFEA010000258.1:0-3127 GCA_050125095.1 bacterium
TCCCTGGTCGCTCAGGAGACTCCCCTGCGTGACCTTGCTGACGGCCGTACTCGCCACGGCGCCGTCCCATGAGAACTTCACCGAGTAGCCGTACATCAGGCCTCCACCGCCGCCAAGGTAGTCGATGTCAACCGTCTTCACGGGCTGGGCTGTGGTCAGCTCGAGCGGGTCGGGAGCGCAGACGATGTTCCCGCCGCCGGGTCCGCCGATCCACGGGTCGTAAAAGGCGAACGGGCTGACGGGATCTCCGCTGCCGGGTCCCGAGCCGCTGGGTCCCGAAGCATCGCCCCACCAGTTCATGGTGCCATCCGTATTCACCGACAGGTGATTATCCAGCCCCATGGTATTGCCTACGATGCTGTTGTACTCGAAGTCAATCAGCCCCGGATAGCCGTCCCAGAGGTTGAACCCCACGGACGTATTGCCGTGAACCTGATTACCGGCTATAAGAATGTTCTTGGGGTCATAGGCAGTGTCGGGCGTCCCCTCATAATAGCCGTCTCCATAGTTGCTCAGGAATACCCCGTTGGCATTTCCGGTGAGCTGATTGCCTGTAACATTGATGTCCCAGGCGCCGTCTATCCAGAGACCGCTCTGTGCACTATCGTGAATATTGTTGCTGTCCACCAGAATCGGGCCGCCGGTATGCGGGCGCATGGACTGGAGCACTATGGAGGCCCCGGATGTGCCGTAAATCTCATTCCCGGCTATCTCGAGGCCGCTGAAATCCAGCAGGTCGGTGAGCGAAGGGTCATACATCCCGTGTCCCGAATTATACCTCTCGCTCTCCGTGCCCAGGTACATGCCGAAACCCCATGAGCCGCTGCTGATGTCATAAATCGTATTGTCCAGGAGCTTGAGGTCGGTATAGCCGAAGCTGGTGCCGTACTCAGACGCCGGCAAATAGACCTGGATACCCGTCTCGCAGCCGTGAATGGTGAAGCCCTGAACGGTAACGCCGCTGGCCTCGATGTCGATGCCCGGCCCGCTCGCGGGCGTCACCTCGGGCGTGCTGGCCGCGCTCAGCGTCAGGGCCTTGTCCACGAGAACGTTCTCGGGATAGGTACCCGTCTTGACATAGACATAGTCGCCTGCGGTGGCCGCGTCCACGGCGTCCTGGATGGAATCATTTGTATACCACGTCCATGGCGACGTGTGGGAATCGCCCACATAATCGTCTCCCCACCAGGGCGAGTAGTCGACGGGCCCGTCCACCTCATCCCCGGTCCCGTCCGTGTTTGTGGTGGCATTGTAGGGCCCACTGGCGTCGCCCCAGTAGTTGCTCTCGGCATCCTGCGTCACCGCGGCATTGCTCCAGAAACCGGCGTCATTGCTGGAGATGTTGTTGTCATTCGCGGTCACGGCTACCGAGCTCACGTCCTCGTAAGCAACGATGCCGTACTCGTAGTCCTCTATGCTGCAGTCGGTGATGGTGGCGCTGACATCGTCTCCCATTGCCCACACGGCTATACCGTAGTCGCCGCCGTGATGCTGGCCGGTGAAGGTAGCCCCCGCGATGGTGACACTGGTGGCTGCGCCGCCGAGGGCGAGCACACCCGGGGTATAGTCCTCCTCAAAGGGAGAGACCGGAACAGGCTGCATGCCCTCGCCGGAGAGCATGGCGTAGCCGTAATCCCTGACGCTCACGCCTTCCACGCTCACTATGGCGCCGGAGCTGACCGTGAGGTCTGTGACGGCGCCCTGGGTCTCCTGGTAGATAACGCTGGCCTGGGAATTCGTCACAGTAGTGGCGCCGCTTATATCCACCGTGCTGCCTTCGAGGAGCAATATGCCCGAAGCTACCCAGGAGCCGCCCGTCCAGCCTATGTCGCTCACCGAGCAGTCGATAACATCGCCGCCCGCTCCGAAACCGATCTGTATGCCGTTCTGGGCCGTAACGCCCGTATGGCCCTGGCCGGTCACGGTGCAGCCATCCACGGTGACGGTTAGACCGTCGCCCGATAGCACCATACCACCCTTCTGGAAGTCATCGAGGTCGGTATCCGTGATTGACAAGCTGTAGGTGCCGCTGATGTTGTTGTAGGCGTATATTGCAATGCCGTGCTGGGCGCCGCTGAACGGGGTGTCCCGCACGCCTGTAAGATGGCAGTCCGCGACTCCGCCGCCGGCGTTCCAGAACGCTATTCCGCAAAACCTGCTGTTGGCGTTTCCGCGGCCGGCGCCGTCGACTCTGCAGTCCTCAATGGCCACTCCGCTCACGCCGTCGAATCCCACTATGGGATAGTTGAAGTTGCCCCCGCTGTCGAAATTGTAGGTCAGCGAGGCCGGCGACTTGATGATGGTATTGGATGCAGGGTCGGAGCCGGAACCGTAGCCGTAAAGACCCACATCGTCCGTGGTGACGACCACCTGCTCCTCATAGGTGCCCGCGGCGATGTTGATGTCGTCTCCAACGCCCGCGGCGTCCACGGCTTCCTGTATATAGGTGTAGTGGTCGCGCGTCGCGTCCCAGTCGTACTCCAGGTACCAGATATTGCCCGTGCCCTCATTGCCGGGGTCGCTGGCATTGCGCTCGGACGTGAAGAAGAGATAACCGGTCCCCCCGTTGTCCGTAAATCCTATGGGCCACATGTCCACCCACGTATTGGTCCCGTACCTGCCCTCGGTTACGGCCACGGACGTGCCGCCGGAGAGCAGCGTGCTGAGAGATGTGCCGGTCCAGGCGATGTTATACTGCCTGCCGCCGCCCTCGCTTGTCCAGGGTGCCTGCACGAAGACATAGGTGCTTCCGACCTTGAACAGGGTGGGATCCCAGCCCGTGGAGGAAGCCTCATCCACCAGGCTCCAGGAGTCAGTACCCGAGTTGTACTCGAATATCTGGTTCATCCTAGGCGCGGGGCTCTTAAGCACAGCTGCGTAGAGCGTCCCTCCTTCGAGGAAGAAGTGGGCCAGACCGCCGGCTGAACCTATTCCGACTTCCGTGCTCCAGCCGCCCGTCTTGGGAGTTGTGCTGTGAGTGGTATAGAAGTCATCCCCTCTGCGCACCATTATGTAAAGCTCGCCGTTATAAGCGATCTCGTCATGGTGGGCCGCGCCGTCCGAAAGGCCAGTAGCCATGGAAGACACCTGGGTCCAGGAGGACCCGTCCGTGGTATACCAGCCGTAG
>JASFEA010000259.1:0-3106 GCA_050125095.1 bacterium
ACCGAGCCTGAAATGCGGGTACGGCCTTCTGGGCTGGAGCTCTATTGTCTTCTTGAGCTGCTTGGTCCCGTAGTTCCAGTGCGTCCCCTCGAGGTAGAGCTCGCCGAGAAGGAGATGGTAGTCGGCATTGTCCGGCTCCTCCTTGGTGGCCATCTCCATGTGTTTGAGCGCAAGCGCGCGCCCCCTTGCGGTTTCCAGTCTGACGTAGACCGACGAGAGCTCTACGTGAAGCTCGGCAGAGTCCGGGTGCAGCATTATGAGCTCGCGGAGCCGGTCGGCCTCATACTTGAGATCGACGGTTGATACCTGGGGAGAGACACCGGAGCCGAAGATCAGCGCCATCGCAAGAGATGCCGATACTGCAGCCAACGTCCTGCGCATTGCTCTCGCCCCCTTGATTCGTCTCCTGTAACAACTATAATAGTAAACCGACTTGATTTCTATGTTTGAGGTGATGCGGAGGCGGAACTTGTGAGAAAAAAAGTGCTCCTGCTTACCGTGTTCGGCCTGGCCATGGCATACGTGGAGGCCGCCGTGGTGGTTTACTTAAGGGAGATCATATATCCGCAAGGGTTCGCGTTCCCCTTGAAGGCCATAAGCATGCGGCTGGGCGCCCTCGAGGTCGGGCGGGAGGCCGCTACCGTATTCATGCTGCTCAGCGTCGCCTGTCTTGTCGAGCGGACGAGGCGCGGGAGGTTCGCGTGCTTCATGTTCCTCTTCGGGCTGTGGGACATCGGCTACTACATCTGGCTTAAGGTGAGCATCGGATGGCCCCAATCGCTGCTGACCTGGGATGTTCTCTTTCTCATCCCGCTCATCTGGTCGGGCCCGGTTGTCGCGCCCATGCTGGTAGCCTGCCTTTTCGTCGCGGCCGGGCTCCTGTATTACCGGAACAGGGAAGCGGCAGAGGCGGTGGCCATCACGCGCCTCGACTGGCTGCTTGTGACGGCGAGCGCCGTCATCATCTTCTTCGCATTTGCCTTCAACCACCAGGCGGTGGCGGCGGGAGGTGTGCCGGGCAGGTTCCCATGGGAGATCTTCACTGCCGGACTGGCTCTCGCCGCGATGCTTCTCGTGAAGACGGGCGTCGCCTCCCAGGCCCGGGTCTAAACCCTGGGGTCAGGTCTTCAAATGCACAGTCCCCTGGGGTCAGGTCTTCAAATGCACAGTCCTCAGCACGCCGGTGCCCACCCCGGTGCCGGGTCTTAAGACGCACAGCCCGCGATTCGGAAGAGATTGTGAAGCGCCTGGAGCCTTGGCTGCTATGCACTCTGAGACCTGACCCCAGACTGTGACCCCAGACTGCAAATATGCGAGGGGCCAGGTCATTGTGCATTTCAAGACCTGACCCCGTGTATTTGGTGCCGAAGGGGGGATTCGAACCCCCACGAGGCGAACCCCACTGCGCCCTGAACGCAGCGCGTCTGCCAGTTCCGCCACTTCGGCGCTTAGTGCCTTTGTTTCTGTTGTAAATCCTATTAGGAAGTGGCATCATTGTCAACAATCAAGAGGCGGATGCACGGGTGCATGATCATGATCGACTACCATGTACATTGCGATTATTCAGTCGACGCAGGAGGCGCGGCCCGCGAGTACGTGGCCCATGCCGTTAAGAAGGGCGTCAAGCGCATATGCTTCACCACGCATTGCGACCTCGAGCCGGGCCGCCGGCACCATGACGGCAGGATACGCCTCAGGGGCGAAATCATCGACGTAACCTCGGACTGGCTCGCGTCTTACATTAGGGACGTCGAAGAGGCCGCGGACGGCGCCGGCGTCGAAGTCAACTGCGGCCTGGAGATCGGTTTCGTTCCGGGGATAGAGAAGATGATAGAGGACTTCATCGCGCCTTTTGATTTCGATTTTATTCTGGGCGGCGTGCATACGCTGAGAGGCATAGATATAGTCTCGACGCGGGAGAGCTCGGAGTACTTCAAGGGCCGGTCGCCGCGTCAGGTCTGCGAGGACTACTATTCTTACATCGCGGAAGCGGTCTCTTTCGGGCTTTTCGACTCAATCGCCCACCTGGACATCTACAAGAAGTGCGGGCTGGATTTCTACGGGAGCGATCTCAAGGCCGCGCATGCTGGCCTGGCCGAGCCCGTGCTCGATAGAATGGCGGCATCGGGGCTCGCCCTTGAAGTCAACAGCGCACCCTTAAGGAAGGGCGGCGGTTCTCCCTATCCGAGCCTGGACCTCCTTGAGAGCGCGAGGGAGGCGGGCATTACGGGGCTCACCTTCGGGTCCGACTGCCACAGCCCGGAGGACATAGCCAGCGATATCGACCGCTGCGTTAGACTTGCCCGGGATGCAGGCTACGGCGAAGTGCTAGCTTTCGCCGCGAGAAAGCCCTTCGTGGTCCCCTTTGAGGAGCTGTCGTGATGGCCGAGAAACCGGAGGCCGCTCCCGAGAGGAACGTGGTCGTCAACCGCAGGGCCAGGCATGACTACCACTTCGTCGAGAGATACGAGGTGGGCATTGCCCTGGTGGGGAGCGAGGTCAAGTCGCTTCGGGAGGGCAAGGTCAGTCTCCAGGAAGCCTATGCGGTGGTGGAGGACGGTGAGATATACATAGTTAACATGCATATAACCCCTTATGAAAAGGGCAGCCACTTTCTCCCAGAACCCAAGCGCAGGCGCAAGCTCCTCATGCACAAGTCGGAGATCAGGAAGCTCAGGGGCAGGGTTGAACAGAGGGGCTTGACTCTCATTCCGCTCAGGGTCTATTTCGTAAGGGGGAAGGCGAAGATGGAGATAGCTCTGGCCCGCGGCAAGCCCGGCAGGGACCGGAGGGAGGAGATAGCCCGACGCGACATGGAGCGCGACATGCAGCGCGAACGGCGCGCGGCCGAGCGGTCCGGTGAGTAAACGGCTCGAGAAGCGGCGGCCGGATGTCGATTAAACGAAGGGGACTAATAGCCGCAGGAGAAGCCGCAAGACAAGAGGTGGCGAAGTCGTGAAATACGCAGCAGTCCTGATTCTGGTTGCGCTTGTGATTGCGCTTCCGGTCGCGCTTTTTCCCGGACTCGCAGCAGCCGACACCGCGCTTGTGGAGTTCCCGGACGGCAGGCCCTCCGAATCCATAGACATCATCGAGAAGCACGGCG
>JASFEA010000260.1:0-3073 GCA_050125095.1 bacterium
GCCGACATCAGCAGGATCGCGGCCGCCCTGTTAATGCAACGGTTTTTCATATGCATATATTAGCAGGCGCGCCAGCGCCCTAACAACCTCAAATGCCCTGGAGCCGCGTTTGGATTTGTGTTGATCGTCGGGCCTTCGTATAATTATCACATGTTCAGCTTGAGTAGTCGCCATCGGGCCGGCGGGAGAGGGCGCGCTCCGAGCGGGTCGCGCCAGGTCTTCGCGCTTTGTATTCTGATTTCATTGGCGTTGTGCATTGTCTCCTGCGGCAACGGCCGGGATGGGGCCCGTCCCAATGTGGTGCTCATTGTCATAGACGCGCTGCGGGCAGATCATCTCGGCTGCTATGGCTATGGGCGGCCCACCTCACCGACCATAGACTCTCTTGCCGAGAACGGCGTTCTCTTCGAGACCGCCATAACGCAGGCCCCGTGGACCAAATCCTCCTTCTCCAGCTTCCTCACCTCGCGCTATCCATTTCAGCATGGCGTCGAGGACTGGGCGGCTGTCATGCCCGAAAGCATAGTGACACTGCCCGAGGTGCTGTCCGAACATGATTACAGCACGGTTTGCGTGATAAACATGCTCGGAATGGGCGGGCGGTTCGGTGTCCTCAGGGGATTCGAGGAAGTCAGCGAGTCCGGCAAAGCCTACAGAGATGCGGAGACCGCCACTGAAGATGCGATTGAATACTTGCGAAATACGAAGGCGCCGTTCTTCATGATGCTTCATTATTTCGATGTGCACCAGCCCTATGCCCCCACGCCGGAATATGTCGATCTTATCAATGTCGACACGGATCTCGACCCCTTCGCCGGCAGGGGGATGTGGAGGAGAGGGAGGGACGGGCTTCCCCCGCCCAACGCCGTCGTCAAGTCGAAGTTACTCTACGACGGCTGCATCCGTTATGTGGACGATTCACTGGCGCGATTAATGAGTTTCATCGACGATCTGGGTATCAGAGAGAACACGGTCATCATAGTCACGGCAGACCATGGCGAGGCCTTCTGGGAGCATGGCGTCGATACCCACGGCTCGACAGTTTACGATGAAGTGCTCAGGGTTCCGCTGATCGTCGTGTGGCCCGGGAGGTTTAAGACCCCGAGGAGGGTGGCCACTCAGGTGAGGCTCGTAGACCTCATGCCGACCGTGTTGGAGATGACCGGGGCTTCGGACGATAGGCACATGGAGGGAGTGAGCCTTCTTCCGCTTATCGAGGGCGGGCAGATCGACAATGAAGGCGGGCTCTTACCTTTCAATGTGGCGTACGCCGGAAACGGCCAGGTCAAGCCGCCCGAGGTAAGATGTCTGAGGACCCTGGACTACAAAGTCATCGCGGATACGCCCGTTTCCCGAATCGAGGCCTATGATCTTAAGGCCGACCCCTGCGAAATTGATGACCTGCCCCCAGACAGGCCGCCTGACGTGGCGGTCCTGGCCAGTCTCCTCAGCAGCCTCCCCGGTGCCCATGGAGAGACCGGCGCCAGGAAGACCGCGTTGACCGATGAGGAGAAGAGCTCGCTCCGGGCTCTCGGGTACATCCAGTAGGCGCCGGCTGCATAATGCCGGGGATTCGCTTGATGCCCTGCTTGACCAATCACTTCCGCGGGCTATAGTCTAGCCATATACGGAATGAGGGAGTTGCTTTGGCGCGGACGGTAAACCTCGCCCTGGGAAAATACATCAGGGAATTCGAAGTAATCGAAGAGCCCTATCCCCATATCCTCGTCGAGTCAAAGAAAGAACTCCACGGCTGGTATAAAGGCAAGCGCGAGTGCACCGGCGAGCGCATGCTCATAAATCCCTACAACGGCTGCTCCGTGGGCTGCATGTTCTGTTACGCCCGCGCCCTGCCGGCGCCATACTTCCGGCTGTGGAACGATGAGGGCATCGTCACCGTCTGCAAGGCCTTCGACCGGGCCGTTTCCGACCAGCTCGACTCCATCGGCGTGGCGGCATGCGGCTACTTATCGCCGGTGTGCGATCCCTTCCAGGAGGTGGAGTCCAGGTACGGGCTCTCGGAGCGAATAATAGAGGAGTTCGTCAGGCGCAATATCCCCGTGCAGTTTACCACCAAATGCGTACCGCCCGATTCCGTGCTCGGGCTCATGAAGATGCAGAGACATTCCTTCTGCCAGTTCTCATTCGTAACCGGCCGGGAGGACTTGAGGTCCGCGCTAATGAAGCGGGGCGCGACGGTGGACGGTCTCTTCGGGGCCATGGAGAGGGCGGCTGCAGAGGGGCTCCCGGTGGTGATGAGGATAGACCCGTTGATTCCCCATCTTACTGATTCCAGGCGGGAGCTCGCCTCGCTGTTGGACAGGGGGGTCGGTAGCGGCGCCGGCCACGTCGTCGCCAGCGTAATGGACATACCGGTAAGGCTCTCCAAAGAAGTGTTTGCCAATTTCAGCGCTTTCGGTGTAGGATTTACCTACGATCTCAGCAAGTTGTATACCGAACTCATTGATGGATATCTCCACGCTGCGATCGACTATCGCAAGAGGGTGTTCGACCTTCTTCGCGACCTCTGTGAAGCGCGGGGCATTACACTCGGGCTATGCATGGAGTATGAAGTTGTCGGGGGGAAGCCGGTTGGTCTCAATGAGACCTTCATGAGCTCGAGCAACTGTGAGGGTGCCGATATCCCCATCTACAGGAGAGAGGGAGACAAGTTTGTGCCGGCAGCCGACTGCGACGGCGCGTGCCTGAGATGTGTCGACGCGCGCTGCGGGGTCGATGACCTTGCGATGGGGCGCGGCGCCGGGAAAAAGGACTTCGCTTTGAGAGATTACAGGCGGTGGACGAGAACTCTGGAGGGTAAGGATGCCTAAGAGGGACGTGGTGGCCGAGCTCAGGGCCAAGGAACTTGAGAAGCTCAGGGAGAGGGTCGCGGGCAAGGTAAAGAAAAAGAACGGCCCCAAGCGGGTGCGCCGGATAGCGGGGATTGACCTCGTACTGAGCCCCAAGGCGGGGCGCGTTCACGTCTGCGCGTCGATGCTCTCTTTCCCGAAGCTCAGGGTGCTGGAAGAGGCCATTGCCACCGACGAACTCAGCGATGAGGCCATCAAGGCGC
>JASFEA010000261.1:0-3072 GCA_050125095.1 bacterium
CGAATCGCCGCCACCGCAGCCCGGCGCCAAAACCAGCGCCAGAAGCAGACCCGGCACTAACTTAAATGCTCTCGCTCCCCTCATTGCCGAAACCTCCTATCTCAACACCGCGACCTTCCGGCCGGACACGCCGGAAGGCGAGATGATTCTGACGAAGTAAACGCCGCTCGAGACGCGCGCTCCGCTCTCGTCGCGGCCGTCCCAGGTAATGCCGTGACGGCCGGCGGTGATTCCCCCGCTATAGAGCGCCCTGACTACGCGGCCGTCCACGCCCAGTATTTCAATTGACAGTTGACTTGCCTTCGATACCTCGTAGGCTATCTCGGTGGCATGCTCAAACGGATTGGGGGAGTTATACAGTATGCTGACTCCCTCCCGCGGCGGCGGGCTCGCCGCGTCCCCACGGCGGGCAAGGTTGAATACACCCAGCTCCCGCGCGTAAGCGATTATCTTGCGCGCTTCCCTGTCGATATACGAGTCCAGGCCGACGGCACCATCGCCGACTCCGCAGGTAACACCGAGTCCCTCCGGATCCGTCACGGTTTCATCATAGATGAACTCGACCCGCGCGAAGTCCGCAAGCTCGTAAGGAGCGCCGTTCACCTCATAGGCGCCCAGAATATCGTCGCCTTCGGGCTCGCGCCGCCAGACGAGCACATAGGCGTCTCGGACCACGGCCCCGGGCGGAACCGCAAGACTGAAACCGCCGTCAACGCTCCGGACCTCGCCCCCGGCTGACGCCAGTAAGAGTGACGATGAGAACTGCCGCTGGGCGCTTCCCGGATTGAGCGCAAGGTCTCGGGCGCGCGCGTCGATGGTTATGGTCCCCGTAAAGTACAGGTCATAGTCGCCTCGATAAACATGATCGTCCGAGTCCGAAGTCTCCATATCGACGTCGGCGCCGTTCACTGTGACGAAGAGGCTGTCGAGAATCAGCGCCTCCGACGCCACCACGTATATATCGAGGTAATTTGAGAGGTAGGGATTACGGAACACGGATATTTCGAGCTCCGGCGGCGTCTCGTCAACCGGAGTGGCCTGGGCGTTTGCCGCGCTTGAGAAATTGCCGGCCTCGTCGCGCGCGAAGACCGAGTAGTAGTAAGCCTGTCCGTTCACGCGATTCATGTGGACGAAGCTGTCAACGGGCGCGGGCGTTCCGCCCGGGTTGGCCTCAGTTCCGTCCCCGGGTCCCGCCGGGTAGGACGAGGTCGAATAGACGATCTTCACAGCCGCGAAGTCGGCGTCCACCGGATTGGTCCACCGGAGCACGACCTCCGCGTCGCCGCCGAAAGCGGTAAGCCCCGTTACGGGGCCGGGCGGGGTCGTGTCCTGAGGCGTCGCGTACACCGACGCGCCGTTGGATACATTCAAGAGGTCGTCTACAGTAAATGCCGTGTAATAGTACATCGTTCCGTTCTCAAGACCCGTGTGCGCGAACGTATCCGACTCGGCCGGCTCCGTCGGGAAGATGCCTCCGTTCCCGTTGTCCACCGGCGCTCCATCCGTCGGCAGGTTGGGGTATGTCGTCGTCGAGAATCTGAGGATCGTATGCAGGAAGTCCTGCTCGCCCGGATTCATCCAGGACAGGGTCACGGTCGTATCCGACGGCAAGGCCACGAAGGACCGCACCTCGCCCGGAGGGTTATCGTCCACGCCGGGCGTTGCGGAGGTGTTCACGGCGTCCGCATAGTTTGGCGCTTCATCAAAGGAGAAGGCCGAATAGAGATACGTCACACCGCTGTCGAGCCCGGTGTGAACGAAAGTGGAATCGGTGCCGGGAACTCCATGGAACACCCCGCCCGAATCATTCTCCACCGCAATCCCGTCGTCGGGCAGCTGCGGGTAGTTGGAAGTGCCGTAGCGCAGCACGACGCCGACAAGGTCGTCATCCGCAGGGAAGGTCCATGAGAGCGTGACGCTGCTGTCGCCCGAATCGGCCGAGAAGTTCTCGACCTGGGCCGGGGGTGACCCGTCAGCCGGCACCGCCGAATCCATAAGGCCGCCGGCGCTCTTATAGTCCTGGTTATAGGCATAGGCGGTGTAATAGTAAGTCTGACCATTAGTAAGGCCCGTATGGTAGAAAGTATCAGCCTCCGACGGCTCGCCGCTGAAATACCCGTACATGCCGTTCTCTACAGGCGTGCCGTCATAGGCGTCCTGCGGGAACCCGGTGGTCTTGTAAACGATATAAGCGCCCTCCACGGGCCCGGCCGGCAGTATCCAGGTCAGCTCGGTCGACTCGTCGGCCGGCATCGAAAGGAATGAAGTCAGCATCGAAGGCACCTGCGACACGCATCCCTGCCCCAGAGCCCCGACCTGTCCGCAACCGTAACCCTCAAGGCAGGGGGAACCCTGCTGCAGCGTGTAGACTGCCTCGTACCGCCAGCAGTACATGGGATCTTCCGAGAAGTTGCCTCCCCCGTCAGTGCCGCCCGTGATGACGCCGACATTGGCGAAAACGTCGCTGCACCCTATGGTCGGCGCAGCGGAGTTGCAGTAGACGCCAGGGCCGCCGTCGGTGCCGCTCACTATGCACTTGTTCACCAGGCCGCCGCTGGTGCCGTCGAAGTAGATGCCGGCAAGCCCCGTGTTCTCCGCGACGGTGCAGTTCAAAATGAACGGAGACGAGTTTTCCACCATGATCCCGGCGCCCGAGACCGACTCATTCCGGGTTACAACGCATTCGGCGATGGTCGGGTTGGCGTTGACTATGGAGATCCCCGCGCCCGCCCCATCGCTCTGCGCTCCTCTTATATCAAGCCCTATGACCTGGCAGGAATTGCCTACGCCCACGAGGCTGAGCACCGTCGGATGGGGAATCGACGCCATGAGCTCCTGCCCCTCGGCGTCTATTATGGTGCTCTCCGGCCCGGCTTCGCTCATGAGCACGATGTCCTCGTCGATTGTGAGCGAGCCTTCCACATAAGTGCCGGGGCCCACCAGCACGGTGTCGCCCGGATCGGCGGCCGCCAGCCCCTCCTCTATAGTGCTGTACATTCCCGGAACCCGGATCACGCTGGTCGAAGTCAGCCTGCTGCCCCTGGCACGCACGCATACATCGCTTACGGCGCA
>JASFEA010000262.1:0-3068 GCA_050125095.1 bacterium
CAGCTGCTCCGGAGAGCGGCTGGCTATGCGCACGTTCTCGTCTATTTGTCGACTGCCCCTCTTGAATGTGATATTCACGAGGCTCCCCGGCGCAGACGATGACACCCTGTCCCGCAGGGAGGCCGAAGTAAGCACGGTTTCGGAGCCGAATCTCCATATGATATCCCCCGCCTCGAGCCCTATCGACTCGGCGGGGCTTCCCGGCACGACGCTCGTGACCACAACGCCTTCTATCGTCTCGATCCCGCCTCCCTCTTCGTCGCCGGCAATGTCGGCCTCAACCACGCGCACACCCAGGTAGCCCGGGCGCTTGCCGCCCTCTTCCACTATCTCCTCCGCTATCGCCCTCAGGCGATAGGCCGGAAGGCCGACGCTCATGTTGGAGGGCTGGACGACCTGCGCGAAGTCATGGACTCCTCCCTCGCGGATCCTCATGGTATAGGACATGGGTTGCATGGAGAGGCGCCCGACGAGAAGCCCGATTACCTCACCCCCGGCGCTCAGTATGGGAGCGCCCGTGTTGCCAGGATTGACCGGCACGGACATGCGCAGCATCTCCTCGCCGCCGTCCTCGCCCAGTGGAGAAGGCGCGTTGCTTATGACGCCCATTGTGACCGAAGGCAGTTTGCCGTAGGAATTGCCGATAACGAAAACAAGCGAGCCCGGAAGTATGTTCTTCTTTTTGCTGATCGGGGCCGGCCTGGCCCTGAGGTCCTCTACCCGCACAACCGCGAGATCCGTCGCAGGGTCTATGCCGACGACTTCTCCCACTAGCTGGAGCCCGGTGGAGGTCCTGACTTCGACCTGGCTTGCGTACCCCACCACGCTCGCCGTGGTAAGAACGAGCCCGCCCTCGTCGAAGACCACTCCCGTCCCGACGCTGCGCGATACGAAGGCCCCGCCGCCCGGGCCTCCCGTTCCCCCGGATACGGCAGCGATGGACACTATCGACTCGCTTATGCGGTCGACCATGCTCGTTATCTCCGAGTCCAGGGACTCCATCCGGCTCGCGCCGGCTGCCGTGCCCGGCAGGATGACCGCCGACAGCAGCACTGCGGCGAGACAAATCACTGGGATTGGCCTAAACATCCTCGCGCCTCCTTCAGAAAGCGGAACCGTCATCAGCAACGGGCTGGACTACGGGCTGGATGTATTCATTGGCATAGGGAACGGACGGCACCACGTCGCGTGTAATGAACCTGGTCTCAATCGTATCCTGGCTTCCCGCGTCAAAGCCGGAGACCACCGGCGTCGTCTCGGGTATGTCTCTTAAGATGTAGTCGTCCCGGTAGTCGCTCTCGGCCCGCATCCCGGCCGGCGCCGCGCTTTCCCTCTCGCCCGCCACATGAACGCCCGGCGCGCCCGGGGGCCGGGAGCCGTCCAGCCCGTACCTGACGCCAACCAGCGCCATGACGAAGGCCAGGCCGCCTGCGACCACGACGGTGCGGTTTGCCCGCAGCCACCCGAGAAATATGCCCAGACCGAGAAAGCCGCGCGCGGCTTCCCGCTCGTCGATGCGCTGCCATACCCTGCCCAGGAAGTCATCGGACGGCTCGATGCGCTCCAGGTTCTTAAGCCCCCCGAGCGTTGCCGCCATGGCCCGATGCTCCCGCGCGCAGGAGGCGCAGGCCGCAATATGCCGCTTCACCCGGCCGGAGGTCTCGCTGTCCAGCGAGCCTTCGCAGTAGGCCCAGAGAAGCTCTTTTGTGTTTTCGCAATTCAGCATAGGCTAATTCCCCTCGATGAAAGACGTGTCGATGTATGGTTCAATCATCTCCTTCACTCTCTGTCTGGCCCTATTGATGCGGGACTTGACCGTTCCTTCCGGGAGGTTCAGGATCTCGCCCGTCTCTTCATAGCTCAGGCCTTCGACGTCCCGCAGGACAAGCGGCTGCCTGAACTTCTCCGGCAGCTTGTCGATGGCCTGCATGATGAGCCTTCCCAGTTCCCTCTGCTCGACGTCCCGGTCGGGCTTGGCCTTCTCGTCTTCTATGTTTACTCTAACACCAGCTTCTTCGTCGCGTTCCGCCATCTCCTCGAGCGAATAGAACTTGTGCTTGCGCCGCCGGAGCTCGTTGCGGCAGAGGTTTATTGCGATGGTGTAAAGCCAGGTCGAGAACTTGGCGATCTGCTTGTAAGTCGCCGCGCTTCGGTAGGCCCTGTAGAAGGTCTCCTGGGCCACGTCCTCGGCGAGGTCGCGGTCGCCGGTCATCTTGTAGGCCACATTGACCATACGTGAGCTGTACCTCCTCACGATCTCGTCAAAAGCGCCCCGGTCCCCCTGCCCGGTAAGGAGCATGAGTTCCTCGTCGCTCAACTGCTTTTTATGAGGTGAGTCCTCACCGCCGCTTCGGGTCATTCATCACCTTTACATCTTCTTTTACAGCCCTACGCTTATTAAGTTCCCGGCCTGCGGCCCCAAATCGGGCTCGCCGCAGGGCCCCAAGACATGACCTTCATAACTGCAGCACTATCTGATAGTTGCGCTAATTTGGTAATATTCCACATAAACGGCAACTTCGAAAGGATGCGCCATTCCGGTCAGAATCTCGGGAAGTTGGAGGCGCCCCTCGGAGCGCGACCTGTAGAGGAACCCGTCATATGACCCGTCCGGGTCCTCATGCCTGAGCGTCCAGGACTTGACCCGGCCCGTTTCCCCGTCCAGGTCGAATTCGAAACCGATTCCGCCGCATTCAACCTTTTCGGCCACCCCGCAGTCCTGCTTCTCCAGCCAGTCCAGGACCCACTCACCCCCCAGGCAGATCGAAATGAGGGCAGGGTGCACCACCCGGCCGGGATAGGACTCGCTGTCGGGCACCAGCGGCATGCCGTTCACGTATGCCAGCGTGGTATCGGGAGTGCTTGTTACCTCGATCTCTCCGTCGAACGGGAGAAAGCCCGGCTCGAGCTCGCCCATCAGCTGGAGGATTCGCCCCGGCTCGTAGAACATTTCGAATTCAATCTCGATCTTCCCCAGCCGGTTCTCGACGACAGCCTTGCCGTTTCCCTCCACAAGCGCCACACTGCGGGTCCCGTCGGCGATGCGCGCGAGCCCTCCCGCACCGCCG
>JASFEA010000263.1:0-3038 GCA_050125095.1 bacterium
TCATGCATTACCTCCTGGCAATCTGTCTTCTTCTGTAAATTGCGGTTTCAATTCTGTGCGTACCCGGAACAGGTGGGAAGTGCAAGTACAATCTGAGCAGCCGAACCGCGGGACGGCCTCGAAGGCGTCAGCGAGCGCCGCGGCGATGGGGCACTCCAGCGACCTCGACGCGTCGAGGACAAACGCTCCGATAACCCGCGCGTGCCGGGAGAGATAGTCTATGTGCCAGAACTTCTTCTTTCGTGCTCTGGCGTGCCGGGCGATGCGCTTCTCGGGGTTGCGGCCGCCGCTTCCCACGCAGAAATATAGGCCGGCCTCAAATTTCAGCGCGCCCAGGGCGCCTGTTCTTATGCGCCTGGCCCGGGAGAGAAATAGAACGAGTACATAAGTGGTCTTAGTTGCGCTCTTCCTGATGGCCACCCGAGGTCCTCACTCCGAGCTCGACGGGAATCAGTAGGGCCCCGGATCCCCGCCTGACCTCTATCTCGACCGTATCGCCGGGTGCGTGCGCCCGGAGAACCACCATGAGGTCCCGGAGCTCCGTCATGGCCGTGTCGTCGATGGCCATTATCACGTCGCCCTCCATGAGGCCCGCCGCCTCGGCGGGGCTGCGCGCCACTGTTCCCTTGAGCTTGACTCCGGCCCCGCTATGCGCGAAGTCCGGCACCACCCCAAGATGCGCGCCACGGCTCCGCGACACCGGCGCCTCATCGCGCGCCCCCAGGCCCGGGGCGGGCGTCGGCCGGGACCCGGCGTTTGCGAGAGCCAGCACAAAGTCTGCAGTGAAGGACGTGACGGTGGAGAGCCCGTCGTAGTTGAGGTTCTGCCAGTCGTCGTCCGGCGAATGATAGTCGTCATATGCTCCGGTGAATATGTGGAGCGAAGGAATGCCCGCTTCGACGAAGGCGTTCTGGTCGGAGAACCCGAATATCTCCTTCTTGGGGATGAGGTTGAGCGGGTAATCCGAACTCGCGGAAGAGAGCAGGCTGTCGAATTCGGCCGCGCTCGTCGCTCCGAAGACGATCAGATTGCCTTCCTCGAGACGGCCGACCGTATCCAGATTGACCATGGCTATGCAGTCCTCAAGCGCCCGAGACGGGTGGTCGCGATAATAGCGCGACCCTATTGCTCCCAATTCCTCGGCCGTGAAAGCGATGAAGACAACCGAGCGGTCAAGGTCATCCCGGGCCGCCACCCGCCGGGCGACTTCGATAAGAGCCGCGGTTCCCGAGGCGTTGTCATCGGCCCCGTTATGTATCTCCTGCCGCCATGGGGTCGAGGATGCGATGATGCCGTAACCCAGATGGTCGTAGTGGGCGCCCACTATCACGAATTCGCCCGGGCGGCTTCTGCCGCGCGCCAGGCCCACGACGTTGGAGGTCGTTACGGTCCTGGGATATGTCTCTATATCGAGCCCGCACGTCGGTCCATCGAGGAAGAAGGATCTCTCCATTCCGAGGCCGTCGCCGTTGGCGTCGCCGTCGGCCAGGTCCGGGAGCGAGACGCCCTCGAACATGAGCGCCTCTTCCAGGGCGGCGTAAGAGATCTCTAGAACAGGTATCTCGAGAGGTTCGTATTCCCGGCTCAAAGGGAAGCGGTGAAGGTCGTGGCGGGAGGAGTCCGGGCCGCCGTTTATGAAGACGACCGCGGTCGCTCCGAAGCCGGCAACCTGTGTCGCTATGGCGTTCATATGGTCCAGCAGACCGTCCTTTCCCCTCAGGGCCCAGCGCCTGCCCTCGACCTCACGGTTCACCGCACAGAAGACTATATAGCCCCTCAGATTCCTGGGTACCTCCAGGGCGACCTGCCTGTCGTCGGTCTCGATTATGAAAGCCGTCAGGCCTTCAATCCTCCCGCTTCCCGAAATCGGAAGCGCTTTGAACTCGCTCATGTATGATATCGCCCTCTCGCCGATCGACATCTCCGGGTCGGGACCGACCTCATAGCCCAGGTCGAGGTCGAATTCCTGGAGATATGAGGAGTCGGGAAGGGGATCGAGTCCGATTACCTCGAACTCGCCTGCGATATAGCGTGCGGCCTCCTCTATGCCCGGCGTCCCCATGAATCTCCCTTCCAGGGCGTCGGACGCGAGATACCTCACATGGGACTCGAGGCGGCCGGCCTGTTCATCAAGGCCCGGCGGCTGGATTTGCTGCGCGCCGGCCATGGGAACCGCGGCAGCAACCGCCAGCGCCAGGTAACTGAAGCCGACGCAGGCGGAACCGAAGTCTCTCATCTTAAGATTCACCTCGCCACGAAGTCCGCTCGTAAAGGGCTGTCACCGATTTCCCATGTGCCTCTTTCGACGGCCCTGTCGCCCTCAAATAAGAGATAGGAGTTCCGGCCGTAATGGGGCAGCTTGCGCAGGATCGACGGCAGGGGTTCGGTGTCCCCTGAGATGATGAAAGCGACAATGGAATTCTCGTCGCGCGGATTGCGCATGGTGCATATGAAATTCCGCCCTCCGATATCCAGTTCTTTTCCGGCGATTCTGATTATTTCGCCGGCGAGTTCCACCTCGGTTTCCTCAAGGAGCGCCTGTAGCGTCCCGCCGCGCCCCAGGAACCAGATATTTGCGCCGGCGGGCTCCGGCGTCTCCGCGTGGGCTTCATCTATGGTCTCACCGTCAACCCCGAGCGCATGGGATATGCTGAAGAGCGACATGCGGATGCCGGGCTCTTCTGCGTCGCCTATGATGATTGTGCCGGTCTCGCCGGCGAAAGTCCCCCCTATGGTCACGGGGATCTCTTCCTTATAGAGCCGGCGGAACATGTTGAAATCGGGGTCGATCATCAGCGAAAGCGGCCGGGCGTCGCTTGTCAGGGTGAATGTCTTTTCCGCATCTGAGAGCCGTACGCTGCTCCGCAGGTCGCCGGCTTCGGTTGTGATAACGACCGGCACGTCAAGCGTGAAAATCGGCCCGGCCTGGCGAAGGGTGAACTTGACGGCATGCCCCCCTGCGGCCCGCTCGGTCCAGGCGGCCTCCAGGCTCACGTCCGGCAGTCCGGTACTGTTGACCCACTGGTCGAAGTACCAGG
>JASFEA010000264.1:0-3037 GCA_050125095.1 bacterium
ATCCACCAGAAGTACGGCACGCTACCATGGGAAGACCTCCTGGAGCCGGCCCTCCAGCTGGCGAGGGATGGATTCATTGTAGGCGAGCGACTCGCTCAGGACCTCGCTGCGGCCCATGAGAAACTCGTCCGATTCCCGGCCACCGCGTCCATATTCACCCGCGACGGCAAGACCATCGAGGCGGGCGACTTTCTGATGCAGGAAGACCTGGCCCTGACCATATTGCGCATAATGGAGCATGGAAGGGACGGGTTCTACAGGGGCCCCGTTGCGGAACGCATAGCCGCCGACATGAAGGCCAAAGGCGGCCTCATTACTGAAGAGGACCTGGCCGGCTATGAACCGGTATGGCGCGAATCCATAATCTGCGAATTCCAGGGCCATACCATAGTATCGATGCCCCCTCCCAGTTCCGGGGGAGTGCTGCTCTGCCAGATGCTCGCGATGCTTAAGGACTACGGCCTTAAGGGCGACCTTAAGAGGCTGGGCCACAATTCCGCGGACTACATCCATCTCCTTACGGAGGTCGAGAAGCTGGCCTATGCCGACAGGGCCGAGTACCTGGGAGACGCGGACTTCTACCCCGTGCCTGTCGATCATCTTCTCTCGCCCGACTACATCGCTGTGCGGGCCGCCGGCATCGACCCCGAGCGCGCCACGCCGAGTAATATGATAACTCACGGCCCCCGGGCTGTGGGCGAGATCGAAGGGAGCATGTTAGAAGAACCCACTGACAGAGCTCCGGACAAACCAGGGGAGAGGGCCCGGGACATAAGAAGCCGAAAAGCGCCAGAAGACCGGGCGAGCAGGGAGAACCCCCAGACCACCCATTTCTCGATAGTCGACCGCCACGGTAACGCGGTCTCCTGCACTACGACGCTCAACAGCAGTTTCGGCTCCGGCGTTGTCGCAGCGGGAACCGGGGTCCTGCTCAATAACGAGATGGACGATTTCTCCATGAAGCCTGGCGTTCCCAATATCTACGGCCTGGTGGGCGGCGAGGCCAATGCCATCGAGCCCGAGAAGCGCATGCTCTCTTCCATGACACCTACGATCGTACTTGAGGAGGGCGATGCCATGCTCGTGCTCGGCTCACCCGGCGGCAGCACCATCATAACCAGCGTGCTACAGGTAATACTCAACGTACTGGTCTACGAGATGCCTCTTAAGGAAGCGGTCGCGGCGCCGAGGTTTCACCACCAGTGGCTCCCCGATGAAACCAGGGTGGAATCAGCGGGCTTCTCTCCGGATATCCTCGAGGACTTGAAGGAACGGGGACATCATATACACCTGGTCGAGGCTTTGGGAGACGTCCATGCCGTTCAGCTGCTTTTGCCCGCGGCCGTTCTAGCCGTTGAGCCCGGCTTCATCAGCACTACGACAGAGGCGGATAGGCCAAGCATTGCCCCAAAAATCGGTGTAAGCGACCCGCGGCGGGGCGGAGCAGCCATCGGCTATTGACGCGACTGCGCGGGGCACTCAGCGTCCGTACTCTCATCCCTATTTGCCTGTTAGTCTCCGAAGCAGGGCGACAAGATCGTCGATCGGACACGGCTTTTCGAGGTATGCACTGGCGCCGTGCTTGATACACACAGCGCCCGCCTCCTCCTCCGGAAACTGACTCAAGACAACGACAGGGACATCCGGCGCAAGAAGGCTCTGCATGAGATCGAGAAGTCGCAAACCCTCCGTCTCCTCCAGCTCTGAAAGATACCGCGGCAGACACAGGTCCAGGATTATGGCATCGGGCGGACCTTCGCGGTAAAGAAACTCAACCGCGGCCCTGCTGTCAGGCATATGGATCAAGCTGATGTAAGGCGGAATCAGCACCCGGAGGTCATGCGCCAGCTTATAATCATCATCGACGAGAAGCGCTCTCATCAATCATCCCCGACTCAACGTACGTATCCGATTCGTCTTAGAACCGTCCAGACAAATAGCAAGAAACGGGCCATGGGATGGGGGCAGAACTCTCAGCGCTCCGGTGGGGCTTCCAGCGACTAGATGAGGCTTCCGGCAAATAGACGATTGGAGGGAAGGATTGCGGCTCAGGAATCCGGCCTGGTAATGCCTAGTCTCTTCATTTTCTTGCGAAGACCCTCCCGCGTGAATCCCGTGCGGCGGGCCGCCTCCGCTACGTTGAATTTGCATTCACGCAACACAAGCAGGATCTCCCGCTTCTCGATCTCCCGGAAAAGCCTGTTCAGCCTCGCCTTGAAAGACTCCCTGTCCGCCGCCGATCCCGGAAGGCCCAGGAAAAGCTCCTCCCCCAGCACTTCACCATCCCAGTGGACAAGAGCGTTTTCGAGCGTGTTCTTGAGCTCGCGGACATTGCCGGGCCAGTGATAGCCTCTGAGACGTTCCATAGCCTGCCAGCTGAGGCGGCAGCGGGGACGGTTCATTTTGCCGGTCATCTCATCCAGGAAGTGCGCGCCGAGCGGCGGGACATCATCGAGCCGCTCTCTGAGGGGCGGAACGTGAATATGGACGACCTTGAGCCGGAAGTAGAGGTCCTCGAGGAACTCCCCGTCACGAACCGCAGCTTCGAGGTCCCGGCTCGTCGCCGCAATCAGGCGGAAGTCCACGGGGATGTAATTTCCAGATCCGACCGGACGGATGGTCCCTTCCTCTACCGCGCGCAGGAGTTTGCCCTGCACTTCCTTCGGGAGCTTGGCTATGTCATTGAGGAAAAGGGTCCCCCGGTCCGACAGGGCGAAAAGCCCGCGCCTTCTCGCGGCGGCCCCCGTAAACGCGCCCCGCTCGTGACCAAAGAGCTCGCTCTCGGCAAGCTCCCTGGGAATATCGCAGCCCACATTGACGAACATGTTGTCCCTGCGGCCGCTGCGGTCATGTATTTCCCTTGCTATGAGGTCCTTGCCGGTGCCGGTCTCGCCCGTAAGGAGTACAGTGCAGTCGCTCCCTGCCACCCGGTCTATCTCCTCGCGGATTGCGCACATCTCGCGGCTCTCTCCAACGAGCCGGCCGGCCCCTTTGCGGATCTCGTCACGCAGGTTTTGATATTGCTGAAACAGGAGCC
>JASFEA010000265.1:0-3017 GCA_050125095.1 bacterium
GCGTCGTGGGCGGCGGTGAGGTGCAGGTGAGGGAGATCTCGGGCGGATCGGGCTATTGCTCGCAGAACTCCATGATCGCCGGTTTCGGCTTCGGGGACCTCGACACTGTTGACTCGGTTCAGGTGCTATGGCCTTCCGGCCTGGTGAGTGACACGGCCCTCGTCGCCACCAACCAGGTCATCACCATTGTGGAGTTCGATATTGCGGGCGTGGAGATAGCGGGCGACAGGGATGCTTCCTTCATGCTGTTCCCGAGTTTCCCCAACCCGTTTGAGGATGCGACGACGATACGCTATACACTCGCAGAGGGCGGCCCGGTCGCGCTCCGCGTGTATGACGTCGCGGGGCGGGCGGTGAAGACGCTGGTCGACGACGCCGGCGTGGCCGCGGGCGAGCACATCGTGCGCTGGAACGGCGACAATGACACCGGCGCGGCCGTTGCGTCAGGCGTTTACTTCTACCGCATCGAGGCCGGGCCGTATGTCGAGACCCGGCGCATGGTGCTTCTGAGATAGACGTGGGGAGGGGCGCAGGCCCCTCCGTTCCCACGGCCGGACCGCTTTGATCCCACGGTGCCGACCTGATTGAATAGGTGTCTGAATTGTGATATAATGACTGTCGTAGCCATGATACCTGACGACCTTTAGGAGGGTCACTACATGCGGAAGATGGATCGTCTGTCGCCCGGGTTACTGCTGATATTCGCGCTTTCTGCCTGCGCTCTGCTGGCCCTGTCGGGGCCGGCGTGGAGTTCAGGCGCGCTCGAGATCCATTGCCTTGACGTCGGTCAGGGCGATTGCACTCTCATAATCTCGCCCACCGGCGGGACTTTCCTGTTCGACGCCGGATACAACGGCCAGGGGACAGGCACCGTTCTGCCCCATCTCTCGAGCCTGGGGCTCACCGCCTTGGACTATATATCGGCATCGCATTATCACGCCGACCATATCGGGGGCATCGACGAAGTCGTGGCCTCCCTGGGCATAGACTCGGTCAGGGTGGCAGTGCTGGACCGCGGCTGGTCCTACACCACCCAGACCTACAACTCCTACGCCTCAGCCGTGGCAGCCAAGCGCACCACGATCTACGACGGCCAGGTAATCGACCTGGGCGGCGGCGTCACCATAACATGCATAGCCGTAAACGGGAACGGCCAGCTCTCTCCTCCCTATGACGACGAGGAGAATGACTACTGCGTCTCGCTCCTGGTGCAATACGGCGCGTTCGACTTCTGGGTGGCCGGCGACCTGTCGGGCGTAAACTCGTCCTACTATCATGATATAGAGACGAGCACATCCGGCCAGGCGGGCGAGGTGGAGGTATACAGGGTTGACCATCACGGCAGTTCGAGTAACTCCAACTCCAACCTGGTGGGGGCTCTGAGCCCCGAGGTCTCAATCATCTCGGTCGGCAGCAATTCGTACGGGCATCCCACCCAGACGGTTATAAACAGGCTGGTCTCGGCGGATTCCTACATCTACCAGACGCACACCGGCTCGGGCGGCACTATTCCGGCGGGGAGCGGCGAGGTCGTAGATGACCACATCATCATAGAAGTGACGACGACCTCCTACACCGTCAACGGCGACCAATATCCCTTGAGCGGCGCCGGCGTAGAGATCGCCCGCGACGGGTTGTGGGTTGCGTCTTATCCTAATCCATTCTCCTCCTCAACGACTCTGAGCTTCAGCGTACCCGGCGGGGCAAGCGCCGGGATCGGCATATATGACGTGACCGGACGCCTGGTGAAATCGCTACCGGCGCCCGACTTCTCGGGGGATGTTCAGTCGGTGGTATGGGACGGCCGCTCCGCGGACGGGCGCGAGGCCTCGGCCGGATTCTATTTCATCCGGATCTCATCCGAGCCCGGCTCGGTGACGCACAAGGTTATAAAAAGCCGGTAGGCCGGCTGGCCGGTATGCCGGCTGTCCTCCCGGGCGGCGAGCGGGATAAGGCGGCGTCGCCGCGGCCTGAACACCTCCGGCCGACCTGCGTTTGCGGGCGGTCTTGACTACACGCCGGGTTCCGTATAGAATCTATTATTCGATGCTCCCGGACCGCACCGGGGGACCGGGAGCCAAGTGCGGACCTGGCTGGCGGGAAACCTGAATGCCGACTTATTCACACTCGAAGCTCGAGACCTTCCAGAACTGCCCCATGCGCTATAAGCTCCAGTACATCGACAAGGTTGAAGTCGAGGAGTTCGAGTCCATAGAGGCCTTCATGGGGAGCCTGGTTCACGAGACGCTGGAGAAGCTCTACAAGGACGTCCAGATGACCAAGGTCCCCACCCCGGAGGAGCTCGTGCAGTTTTACGACGACCTCTGGGACGACAGGTGGCATGAAGGCGTCAGGGTAATTAAGAAGTCCTACACGGCGGATCATTACAGGGAAGTCGGCCGCAAGTGTATCGCCGACTACTACGCCGAGCACTATCCCTTCGACAGGGCGCGCACGGTCGCGCTCGAGCACCTGGTCTTCTTCCCCCTGGATGACGACGAGCATTACTGGATACGCGGCATCATAGACCGCATCTCGCTGACGCGCGAAGGCAAGTACGAGATACACGACTACAAGACTTCGAGCAGGCTGATGACCCAGAGGGCGGCCGACCGCGATCGCCAGCTGGCTCTCTACCAGATCGGCCTGGGGCGGATGTGGAAGGACGCGCGCGACGTCGATCTCGTATGGCACTATCTGGCGTTCGGCAAGGAGATAAGGTCTGCGCGCACGCCCGAGGACCTCGAAGAGCTCAGGGGCGATGTCATGGGCCTCATCTCGCGGATAGAGAGCGAGAAGAACTTCTATCCCAGGGAGACTCCCCTCTGCAAATGGTGCGCCTATACGGAGCACTGCCCGGCCAAGTCACCGGTGAAGGTCAACGCGGCGACAGCGGCAAACGAGTACCTGAGGAAGGACGGGGCGGAACTGGTCAACAGGTACGCCGACCTGTCGAGGCGCAAGGGGGAGGTGGACGATGAGATGGCCAGGGTCAGGGAGGCCCTGGTGGAGCATGC
>JASFEA010000266.1:0-3007 GCA_050125095.1 bacterium
GCCAAGGACTACAGGGACCATATCGAGGAGCGCGTCGAGCCCTTCTCTTACCTCAAGTACCCCTTCCTCAAAAACGTGGGCTGGAAGGGTTTCGTGGACGGCATGGACTCGGGCGTCTACAAGGCCACGCCGCTCTCGCGCTGCAACGCCGCCGACGGCATCGCGACTCCCATCGGCCAGGAAGCCTATGAGAAGTTCTACGACACGCTCGGGGGCAAGCCCGTGCACGCAACGCTCGCGACTCACTGGGCGCGCCTCATAGAGCTCACTTACGCGGCCGAGCGCATGCTCGAACTCGCCACCGATCCCGAGATAACGGCCGGCACGCGGGAAGGCATCACTCCCGGGCTGGATAAGGCGCTCATGAAGGAAATCCGCACCATTCCCACTGAGACCCCGACGGAGGGCGTGGGCGTGGTGGAAGCGCCGAGGGGCACGCTTTACCATCATTACAAGACCGATGAGAACGGCATAGCCACCGAAGTCAATCTCATCGTCGGTACGACCAACAACAACGCGCCCATATCGATGTCCTTGAAGAAGGCCGCGCAGGGCATGATCAAGAAAGGCGAGGAGATCACCGAGACCACGCTCAACCTGGTTGAGATGGCGTTCAGGGCATACGACCCTTGTCTCTCCTGCGCCACTCATTCGCTGCCGGGACAGATGCCCCTCGAGGTAGTCGTCTACGACAGCGACGGGAATCTGATAGCAAGCAAGCGCAAGAACTGCTAGTTCAGCAGATTCTGGGCAGAAGTTCTCCTGATAGGGGGCTGAGGATCCTTCGGCCCCCTACTTGCGTATTGAGGGTGACCAGGCCCGGATTCTCTTTCACTACCTTTCCGATGACTGCAGCGTTGCCGCCGTACCTGGCGGCCTTTACCGCGTCCAGAACGGCTGCCGCCTCGCTCTCGGGGACGAAGGCGACCAGCTTGCCCTCATTGGCCACGTAAAAGACGTCGAAACCGAGCATGTCGCAGGCGTCGCGGACCTGGGAGTCGACGGGCACCGCCGCCTCCTCTATCTCGATACCCACCTTCGACCTTGCCGCTATCTCGTTTAGGGACGTGCCCAGCCCCCCGCGCGTGGGGTCCCTCATGGCGTGGATGTCCTTCGTGACTTCCAGCATGGCCTGGACCATTGTGTTCAGGGGAGCCGAGTCGCTTTTGAGGGTGGTTGTGAAGTCCATTCCTTCGCGCATGGACAGCACGGCTATGCCGTGGTCGCCGATATTGCCGCTCAAGATGACGACATCGCCCGGGACCGCGTTCGAGGCCGAGATATTGACCCCTTCCGGGACGGTGCCTATGCCCGACGTGTTTATGAATATGCCGTCTGCGGATCCCCTCTCCACCACCTTGGTGTCCCCCGCGACCACGTTGACCCGCGCCTCCGAGCAGGCGTCCCGCACTGACTCGAGAATGCGGCGAAGGTCTGAAAGCGCCAGGCCTTCCTCGAGTATCAGGCCCAGCGTCAGCGCCACGGGCCTGGCGCCCACCATGGCCAGATCGTTCACCGTGCCGTGCACCGCAAGCGACCCGATGTCGCCTCCCGGGAAGAATATCGGGTCTACCGTGTAGGAGTCCGTCGTGAAGGCCAGCCGGCCGCCCTGTACCGCCATGACGGCCGAGTCGTCCAGGGGGTCCAGGGCCTCGTTCTTGAAATAGACGGCGATGACGTCCTCGACCAGTCTACGGGACGCTTCGCCCCCGCTTCCATGCGCGAGTTTGATGACCTCTGTCATGCTCCTCCCTGTCCTCTATCTGGCCGCCCTCTATCTGCCTGTCCTCTGCCTGGCCGCCCCCTATCTGCCTGTCCTCTGCCTGGCCGCCCCCTATCTGCCTGTCTTATCCTCATACTGTCTCCTGGTCTTCTCCGCATACTGGTAATAAGTCGCGCAGGACCCCTCGCTTGATACCATGCACGGCCCCACAGGGTTCTCCGGATTGCAGGCACTGCCGAAAAGGGCGCAGTCGGTGGGGACTATCTCGCCGCGCAGCACTTCGCCGCACTGGCACCCGGGCGGATCGGGCTCGGACACGATCTCCCGGTCTATGAAGCGCTCGGCATCGAAGGCCGCAAACTCTTCCCGGAGCTTGAGGCCGGTGCCGTCCACCTCCCCTATGCCTCTCCACTCGGCGGGGACCCGGCAGAAGACCTCATCCATTACCGCCAGGGCGTTGGTGTTGCCTTCGGGCCTTACGCCTCGGCTGTACTCTATCTCCACCTCGCTCCTCGCTTCCTCGAGCTGGCGGACGAGCATCAATATGCCCTGCAGCACATCGGCCGGCTCGAAACCTGCGATGACGCAGGGCTTCTTATAGCCGGCGGCCACCGGCTCAAGCGGCCTGGAACCTATGATGGAACACACATGGCCCGGGCAGAGAAAGCCGTCGACCTCGGTGCCCCCATCGAGAAGGGCAGTGACAACCGGCGGCGTCACTTTGTGCAGGCTCAATATGTGAAAGTTGTCGATTCCCTCACTGCATGCGCCGCGCACGACTGCGGCTGTCGACGGCGCCGTGGTCTCGAAGCCCACGGCGTTGAATATGACCCTCGCCGGCGGGTTGGCCCGCGCGATCCCGACCGCGTCCATTATCGAGTAGACCACGCGGACATCGGCGCCCCGCGCGCGCTTGTCGCTCAAGCTCATGCCCGATCCGGGCACTTTCATCATGTCGCCGTAAGTCGCGACTATGGTTCCGGGAAGGTCGGCCAGATACAGTATGCGGTCGATGTCGTTCCTCGAAGTCACGCAGACCGGGCAGCCCGGCCCCGATACGAGGTTGATGTACCCGGGGAGCATCGCCTTAAGGCCGTGCCGGAAGATGGCCACGGTGTGGGTGCCGCAGAACTCCATGATGTTCCAGCGGCGCGTAGTCGCCTTCGCGATATTGCCGGCTATGTTCCTGGCCAGCTCGCTCTCGCGGAAGGCCGAGGAGAGTCTCATTGGCCAAAGACCTTTCGCATGAGCTCGAGCGTCTCGAGCGCCTCTTTCTCCTCCAGC
>JASFEA010000267.1:0-3007 GCA_050125095.1 bacterium
GATCGACTCGCCCAGGTCCTCGGCGCCCCGGATCCGCCTTACGTCCATGCCCGCGATGTCAGCGCCCATGTCGCCTTCGCCTATCTTATAAAGGTCGCTTTCGGCCGCGTCCACGTTCACGGCGAACACCGAAAGCGTCTCGTCCGCGCTCTTTAAGAAGTATACGCCGGGAAAGGGGGGCGGGTCTATCCTGTAGCCCTGCCCGTGGCCGACGAGCTGGGGAAACACCAGGGAGGTGCCCGTCGGCCCGTCGAGCTGCGCCTCGCCCTCGTGGCGCGCAACCCTCACCACCACCTCTTCGCCGACGACGTAGTTCTCTCCGAAGCCCATGGTGGAGGAAAGAAAGAGGTTGACTTCATGTATGAAAGGCAGGAACTGAGCCGCCAGCGGGAAATCCGTCCAGGAGTCATCCGCCGGAAACGTGAACAGCACGGCGCGGTCTCCCATCTGCACGGCGGCCGCCGAGCCGTCGCTGAAACGGGCTATGACGCTTCCGCTCCCGGGATTGACTCTCATGAACCTGTAGAAGCGGATGTCCTCAAATGGATTCTCGTCCGACTCAAACTTGGCGAAGACGGGGTGGTCGCGCTCGAACCTGTCTATGGAATAGAAACCGCTCTCGCCGCCGTAGACATCTTCGATTGCCGCGTCCCCGAGCACGGGGAGGAGGTTGCGATTGTAAGCGCCCGTGTCCACGCGGTTTCCGAGGAAGACTATCACGCTCCCACCGCCCTCCATAAAGCTCGAGACGGCTTCTATCTCCAGAGGCGCGAGCCTGGGGACATTGCTCAATATGAGGATGTCTATTCCGGCCAGGTCCGCGCTGCCGAGCCCGCCCTCCTCTATCTCTACGGGCCTCAAGAGGCCCCCGCCCTCGGGGCTGAGGGCCGTTCTCACGTAATAGGCGTCGCCCACTATGCCGACCCGGCGGGTGCGCGCCTGCAGGGCGAAATACCTCACGTCGTCGGCTTCAAGCCTGTCAGACGCAAGCCTCACATCCCCCCACAGAATGCCCGCCGCCGGCGGCAGCCTGAATCTCTCGCGCTCCTCCGCACCGTCGCCTGGCGAGAAAACCGCGCGCTCGAGCAGGTTCCCCTTGAGAGAGACTTCGGCGACGCGCCCCTGCCCCGACTCGCTGTTGTACCTCTGGAAGTCGGCGTCCATATAGAGGTCGTCGGTTCCGGACGGTATGCGGAAGGAGAGGTCCTTGACGCAGGAGTTGGGGATCTCCTCGCCGACGTCCACAACCAGAAGCTTCGCCCCCGACCCCGATCCGTCGATCTCATCCGGCGTGCTCGGCCATCCGGCGCGCTGCATGTCCGATACCAGGTATATCTCCCTGTTGATGTTGGACGATTCCTTGACGATAGCGGCCGCCCGCCGGAGAGGCGTTACGAGGTCGGTGCCGGAAAACGTCACTTCCGCCTCCGCAACCTGCCGCGCGAGCTTCTCCATGTCGCCCGTGCCGGTTTCATTTACAGGCATACCGCCCGAGGCCCCTGTAAGGATGTAGACCTCGTCCTTTCTGTCGAAGTAGTCCAGGAGCTCAAGCGTCCTCTCCCTGGCAACCTCGAAGACCACCCTGTTTCCCTCCCTGCGGCCCATGCTGTAGGAGTTGTCCAGCACGATCACGGCGGTCGTCGGCATGTGGCCGCTGGCCGCGCTCCCGCTCATCAGGGTCGGCCTGGCCAGCGCCAATGCGATGAGGAGCACTATGAGCGTCCTTATAATGAGGAGGAGAAGTTGCTTGATGCGGAAGCGCCTGGTCTTGCGCCTGAGCATCTTGCGCACGAACTCGAGCGACGGGAACTCCTCAATCCTGACGCGCTGCCTGTGGAGGAGATGTATGATTATCGGCAGCGCCGCCGCAAACGCAGCAAACAGGTACAGCGGGTTGAGGAAGTTCATCAGCGCCTCGCCTATCCCATCCTCTGCCGCTTCTCCAGATAGGAGAAAAGCGCAACGTCGAAAGTGGTTTCAGTGTTTATGGGGACATAGTCGATGCCGCTCTGCCTGAGCACCGACCTGTAACGGGAGATCCACGAAGATACCTGGCTCCTGTATTCCCGCCTTATGTCCCACGGGACAGCCGGCACCTCTTCGCCCGTTTCCATGTCCCTGAGTATTACCTCGTTTTCGAAAGGGAAGCTGACCTCGTAGGGGTCGAGCACGTGGAAGACGATAACCTCATGCTTCCTGTGCCGGAAGAGCTTGAGGCCCCTCACGACCTTGTCCTCGTCGTCCAGGAGGTCCGATATCACGATGATGAGACCGCGGCGCCTGACGCGCTGTGCGAGCTCGTAGAGGCTCATGCCGAGATCGGTCTCCTCGGCCGGCGCGATGCCGGTCAGCTCCTTCAAGATGGCGTGGAGGTGCCTCCCAACCGAGCGCGGCGGTATGTACTTGCGGATCTTGGTGTCGAAGGTGAGAAGCCCGACCGAGTCCTGCTGCTTGAGCATGAGATAAGCAAGCGAGGCGGACAGGTAGCAGCCGTACTCGAGCTTCGAAATCCCGTCGGACTTGTAGCCCATCGACCCGCTGGCGTCCAGTATGATGTACGCCCTGAGATTGGTCTCTTCCTCGTATTCCTTTATATAGAAGCGGTCCGTCTTGCCGTACACCTTCCAGTCGATATGGCGTATTGGGTCGCCCGGCATGTACTGCCTGTGCTCGGCGAACTCCACCGAGAAACCCTTGTAGGGCCCCCTGTGAAGCCCGGTCACGAATCCCTCAACCACGAGCCTCGCCTTGACGTCGATGCCCTTGAGCCTGGAAATCACGGCGGGGTCGAGGTACTTCCTGTAAGCCTCAGTCACCCTTGACCTCTGGTATCTCCTCGAGAAGCTTCTTTGTTATGTCTATGGTGTTGACGCCTTCGGCCTCCGCGTTGAAGTTGGTGACGATGCGGTGCCTGAGGACGGGCTTGGCCACCTTGCGCACGTCCTCACATGAGGGGGCGTAGCGTCCCTGGAGAATGGCGCGCGTCTTGGCGCCCAGTATGAGATAC
>JASFEA010000268.1:0-3000 GCA_050125095.1 bacterium
CGCTACATCGAGAGGCAGGGCGTCCGCAAGCTCAAGTCCAGAGACAGGATCCCCCCCAAGTGCTTCAGAACCGGCAACGGGTCGGTATCAAGGGCGCTGCTGGAGAAGGCAGGCCTGTTCGATGAAGCCATCAAGCATTACGGTGAGGACATGGACCTCGCGGTCAAGCTTGCCGACGCCGGCGCCAGGTTCGTTTTCTCCGAGGGCGCGGCGGCATTTCACCATCACCCGCCCGACCTCGATGACATGCTTGCCAAGATGCGCGAGTACGGCAAGTACACGGTGCCCCTGCTCGTGGAGCGCCATCCTTATCTGAGAACGACTCTCCGCATACACCTGGCGGAGCCCCCGAGGCCCGGCGGCGAGCCTCTATCGCTTACGCTGAAAAAAGTTGGTCTCCGGCTCGCTCTCACTTCGCCGGTTTACGGCTTCGTGCTTGCGATTATGCAGTTCAAACCGCCCGAGAGTCTCATGTTTCCGATGTATGACTACGTCCGCGCGTACAACTACATAACAGAGTACTGGAAGGTGAAGAGGCACGAGGAACGCAGGCGCAGGCGCGAGCGCGGCTCATACGACATGACGCAGTAGGGAACCGACGGGGCCTCTCAGTCGGCGCTCTCTCCCAGGCGTTCAAGCACCTCTCTGGCGTTGGCATTGTCGGGATTGAGCTTAAGGGACTTCCTGTAGTTCCGGACGGCAAGCTCTACGTTCTCGTTCATAAGGTAGGCCTCGCCCAGGCTGTCATAGGCATTGGCCGACTCAGGGTTCAACTCCACGTTCATCTTGAAAACCTCAATCGCGGCTTCAACCATGCCTCTTGCGACGAACGCGTATCCGAGAGCGTTGAATTCATTCTCGTCGAAGTAGAAACCGCCCCCATCGCCGGATCTCAGCTCCTCGAACTTCGACAGCCCCGCTTGTGTACCTCCTTCCATCACCGCCCTCTCGATCGCGTACGCCGCGGATTCGTTGACGTACCGCTTGAGAGAGGCCAGCCTCCGCCCTACCATAGGATCGGGGCTCCGCCTGAGGAATTCTTCGTAGTAAGCCATTGCCTGTTCGTACTCACCCTTCTTCTGATGGACGCCGGCAAGGCATATGAGGCTCGTAAGGCCATGGGGGTAGTGATGCAGCGCGTATTCGTACATTACCTGGGCCCCGTCGAGATTGCCGCTGTTCTCTACTTCATTGCCGCGCCTGATCAGGGTGAATTGCGGGATTTCTACATCGTAGCCGTACCGGGCCGAGAGGTCCCCGTAATAACCCGTCAGGTCCTCAAGTCCGCCCACGGTCATGTCGTCCGGGAACCTGTAAGCTTTGAAATACGCTTTGAGTCCCTCCTTCAGTCCGGGAGAGGGAATCCAGTCACCGGCCCCCTCTTCCCCGAGGGGATTCAGCATTAAGGTGAAACCGCTTCTGCTCCCGCTCTCGACTACACTCACAAGGCTGTCCAGGAGCGCCATGGTGGCTTCGTTGTCGTCGCTAGTCTCGCAGGTAATGAACAGAAAGGCGTTCAGAGGGTCATCCCCGGCGAAAAACTCCTCCGACTTCGCCAGGAGGTACCGGGCGGACGAGCGCGTCCAGAAGGGATTCGTGACTATATTGGCCCTGAAGAGCCCGGGCTCCTCCATGAGGGCATAGAGCGCGAAGGCCGCACCTGCCTGGGGACCCAGGAGGATACGGAAGTCCTCCGTTCTGTAATTATCATCTATGAAGGGTATGAGGTCTTCGGTAAAGAACTGGAGGAACTTGCCGGCGCCTCCCTCCCCGCCATCCCGGTTGACGGGGAGGTTGTCGCGATAGCGGTCGACGTTCTTGACCCCGACTATTATAAGCTCGGGGATCATCGTCGACTCGTTGAGGCGGTCGACGATATGCACCGCATCCGCGAAATAGCCCCGCACCTGCCCGCCGTACAGAATGTAAAGAACCGGATAGCGGTTATTCGCCTCTTCATAGCCCTGGGGCAGGCTGACCAGCAATGTGCGTTCCTCATTCAGAACCCGGGAGTGGAGAGTTCTATATGTTCCGATCACAACCGGACTGCCGTCCTCCTCGGCGAATGAAAGACATGCCACTGAAGCCACCACCGCTGCGGCGAGTGTGACCGCAATGAGGATGTATTGAATCGCGCGTCTCATGAGTTCTTCCTCCCTATGGTTTCGGTCGGGGGATGAAGGCGGTCGGAGAACTGACCGCCTGACACCATTGGATCAGATCCAGCAGTTCTCCCCTCACTGACCTCCGGTCGACCTGAGCTTCCTCAGCCCTATCCCCTTGAACCGCAATTTGAAACCAACGCTCTCATATAAGCGTCTCGGCCCTACCAGATCTTGATTCACATTCAACGATATCCTCGAGACCCCGGCATGATCAAAAAGCCAGTCTATGGCCGTCAGGATAAGGCGCCGGCCATACCCCCTGCCCCGGCATTCGTCACGCACCCCCAGAAACTGGAGTTCCCCCGTCTCCCCATTTTCACTCACAACCGCAACGACGTATCCCATCACCTCGTCGCCATCCGGGATGACAAATACATGATGACTTTTCCCGATCATATCAATTATACGGCCGGGGCTGTAATAGGCCTCCGGGAATTGCCGCTCATACAGGAGCTTAAACGAGGCCACGTGACCTTCCCCGATAGGCAGGGCACGCTCATTGCCCGAGGTTACCCGCTCTTCGCAATTCAGCCAGAATTCGTAGCTCGCACCCTCTCTCTCCTTGAATCCGCGCTCAGTGTAGAACCTGCGCCCCCTGGTGTTCTCAACATTGAGATAGGAGTCCCATTGCTTGATGCCCGGCCGCATCGCCTCATATAGCATGTCATAGAGATCTCCAGCTACGCTCCCCCAGCCTTCCTCCAGCGCGTGGGGACCATGTAACCAGGCCCGCATGAGCTCCTCATCATACTCACTGCCGATCGCTCCGACCAGGTCGCCATCCCGTAATGCTATGTAATAGAGGAGCTCACAGTCGAACAAGTGGCCCAGCAGG